>PLRX01000049.1 GCA_003164095.1 Acidimicrobiaceae bacterium | reverse complement strand
CACGTTGGGGTCAACCGCCGGTGACGATCGGGATCCTCGCCCTCCAGGGTGACGTCCGCGAGCACGCCTCCGCCTTCGCCCACCTGGGCGAGTCCGTGCGCGAGGTCCGGCGCCCGGGCGACCTCGCCGGTCTCGCCGGCCTGGTGGTGCCCGGGGGCGAGTCGACGACGCTGTCGCTGCTGCTCGGGTCGTCGGGACTGGTCGGCCCGCTCGACGAGGAGCTCGCAGCCGGCCTGCCCGTCTTCGGCACCTGCGCCGGCATGATCCTGCTGGCCAGGACGGTGCTCGACGGGCGGAACGACCAGGTGAGCTTCGGGGTGATCGACCTGACCATCCGGCGCAACGGTTACGGCCGTCAGGTCGCCTCCTTCGAGAGTGAGGTGGACGTGCCGGTCCTCGGCGACGAGCCGCTCCCCGCGGTGTTCATCCGCGCGCCCGTCGTCGAGTCCGCCGGTCCCGGTGTCGAGGTGCTGGCTACGCTTCCTGGTGATGGGGGTGACTCCGGCCGACCGGTGGTCTGCCGCCAGGGCGCGGTCCTGGTGGTGGCGTTCCATCCGGAGCTGACCGCGGACCGTAGGCTGCAGCGGCTGTTCGTGGAGATGACCAAAGAGGAGAGGCGCTAACGCATGTCGGGACACTCCAAGTGGGCGACGACCAAGCACCAGAAGGGCGCCAAGGACGCAGCCCGGGCCAAGGTGTTCGCCAAGCTCATCCGCCAGATCGAGGTGGCCGCCCGTGAGGGCGGCAGTGACATGACGGCCAACGCCAGCCTGCGCACCATGTACACCAAGGCCCGCGACGCCTCGGTGCCGATCGACACGATCGAGCGTGCCGTCAAGCGCGGCTCGGGCGAGCTCGAGGGTGTGCGCTACGAGGCCATCTCCTACGAGGGGTATGCGCCGGACGGCGTGGCCGTCATCGTCGAGTGCCTGACCGACAACCGCAACCGCACGGGAGCCGAAATCCGCAACCTGTTCTCCAAGAACGGGGGGTCGATGGCGGAGCCGGGCGCTGTCAGCTGGCAGTTCGAGCGCAAGGGCGCCGTCCCGGTGCCGCGGGCCCAGGACGAGGAGCGGGTCCTCGAGGTGGCCATGGAAGCGGGCGGTGAGGACCTCGCCGACGAGGACGAGCGATGGGTCGTCACCAGCGACCCCGCCGACCTCATGGCCGTGCGGGCCGCGCTCGAGGAGGCCGGGCTCGAGCCGGGTGCGGCCGAGCTCACCATGGTGCCGACATCGACCGTCGAGGTCGCCACGGAGTCCGAGGCCAAGCGGGTCCTGCGCCTGATCGAGGCGCTCGACGACCACGACGATGTGCAGAACGTGTACGCCAACTTCGACATCCCCGACGAGGTCATGGCCGCCTACGAGGGCTGACCGGGATCCCCGGGCGGGCCGGAGGAGTGGGCAGCCGACGACGATGGACGACCAGGGTCACCCCACCGCACCACCGCCTCGGATACCATCGAACGCATGTTCGTCCTCGGAATCGACCCAGGTTTGTCGCGCTGCGGCTACGGCGTGGTGACCCGGCGTGACGGCGGCCTGGCGGCCGTCGCCGGCGGCGTGATCTCCTCACCTCCGACCATGCCGTTGCCCCAACGACTGCGGACCCTGTCCGACGAGTTGCGGGCCCTGGTCGCCGAGTTCCGGCCTGACGCCGTCGTCGTCGAGCGTGTCTTCTTCCAGGTCAACGCCCGGACCGCGATGGCCACCGGGCAGGCGGCCGGGGTTGCCCTGGTGGCCGCTGCGGAGTCGGGCTGCGAAGTCGCCCAGTACACCTCGAACGAGGTGAAGCAGGCCGTGGTCGGCTACGGCTCCGCCACCAAGGAACAGGTCCAGCGCATGATCGCCCAGGTACTGGGCCTGGCCGAGCCGCCCCGGCCGCCCGACGTGGCCGATGCACTCGCGTTGGCCGCCTGTCATCTCACCACCCACTCGCTCCGCCGGGCCGTGGCCCGTGCGACGGCTGACGGGGTGGCCCCGTGATCGGCTCGCTGCGTGGCACGCTGCTCGACCGCCCGGCACCGGGCGAGGTCATCGTCGAGGTGGGTGGTGTCGGGTACCGGGCATCGTTGCCGACGTCGACATTGGCCGGGATGGGCCCGACCGGCTCCGAGGTCTTCCTGCACGTGCACACCCATGTCCGCGAGGACGCCATCGTGCTGTACGGCTTCGCCCACGCCGACGAGCGCCGGTGCTTCGAGGCCCTGCTCGGCGCCCACGGCGTCGGGCCGTCACTCGCCCTGGCCATCCTGTCGGCACTGTCGCCGGCCGCACTGTCGACCGCCGTCCTGGAGGACGACCTCGCCACCCTCTGCCTGGTGCCCGGGGTGGGCAAGAAGACCGCGGCACGCCTCCTGCTCGAGCTCAAGGCACGCCTCGACCTTCCGACCCTCGACAACGGGGCGTCCGCGTCGCCGACCGGTGGCTCGGCCCGTGGTGAGGCCCGTGCCGCCCTGGTCGAGCTGGGCTACGCCCCCGACGAGATCGCCGGGGCGCTCGAGACCGTCGAGGCCGACGCCCCGGTGGAGGAGATCGTGCGCGGCGCGTTGCGCGAGCTGGTGCGCAACCGGTGAGCCCCGAGGCCCGCAAGGAGGTGCTCGCCCAGCCCGGCGTGGACGCCGGCGTCGAACATGAGCCACCCCGCCAGGTGGATCCTGTGGCGGCACCCGCCGAGGAGGCCGACGAGGCCGGACTGCGCCCGCGCGCGTTGGCCGAGTTCGTCGGCCAGGGTCAGCTGACCGAGCACCTGCGGATCGTCATCGAGGCGGCGCTCAAGCGGGACCAGCCCGCCGACCACCTGCTGTTCGCGGGCCCGCCGGGACTCGGCAAGACGTCGCTGGCCGGTATCGTCGCCACCGAGCTCGGTGTCGGGCTACGCGTCACCTCGGGGCCGGTGCTGGTGCGGGCGGGTGATCTGGCCGCCCTGCTGACCGACCTCCACGAGGGCGACGTCCTCTTCATCGACGAGATCCACCGGATGCACCGTGCGGTGGAGGAGATCCTCTATCCGGCCATGGAGGACTTCCAACTCGACATCCTGATCGGCAAGGGCCCGACGGCCCGGAGCATCCGCCTCGACCTGCCCCACTTCACCCTGGTCGGTGCGACGACCCGCACCGGGCTCGTGGCCGGGCCCCTGCGCGACCGCTTCGGGTTCGTCGGCCGGCTCGACCTCTACGACCCGGTCGAACTCGAGGCCATCGTGCTCCGGTCGGCCGGCATCCTGGGCGTGCCGATCGACCCCGAGGGCGCCAGGCGCATCGCGGAACGTTCCCGCGGCACGCCCCGAATCGCCAACCGCTTGTTGAAACGGGTCCGGGACTTCGTCGAGGTCCGGGCCGAGGGGACCATCACGGCGGAGGCCGCCGTCGCCGGCCTCGAGGTCTTCGGTGTGGACGCACTGGGGCTCGACAAAGTGGACCGGGCCATCCTCGACGTGCTCTGCACGCGGTTCGCCGGCCGACCGGTGGGCCTCACCACCCTGGCGCAGTGCATCGGCGAAGAGCCCGACACCATCGAGGACGCCTACGAGCCCTACCTGCTCCAGCAGGGTCTGCTGCAGCGCACGGCCCGCGGCCGGATGGCCGGGCCCCGGGCCTGGACCCACCTCGGCATCCCACCGGTCGAGGCGACACTGCTCTGAAGCGCGCCGGCCGGGCATCGGCCCGCGGTCGGTCTGCCACCATGGGGGCGTGTCGACCACCACCCTGATGGATGCCTACGACTACGGCCTGCCCGAGTCGTCCATCGCCCAAGCGCCGATCGAGCCGCGCACTGCGGCCCGCCTCCTGGTCGGCCCCGGCGTCGTGGCCGGCACGCCCCCGGCGGACGCCACGGTCGGTAACCTGCCGGGTCTGCTCCGACCCGGTGACGTGCTGGTGGTCAACGACTCCCGGGTGCTCCCCGCCCGACTGTCCCTCGTCAAGGCCACCGGTGGTCGGGCCGAGGTCCTCCTGATCGAGCCGTGCGGACGCTCGGACGGCGGCACGGACGAGTGGGAGGCGATGGTCCGTCCCGGCCGCCGCGTTCCCGTCGGCACCGAGCTCTTCGAGCCCGACGGCTCCGGACCGGTCGTGGTGGTGGGGGAGGAGATCGACCCCGATCCCGAGGGTGCGGGCACGCGACGTGTCCGCCTGGTCGACCCGTCGGTGGTCACCCGCGTCGGCACCATGCCGCTGCCGCCCTACATCGCCCACGACCTGGCCGACCCCGAGC
This sequence comes from Acidimicrobiaceae bacterium, assembly GCA_003164095.1. Lineage (GTDB taxonomy): Bacteria > Actinomycetota > Acidimicrobiia > Acidimicrobiales > RAAP-2 > Bog-756. The sequence goes on along the minus strand of PLRX01000049.1, from coordinate 35,237 downwards.
GGTACCAGACCGTCTACTCGGCCGACCGCGGCCTGGCCGATCGCTCGGCTGCAGCGCCTACGGCCGGCCTCCACTTCACCCCCGAGCTCCTGGCAGCTNNCTGTGCGACCGCCGGCCGGGTGGTGGCCGTGGGTACCACCGCGGTGCGGGCCCTGGAGTCGGCCGCGGCCACCGGAGCGCTGACCGGCCGGACCGACCTCTACATCCACGGGTCCTACGGGTTCCGGGTGGTCGACGTGCTGGTCACCAACTTCCACCTGCCGCGCTCGAGCCTCCTGCTGCTGGTCGAGGCGTTCTGCGGGCCCGTATGGCGCGACCTGTATGCCACGGCACTGGCCGACGGCTACCGCTTCCTCTCCTTCGGCGACGCCATGGCGGTGGGCCGCGCCGGTCCCAAGGGTGAGCCCGTGTGGGAGGCATCCGGCCCGGGCGGTGCCCGGTGAACCCGCTCGTCGTCGAGGTCGAGGCGAGCGACGGCGCGGCCCGGACGGGGCGCGTGCTGACGCCCCGTGGCTCGTACCGCACGCCTGCGTTCATGCCGGTCGGCACCCGGGGCGCGGTCAAGTCGCTCGACGCAGCAGATCTGGAGGCGCTTGGGGCGGAAGTGGTGCTGGCCAACACCTACCACCTGATGCTGCGCCCCGGTGCGCCGACGGTGGCCGCGCTCGGCGGACTCCACCGGTTCACCGGGTGGAACGGCCATACCCTGACCGACTCCGGGGGATTTCAGGTCCACTCGCTCCGACCCAAGGTGGACAACGAGGGGGTGACCTTCGCCTCGGTGTACGACGGGGCGGCGACCCGCCTGACCCCGGAGACGGCCGTCGAGATCCAGGGCCTCCTGGGTGCCGACATCCAGATGGTGCTCGACGTGTGCGCCTCGCTGCCGGCCACGCCCGACGTCCTCCGGGTGGCCGTGGACCGGACCGCGGACTGGGCGGCACGGGCCCGAGCACACCACGACCGGGTGGAGGACCGGCCCGAGGGCCAGGCCCTGTTCGGCATCGTGCAGGGCGGCACCGACGTGGCGCTGCGGGTCGAGAGTGCCGAGCGGACCGTGGCGCTCGATTTCGACGGCTACGGCATCGGGGGCCTGTCGGTCGGCGAGCCGCGCCACGAGCTGCTCGAGGCCCTGGCCGTGACCGTGCCGGTGCTGCCCGTCGACCGGCCCCGCTACCTCATGGGGGTGGGGGACCCCGTCGGGATGCTGGAGGCGATCGCCCTCGGAGTGGATCAGTTCGACTGTGTGGCCCCGACGCGGGCGGCCAGGCACGGATCCATGTGGACCTCCTCCGGTCGGCTGAACCTCCGCAATGCGGCCAACGCCGCCGACGACGGGCCGATCGACGCCGCCTGCCCGTGCACGACGTGTGCCCGCTGGTCGCGCGGCTATCTACGGCACCTGCAGTCGATGGGCGAGCCGACGGCCTGGCGGCTGTGCAGCATCCACAACCTGACCTATGTGCTCGGGCTGATGGACGAGGCCCGGGCGGCCATAGCCTCGGGCACGGTGTCCGAACTGGTCGGGCGGACGCGCGACCTCTGGGACCGTTGAGCACGGGCTGAGCCGGGCGCCGGGGGTGGTGCCGTCCGTCCCGGCGGGCCTGGGCTACAGTCGGGGCGCTGTGACGACCCCCACCCTCTTCCCGTGCCCACGATGACTGCCGCCCTCGGGGCGGTCGCCCCCCTGTTCGGCGCCACCAGCTCGAAGGCTTCATCGGGCAGCTCCTCGTTCATCCTCATCATCGTCGTCTTCGGCGCGGCGTACTACTTCCTCATCTACCGGCCCCAGAAGAAGAAGCAACTGGCGGCCCGAACCCAGACGAATGCCTACGAGGTCGGCGACGAGGTCGTCACCGCGGGCGGCATCGTCGGCTATGTGCTCGACATCACCGATGACCGGGTGACCCTCGAGACCAGCGTCGGTGCCTCGTTCGTCGTGCTCAAGCCGTACGTGCTGCGCAAACTCGAGCCGGCCGAGCCCCCGACCGACGTCGTCGACGGCGCAGAGCACCAGTCCGACGAGCCCCAGCCGCCCTCGGGCCCGCCGGCCGTCGGCGAGGGGGACGGGCACGGCACGGACGACCAGTCCGACGAGGAGCCGCACGACGAGGCCGCCCCGACCACACCGCCGCCCGACGCGGGCGACGAACCCGAGGACACCGGGTCCGAAGGACCCCCGACCGTCTGAGCCGATGCGAGACAAACGACCCCTCTGGATCAGCCTGCTTGCCGTTATCGCCATCGCCGTGGTCTCACTGAGCGCGACGCTGGCGGCCGGTTGGTCGCCCAAGCTCGGCCTCGACCTGGCCGGCGGCCTGTCCGTCGTCTACGAGACCCACACCCCGGTCACCACGGCGGAGCTCGACACCATCATCACCATCCTCAACGAGCGCGTCGGCAGCGGCTCGAGCGGCGCCACCGTGGCCAGCCAGGGGACGTCCAAGTGTCCCGACGGCGTCCATTCGTGCGCCCTCATCGGCGCCCAGATCCCGGGCCAGAAGAACACCCAGCAGATCCTGGACCAGTTGGGCAAGACCGCCCAGCTGTTCTTCCGTCCGGCCCTCTGCTACGCCCCGGGGTTCTCGGTGGCCAAGGGCCAGGCTGCGGCGACCGGTGCCCTCCCCACGTGCTCGACGACCACTGCGCTCACCAAGGCGAACATCAACGTCCAGCCCAATTCGAGCTCGACCCAGGGCTACACCTCGAACCTGGGCTCGATCTCGGCGGACACCCAGTTCGCCCCCTACAAGTCGACGCCGTCCGCCACCGACGGCAAGACCGACACCGTCCTGCTGCCGGGCTTGCCCGGCTCGGGCACGGGTCGCTACGTCCTCGGCCCGGCCGGACTGACCGGCGCCCAGATCAAGTCCGCCTCCGCACAGCTCAACAACGGCCAGTGGTCGGTCAACCTCAACCTCTCCGGCACCGGCGCCACCCAGTGGGACACCTTGGCGGACCAGCAGTTCCACGCCATCATCGGCATCGACCTCGACGGCCAGGTCATCTCGGCACCCATCACCCAGCCGACGCAGACGTCGTTCACCTCATTCGGCGGTACCGTGCAGATCTCCGGCAGCTTCACCGAGGACCAGGCCAAGGCGCTGGCCACCGAGCTCAACTACGGCGCCCTGCCGGTCAAGCTGGACCAGCAGACGGTCCAGACGGTGTCGCCCTCGTTGGGCAAGTCGTCGCTGCAGGCAGGTCTCATCTCGGGCCTCATCGGCCTGCTCGCCGTCATGCTCTACACGATCTTCTACTACCGGATCCTGGGACTGGTCGTCGTGGCCGGCCTGGCCGTCACGGGCGCGCTGCTGTGGTCGATCGTCGCCTGGATGGGCCAGGCGTTCAACACGACCATCGACCTCGCCGGTGTCATCGGCATCATCGTGTCCATCGGTATCACGGTCGACTCGTACATCGTCTACTTCGAACGATTGAAGGACGAGGCGAGATCGGGCCGGACCGTGCGGACGAGCGTGGACCGCGGGTTCAAGAGCGCCTTCCGCACCGTGCTGGCCGCCGACTTCGTGTCGCTGCTCGGCGCCCTCGTGCTGTACAAGTTCTCGATCGGCCCGGTGCAGGGGTTCGCACTCTTCCTCGGGCTCTCGACCATCCTCGACGTGGCGGTCACGTACTTCTTCACCCGGCCGTTCGTCATCCTGCTCGGCCGTAGCCGCAGCGCGACGGAGGCCAAGGGGATGGGCGTGGCCAAGGGGCTCGGCGTGGCTTCGGGGGTGGACGCATGAGCAAGGACACGACGACGGACGACGAGGGCGTGCCGGAGGAGGACGCGTCCGAGGAGCTGGTCGAGGAGTTCGACCAGGAGCTCGAGTACGCAGCCGAGGTCCAGGACGCCGAGGCAAAGGGGGAGAAGCGGCCCAACGTCTTCCTCCGCCTCTACCGCGGCCAGACCTCCTTCGACTTCATCGGCAACCGCCGCTGGTGGTTCGCCGTGTCCGCGATCATCATCCTGGTCGGGATCATCTCGTTGTCCACCCGGGGTCTCAACGAGGGCATCGACTTCAAGGGCGGCCGCTCGTGGCTGGTGTCGTCCCAGACGCTGACCGTGGCCCAGGCCACGTCCGCCGCCAAGGCGGCAGGCGTGACGTCGCCCACCGTGGTCCAGCTCACCAACCAGTTGAACGGCCAGAAGCAGATCCAGGTCACCGCCGACCTGGAGAACGTGCCGTCCGACCAGCAGCAGTCGGACCTGTACAAGGTGCAGGCGGCGCTGGCCGACGCCGCGCACGTGGGCACGAACTCGGTGAGTATCAACCAGGTGGGTGCCACCTGGGGGTCGAACGTGACCAAGAAGGCGATCCAGGCCCTGGTGATCTTCTTCATCCTGGTGACCGCGTACATCTCGATCCGGTTCGAATTCAAGATGGCCTTGGCGGCGATGGTCGCCGTATTCCACGACATCCTGGTCGTGGTCGGCATCTATTCGATCTTCCAATTCCAGGTCACGCCGGACACCGTCGTGGCCGTGCTGACCGTGCTCGGCTACTCGTTGTACGACACCGTGGTGGTCTTCGACCGGATCCGCGACAACTCGCAGGGCCTCGGCGCGTCCGGCCGCATCACGTACTCCGAGATGGTCAACCTGTCCATGAACCAGACCCTGGCCCGGTCGATCAACACCTCCTTGGTCGCCATCGTGCCCGTGCTGTCGGTCCTGGTGATCGGGTCCCTGCTCCTGGGCGCCACGACCCTGCAGAGCTTCGGCCTGGCCCTGGTCATCGGCCTCACCAGCGGGGCGTACTCCTCGATCTTCATCGCATCGCCCCTCCTGGCCCTCATGAAGGAGCGCGAGCCCCGGTACGTCACCATCCGCCAACGCCTCGAGGCCCGGGGCGACCGGGGCCCGACCCTGACCCCGGCCATGGCGGCCGCCATGGCCGGCTCTGGCAAGGGCTCGTCCAAGACCCGCAGCGGCACGGGCGTCATCCGGCCCGGTGCCGCCAAGGCACCGGTGGCTGCCACCGCAGCCGTGGCCGGCGCAGCCGCAGCGGCGTCCGGTGGCACGGGTGCGGCATCCCGTTCGTCGCAGGGCTCGACCCGCCCGGCCGGCAACCGGCCGCCCCCACGCCCCCGGAAGGGCAAGGGGAAGGGCAAGAAGCGGTAGGACGCCGGACCGCCGCAGGCCCTGACGGGGCCCGTCCCAGCGTCGGTCGACCAGCGCGTCCAGGTACCCTGTAGGCATGGCCCTGGCCACTCCCGTCCCCGCAGAGGGGTCCACCGAAGCAGTCGACGACAGCCTGGCCGGCTCGGCCCTGCCCGCCGCCGAGGCCGAGCTGCTCGCGCCGGTGCTGGCCTCCTTCCTGCGGCGCCACCCGGGGGACGACACGTCGATGATCGTGCGGGCCGCAGAGACGGCCACGCTGGCCCATGCCGGCCAGCTCCGGCGCTCGGGGGAGCCCTACATCACCCATCCCATCGCCGTGGCCGGCATCGTGGCCGACCTGGGCCTCGACTCCCAGACCGTGGCCGCGGCGCTGCTGCACGACGCCGTGGAGGACACCGGGGTCACCACCGAGGTGATCGACCGGGACTTCGGCCCGGCCGTGGCCCTGATCGTGGAGGGCGTGACCAAGCTCGACCGCCTCCAGTTCGACTCCAAGGAGGCCCAGCAGGCCGCCACCGTCCGCAAGATGCTCGTGGCCATGGCCGACGACTGGCGGGTCCTCATCATCAAGCTGGCCGACCGGCTGCACAACATGCGGACCCTGGCGGTCATGCCCGAGTGGAAGCAGCGCCGCACGGCCCAGGAGACCCTGGACATCTACGCCCCTCTGGCCCACCGGCTCGGCATCCAGGGTGTCAAGTGGCAGCTCGAGGACCTGGCCTTCGCCACCCTCCACCCCAAGCGCTACGCCGAGATCGAGCAGATGGTGGCCAGTCGGGCCCCGCTGCGCGACGAGTTCCTGGCCCGGGTCCTCGTCTCCGTCCGCGAGCGCCTGGTGGCCTCGGGGGTGAGTGCCGAGGTGACCGGCCGCCCGAAGCACCTCTGGAGCATCTACGAGAAGATGGTCGTCCGGGGCAAGGAGTTCGACGAGCTCTACGACCTGGTCGGCATCCGGGTGATCGTCGAGTCGGAGAAGGACTGCTGGGCCGCCCTCGGGTCGATCCACGCCATCTGGCCGCCCGTGCAGGGCCGGTTCAAGGACTACATCAACTCGCCGAAGTTCAACCTCTACCAGTCCCTCCACACCACGGTCATCGGCCTCGACGGCAAGCCCATCGAGGTCCAGGTGCGGACCCACGAGATGCACCGGCGGGCCGAGTACGGGATCGCCGCCCACTGGAGCTACAAGGAGGGCGGCTCCCGCGGCGACGCCTCCCACGGCCCGCGTGCCGACACCGGCGGCACGGCCACCAAGGCGAAGAAGCCGAAGGACGGCAAGGTCAAGCCGGACAAGAAGTCGCCGACGATGACGCCGGCCCAGCGGGCCGAGATGGTCGAGCGCGACCGACGCGCCGAGCGCCTGGCGCTCGCCAAGGAGACGTCGTCCACCACCGCCGAGATCGAGTGGATGCAGCGCATCGTCGACTTCCAGAACGAGACGACCGACCCGATCGAGTTCCTGGAGGCGCTGAAGCTCGACCTCGAGGAGGACGAGGTCTACGTCTTCACCCCGAAGGGGAAGGTCATCGCGCTTGCCGCCAACGCCACCCCGGTCGACTTCGCCTACAGCATCCACACCGAGGTCGGCCACAAGTGCATCGGGGCCAAGGTCAACGGGCGCCTCGTGCCCCTCGACACCCGGCTCAACTCGGCGGACACCGTCGAGATCTTCACGTCGAAGGCCGAGACGGCGGGCCCGTCGCGCGACTGGCTCCACATGGTGGCCTCCTCGCGGGCCCGCTCCAAGATCCGTCAGTGGTTCTCGCGTGAGCGGCGCGAGGACGCCATCGAGCTCGGCCGGGACGAGTTGATCAAGGAGCTCCGGCGCGAGGGACTGCCGGTCCAGAAGCTGGTGTCCGATCACACGCTCGTCACCCTGGCCGAGTCGATGAACTACGCCGACGTCGAGGCGCTGCACGCCGCCATCGGCGACAACCGCATCAGCGCCCGGGCCGTCACCCAGCGGGTCCTCCGGGACCTCCGGGGCGGGGTCTACGAGGAGCAACTGCCGGTGACCGCCCGCCAGCAGCCCCAGGCGGCACGGTCGGGTCGGGGCAATTCCGCCGGTGTCTACGTCGAAGGCCTCGACGACATGATGGTGCGGCTGTCGCGGTGCTGCACACCGGTGCCGGGCGACGAGATCATCGGGTTCGTGACCCGCGGGCGGGGCGTGTCGGTCCACCGGGCGGACTGCGCCAACGCCGCGTCACTGGCCAGCCGGTCGAGGGAGCGCCTGATCGAGGTCGAGTGGGACCACCGCTCGTCGAGCGTGTTCGTGGCGACCATCGAGGTCGTGGCCATCGACCGGTCCCGTCTCCTGGCCGACGTCACCAAGGTGGTGTCCGAGCACCACCTCAACATCGTCAGTGCCAACACCCAGACCGACGCCGACCGGATCAGCCGCATGCGGTTCGACGTGGAGCTGGCCGACCCGGCCCACCTGGAGTCGGTGCTCAACCTGATCCGGCATCTCGACGCCGTCTACGACGTGTACCGGATCCTCCCCGGAAAGAAGGACTGACCCCCTGTGTCCGACAAGACCCTCGCGGCGCGCGCCCCGACCGGCACCCACGACGTCCTGTGGCCCGAGTCGACACGGTGGGAGGCCCTGCTCGGCCTGTTCGCCGACCACGCCGAGCGCGCCGGCTACGGCCTGGCCCACACACCGATCTTCGAGGACGTGAAGGTCTTCCGGCGGGGAACCGGTGAGGGCAGCGACGTCGTGGGCAAGGAGATGTACGAGTTCGAGGACAAGGGCGGCCGACCGCTGGCGCTGCGTCCCGAGGGGACGGCACCACTGGTGCGGGCCTGGGTCCAGCACCGTCTACCGCTCCCGTGGAAGGCCTGGTACGCCACACCCGCCTTCCGCTACGAACGGCCCCAGGCCGGCCGGTACCGCCAGCACCACCAGGTGGGCGTGGAGGCCCTGGGCACGGCCGACGCCGACCTCGACGTGGAGGTGATCGCACTGGCCGACCGGTTCTACCGCGCGCTCGGTCTCGCCACCTTCGGCCTGCGCCTCAACTCGATGGGTGACGCCGACTGCCGGCCCGCCTACCTGGACCTGCTGCGCGACTACCTGCTGGCCCGACGCGACGACCTGTGCCCCGAGCACCAGGAGCGGGCGGCGGAGCACCCGCTCCGGGTCCTCGACTGCAAGCGGGACGCCTGTCTCGAGGCCACCGCCGACGTCCCGACGCTCGCCGACCACCTGTGCGAGCCCTGCCGGGAGCACCTCGCCCGGGTGCTGGCCGGCCTCGACGCACTCGGCGTCGCCTACGAGGTCGACCACCGGCTCGTGCGGGGCTTCGACTACTACACGCGCACGACCTTCGAGTTCTCGTCCGACGCCCTGGGGTCGGCCCAGAACGGCATCGGGGGCGGTGGGCGCTACGACGGCATGGTGGAGCTGCTCGGCGGACCGCCGACACCGGGGATCGGCTTCGGGCTCGGCATCGAACGGATCCTCCTGGCCTGTGACGCCGAGGGTGTGTTCCCGGTGGACCCGACCCCGCTCGACGCCTTCGTGGTGGACACCACCGGGGGAGCGGCGGCCCGCGACCTGACCGCGGCCCTGCGCGACGCCGGGCTGTCGGCCGACCGGGCGTTCGACGACCGGTCGATGAAGGCCCAGTTCAAGTCGGCGGACCGGTCCGGAGCACGGTGGGTCCTGGTCGTGGGTCCGGACGAGGCCGCCTCGGGTACGGTGTCACTCCGGCCCCTGCGCGACGCGGGCGACCAGCGGACCGTGCCGGTCGCCGAGGTGGTCGGCGCGGTGCGGGCGGCCACACGTGGCGCTCCCGCCCCGGACGCCCCGTGACCGGGGCCCGCACGACCAGGGGCCCCGGTCACGGGGCCACCCGAAAGGACCCAGCGTGACCGTTCCCCCCGAAGTCCAGCCGACGTCGAACGGGGCCACCTCGATGCGCACCGACCGGTGCGGGACGCTGCGCGTCGCCGACGTCGGCCGCACGGTGACCGTCTGCGGGTGGGTGGCGAAGCGCCGCGAGCACGGCGAGCACCTCGCCTTCATCGACGTCCGCGACTACACCGGCATCGTCCAGTGCGTGGTGCCCGGGACGATCGACGTCCGCTCCGAGTACGTCGTGGCCGTCGAGGGCACGGTCCGGCTCCGTCCCGAGGGGACCGTCAACCCCGACCTGCCGACCGGCGAGGTCGAGCTCGGCGACTGCACGGTGGCCCTGCTCAACGCCGCCGAGCCGCCCCCGTTCCCGGTGGACGACCGCGTCGACGTGGACGAGGTGATCCGGCTCAAGCACCGGTTCGTCGACCTGCGGCGTCCCACCATGCAGGCCAACCTCCGCCTGCGGGCCAAGGTCAACGGCGCCATGCGGGCGGCCATGGACCGGCAGGGCTTCGTCGAGGTGGAGACGCCGCTGCTGTGGGCGCCGACCCCCGAGGGTGCACGGGAGTTCGCCGTGCCCAGCCGGCTGCACCACGGCTCGTGCTACGTGCTGCCGCAGAGCCCCCAGCTGGCCAAGCAGCTCCTGATGGTGGCCGGAGTCGACCGCTACTACCAGATCGCCCGCTGCCTGCGCGACGAGGACCTGCGCGCCGACCGCCAGTTCGAGTTCACCCAGCTCGACATCGAGGCGTCGTTCGTCAGCCAGGAGGACATCCTGGAGTTCGTGTCCGAGGCGGTGCTCGACGCCGCCGAGGCGGCCACCGGGGAACGCCCCGGCCCGGTGCCCCGTATGACATGGGCCGAGGCACTCGACCGCTACGGCACCGACAAGCCGGACATCCGCTTCGGCATGGAGCTCGTCGACCTGACCGAGGTGTTCGCTGCCACGGGCTTCCGTGCGTTCGCCGCACCCTGCGTGAAGGCGATCGTGCTCGAGGGCGGGGCGTCGTCGTCCCGGTCGCGGCTCGACGCGCTCACCGACCGGGCGAAGGCGCTCGGGGCGAAGGGGCTGGCCTGGTTCAAGGTGGTCGAGGGGGGGGGTGGCGGCACCGACGTCGACTCGCCCGTGGCCAAGTTCCTGTCCGACGAGGAGAAGGCCGGACTGGTGGCGACCACCGGTGCAGCCGTGGGTGACCTGGTGCTGACCGTGGCCGACGAGTACCGGCTGACGTGCCACGTCCTCGGGGCGCTGCGCGTCGAGCTCGGCGGCCGCCCGGTCTCGGAGGGCCCGTACCGGTACCTGTGGGTGGTCGACTTCCCGCTGTTCGACGGGGTGGACGACGCCGGCAACCCGGTGGCCGCCCACCACCCGTTCACCATGCCCCATCCCGACGACATCGACCGGCTCGACTCCGATCCGGCCTCGGTGCGCAGCCAGGCCTACGACCTCGTCCTGAACGGCTGGGAGCTCGGCTCGGGCAGCGTCCGTGTCCACCGCGCCGACATCCAGAGCCGGATCTTCACGGCACTGGGGATCAGCGACGAGGAGGCGGCGTCCCGCTTCGGGTTCCTGCTCGGTGCGTTCCGGTTCGGGGCCCCGCCCCACGCCGGGTTCGCCGTCGGCCTCGACCGCCTGGTGGCGATCTTCGCCGGCGAGGACAACATCCGCGAGGTGATCGCCTTCCCGAAGACGCAGTCGGGTTGGGACCCGATGACCGACGCCCCCAAGCCCCTGGCACCCGCCGCTCTGCGGGACCTCGGGCTGCAACCGATCCCGAAGCTGGACTGAGGCGGGGGTGACCGGCGAGGACCTCTTCTCCGGCGCCGCCGCCGACCGCCTCGCGTCCAGGGCGCCGCTGGCCGCACGGCTGCGGCCGAGGACGCTCGACGACATCGTCGGCCAGCGCCACCTGGTCGGTCCGGGCGCCCCGCTGCGCGCGCTCATCGAGTCGGACCGGCTGACCTCGGCCATTCTGTGGGGACCGCCCGGAACCGGTAAGACGACACTTGCGACGGTGGTGGCCACGGCCACCGCCAAGCGCTTCGTGCCGCTGTCGGCGGTCTCGGCGGGGGTGAAGGACGTGCGCGAGGTGGTCGAGGGCGCCCGCCGCCTCATCGGCGAACAGGGCAGGGGCACGATCCTCTTCCTCGACGAGGTCCACCGGTTCAACCGCTCCCAGCAGGACGCGCTGCTGCCGTCGGTGGAAGAGGGGCTCCTCGTACTCATCGGGGCAACCACGGAGAACCCCTTCTTCGAGGTCAACGCACCGCTCCTGTCCCGCTCCACCCTGTGGCGGCTCGAGCCACTGACCGACGACGACCTAGCCGAGGTGGTCGCCCGGGGACTCGCCGCCGAAGGCTCCACGGCCGAGCCGGATGCGGTGGCCGCTTTGGTGGGACTGGCCGACGGCGACGCCCGGGCCGTCCTCACCACCCTCGAGGTGGCGCTCGCCCTCGCCGGCAGCCGGCCCGTCACGCTGGAGGACGTGGAGCGCGCCCGCCACACCCGGCTCCAGCACTACGGCGAGGACGACCACTACGACCAGGTCAGCGCCCTGATCAAGTCGATCCGGGGCTCGGATCCGGACGCCGGGCTCTACTGGCTGGCCCGCATGCTCGAGTCGGGCGAGGACGCCCGGTTCATCGCCCGGCGCCTGGTCATCCTGGCGAGCGAGGACGTGGGGGAGGCCGATCCGCTGGCCCTGGTGGTGGCCGATGCCGCAGCCCGGGCCGTCGAGTTCGTCGGACTGCCCGAGGCGCAGCTCAACCTGGCCCAGGCCGTGGTGCACCTGGCGTGTGCACCGAAGTCGAACCGGGTGACGGTGGCGTTGGGTCGCGCCCAGCGGGACGTGCGGGAGGCGCCGCGGGGCGACGTGCCCACCCACCTGCGCGACGCCCACTACCGGAGTGCCGCGACGATCGGCCACGGCCAGGGCTACGAGTATCCCCACGACCATCCCGACGCCTACGTCGACCAGGAGTACCGCCCGGCCGCCGTGGCGGGCACCCGGTACTACGAGCCGAGCGACCGGGGTCACGAGGCGGTGGTGGCCGAGCGCCTGCGGCGCCTGCGCGGTGGCGACGCAGCTGACGCAGCTGACGTACCACAGGAGCCACCGGCGGACGCGTCCGGCTCGACCGGGCCGACCGGGCCGACCGGGGTGGCCGGGTCGGAGGCCGAGGCGTGAGCGCCCCCGCGTCCACGGCGTGCCGTACCTGGGACAGACTGCAGGGGTGAGTGGGACCCTGCCACGCCCGTCGGGGCCCTTCCGCCGTGCTCTGGTGGCCGCCGGGACCCTGCTCATCGTCGCCACGGCGCTGACGCCGGCGGTCGATGCCGCCGCCGCCCCGGCCCCCATGGTCCGACTGGCCGGGACGGTCGTGACCGTGCCCTCCGGCTCCACCGTGCTCGGCCCGGCCGACGGCGCCGCCCGGCTGACCGTCGAGGTCGCACTACGCCCGCGTGACCCGGCCGCCCTGGCCGCATTCGTGACCGCTGTGTCGACACCCGGCAACCCGAAGTACCACCAGTACCTGGCCGCCGGACAGTTCGGCACGGTGTTCGGTCCGACACCCGCCACCATCGCCGCCACGCGGCGCTGGTTGGCGGGCACGGGCCTGACGGTCGGGGCCACGTCTGAGGACGGGATGATCACTCCCGCCTCCGGCACGACCACGCAGGTGGAGGCCGCCTTCGCCGTCCCGCTGGTGCAGGCCCGGCTGTCCTCCGGCCGAACGGCCCGACTTGCCACGAAGGACCCCCTCGTCCCGTCGTCGTTGGCTGCCCAGGTCACCGGTGTGCTCGGCCTGGGCGACCAGGCCACGGCCACACCCCAGATCGTCGGCCAGGTACCGCGGGCACCCTCGCCCGGCGGGCCGTCGGTGTCACCCCGCAGCCAGGTCGGGCCGCAGGCGTGCTCGGCCATCAGCGGCTTCCAGTCCGGGTGGACGGCCACCGAGCTCGCCCAGACCTACGGACTGTCGTCGTTGTACGCGAACGGCCGGGTCGGCGCCGGCCAGACCGTCGGCATCTTCGAGCTCGAGCCCTTCACCGCGTCGGACATCCAGGCGTACCAGGCGTGTTACGGGACGAACGTCCCGGTCACCACGATCCCGGTCGACGGCGGTGCCACAGGGGGCCAGGCGGGCGAGGCGGCGCTCGACATCGAGGTCATCGCCGGGCTCGCCCCGGGGGCGTCCATCCGTGTCTACTCGGGACCCAACGGCAATGGCAATGGTCCGATCGACACGTATATGGCCATGGTCACCCAGGACGTGGCCAAGGTCCTCTCGACGAGCTGGGGCGAGTGCGAGGCCATGATGGACCCCGCCTACCAGTCGCAGGAGTCCACACTGTTCGCCGAGGCGGCAAGCCAGGGCCAGTCGATCCTGGCGGCGTCGGGTGACACCGGGTCGAGCGACTGCTGGACGTACATCGCGCCGGACACCCAGCTGGCCGTCGACGATCCGGCCGACCAGCCCGACGTGACCGGGGTGGGTGGCACGTCGTTGACGTCGGCGTCACCTGGTGCCCCCACCGAGACGGTCTGGGACGACCCCAGTGGCGAGCCCCCGAGCGGTGGTGGCGGGGGCAACTCGTCCGACTTCGTGGCCCCGCCTTATCAGCTAGTGGCATCGGCCCAGTCGGCCGACACCTCGTACACCTGCGGCAGTTCGCAGACCCAGCAGTGTCGTGAGGTCCCCGACGTGTCGGCGTCGGCCGACCCGGCCCACGGCGACATCGTGTTCTGGTCCGGCACCTGGTGGACCTTCGGCGGGACGAGCCAGGCGTCGCCCCTGTGGGCGGCCCTGGTGACCGACACCAACCAGGGATGTACGAGCCCCGCGGGTCAGCTCGGCCCCGCCCTCTACAGCTCGGGGGCGGCCTCGTCGTTCAACGACATCACCTCGGGCACCAACGCGCTGTTCGGCGGCACGGCGTACACGGCGCGGGCCGGCTACGACCTGGCATCCGGGTGGGGGAGCCCCCGGGCGGCCCAGCTCCTCGGCCTGCTGTCGGGTTCGGCCGCCGGCTGCCCGACGGTCACCTCGGTGAGCCCGTCGTCGGGCAAGGCGTTCGGTGGCACCACGGTGACGATCTCGGGTACCGGCTTCGGCACCGGCACGCCGGTGGTCCACTTCGGTCACACGGCGGCGACGGTGGTCGCGTCCACCCCGACGTCGGTGACCGTCAAGACCCCTGACGTCACCTATGGCGGGACTGTCGGCGTGACCGTCACCACCACGGGCACGGCGGCGGGCACCAGCCCCGTGGTCAGCGCGTCCCGGTTCACCTTCACGTCGCCCCAGGTCACCTCCGTGGCGGCGGCCAAGGGCCCGACCGCCGGTGGCGGCACCGTGACCGTCGAGGGCACCGGGTTCACCGGCGTCACCGGCGCTACCGGGGTCACCTTCGGATCGGTGTCGGCCACCTCCTACCGGGTCATCTCGTCGACCACGCTGACCGCGGTGGTGCCGCCCGGGCCGTCCGGTGGCGGCTCCGTGACCGTCCACGTCACCGTGCCGCTGTTCGGCACCAGCCCCGCCGGTCCGGCGTCGGCCTACGACTACGCCCTGCCGGGCTACCTGATGGCCGCGTCCGACGGCGGGGTGTTCACCTATGGGGCAGCCGCCTTCTACGGCTCGGCCGCGGGACGGGCGCTGTCCGGCCCGGTGGTCGGGACGGCCATGGCCCCCGGTGACACCGGCTACTGGATGGTGGGGGCCGACGGCCAGGTCCTGGCCTTCGGCAGCGCCGTGTGGGCCGGCTCCGCCGCCGGTACCTTCCTGTCCCATCCGATCGTCGGCATGGCCGCCACCCCCGACGGGCAGGGCTACTGGCTCGTGGCCTCCGACGGCGGGGTGTTCGCCTACGGCGACGCCGTCTTCTACGGCTCGACCGGCAACATCGCCCTCAACAAGCCGATCGTCGGCATGGCCGCCACCCCGGACGGCAAGGGCTACTGGCTGGTCGCCTCCGACGGCGGCATCTTCTCCTACGGCGACGCCGTCTTCCACGGCTCGGCCGGCAACCTCGTGCTCAACAGACCGGTGGTGGGCATGGCGACCACCACGGACGGCGACGGCTACTGGCTGGTGGCCTCCGACGGCGGCATCTTCTCCTACGGCGACGCCGCCTTCCACGGCTCGGCGGGCAACCTCGTCCTCAACAAACCGGTGGTGGGCATGTCCGTCGACCTCACCGGCGACGGCTACTGGCTGGTGGCCTCCGACGGCGGCATCTTCTCGTACGGTACGGCCAGGTTCTACGGCTCGGCCGGCAACCTCACGCTGAACGAGCCCGTAGTGGGCATGGCCGCCACGTGACCCGACCGGAGTCTCCCCACTGTCGTGGGGCAGCGCCCTCTACACTGAGTCGATCATGAGCTCCGGTCAGATCGCCGTCCTGGTGGCCAGCATCGCCTGCCTGCTGGCCGTGGTGGGCCTGCTGGTGGCGATCGCCTCGCTGCGTCGGGAGGTCGCCCGGGTCGGGGCGCTCGCCGACGACCTCAAGCGCCAGACCGTGCCCCTGGTGGCCGACGCCCACCGGGTGGTCGGGCAGGCCGCCGCCGAAATGGAGCGGGTGGGCGCCGTCCTCGACACCACCGAATCGGTGCACGCCACCGTGGACTCCGCCTCGCGCCTCGCCTACCGGGCCTTCGCCAACCCGGTCGTGAAGGTCCTGGCCGTGCGAGCCGGCGCCGCCTCGGGCATCCGCCGGCTGGCGAACTCGGAGGACCCGTCGCTGTCGCGTCGCAACGGGGCCACCACCGTGCGGGACCGGAGCCGGTAGCGGTGGCCCGTCGCACCGTCTGGCTCGTCACGGGCGTCGTGGTCGGCGCCGCATCGTCGCTGTACGCCGAGCGGAAGCTCCGGCGCACCCTGGAGGTCGCCCAGGCCCGCCTGCAGCCCGACGCGCTGGTCGTCGAGGTGGGTCGGACGGCCCGTCAGGCCGCCTCGAGCACCGGCGGCCGCGTCCGCGAGGCGGTGGCCACGGCGCGCCTCGAGAAGCGACGGCGCGAGGACGAGCTCTGGAGCGTGTTCGCCACCGCGCCGGACGGCCGGCTACCCGACGAGGTGTCGGGCCGGGCACCGGTCGACCCTCCCTCCGTGGACACCTCGGGTGCGCCCGTCCACCCACCGACACGACGGGCCCGGCGTGCCGCCCGGAGATCCCCTTCCCACCTGGGCAACTAGGATTTCCAGTCGTGACCCCTGGCACGGCGCCCGACGCCGATCACCTGCGCGACGCATTCACCCGCTTCTTCGTGGAGCGCGGCCACACGGCCGTGCCGTCGGCCAGCCTGATCCCCCACGACCCGTCGGTGCTGTTCACGATCGCCGGCATGGTGCCCTTCAAGCCGTTCTTCCTGGGCGACGAGGTACCGCCGTGGTCGCGTGCCACCTCGGTCCAGAAGTGTTTCCGCACGGTCGACATCGACATCGTCGGCACGACGCTGCGCCACTGCACCTTCTTCGAGATGCTGGGCAACTTCAGCTTCGGGGACTACTTCAAGTCCGACGCCATCCCCTTCGCGTGGGAGCTGGTCACCGAGGTCCTGGGCATCGACGGCGACCGACTCTGGGTGACCGTCTACGAGACCGACGACGACGCCGAGGCGATCTGGCGCGATGTCGTGGGCGTCCGGCCCGAGCGGATCCAGCGCCTGGGTGACGACAACTTCTGGAAGATGGGCGACACCGGTCCGTGCGGGCCGAGCAGTGAGATCTTCATCGACAAGGGACCGGCCTACGGGGCGGACGGCGGGCCCGCCTTCGGCGGTTCGGAGCGCTTCGTCGAGATCTGGAACCTCGTCTTCATGCAGTACAACCGCAGTGCAGACGGGAGCACCGAGCCGCTGCCCCGGCCGAGCATCGACACCGGTGCCGGTCTCGAGCGCATCCTCCCGGTCATCCAGGGCGTCGACTCGTTGTACGACACGGACCTCTACGTGCCGATGCTCGACGTGGCCCAGTCCATTACCGGACAGACGTACGGTCGTGACGAGGCGACCGACGTGGGACTGCGGATCATGGCCGACCACGGGCGGGCCATGTCGATGCTGGTCGCCGACGGCGTCCTGACGTCCAACGAGGGCCGCGGTTACGTCCTGCGCCGGATCATCCGTCGTGCCGTCCGCCGGGCGAGGCAGCTGGGCGTGGACCAGCCGTGCACCGAGCGCCTGGTGGACACCGCCGTCGGCGTCCTCGGAAGCGCCCACCCGAGCCTGGCCGAGCAGCACCGGCTGATCGTCGACGTGGTCGGGCGCGAGGAGGAGGGCTTCCTGCGCACCCTGGCGACCGGCTCGGCCATCCTCGAGGAGGTCCTGGCCTCTGGCGCCACCACGGTCCCGGGCGAGGTCGCCTTCCGGCTGCACGACACCTACGGGTTCCCCGTCGAGCTCACCGTCGAGATCGCCTCGGAGGTCGGCTCGGAGGTCGACCTGGAGGGATTCGAGGAGGCCATGGACCGGCAGCGCACCCAGGCACGGGCCGCCGCCCGCGCCGGTCGGGCCACGGCCGGTGACGCGGCGTACCGGTCGGTGCTCGACACCGAGGGGCGCACCGTGTTCGTCGGCCGGTCGCCCGACGGGTACTCCGCTCCGGCCCGGGTGGTGGCCGTGCTCGTCGACGACGACCCCGAACGTGCCGGCCAGGTGGAAGTCTTCCTCGACCGCACACCCTTCTATGCCGAAGGTGGCGGACAGATGGGGGACATCGGCACCATCGTCACCGAGACGGGCACCGCCTTCGTCTACGACACGGTGTCGGCACTGCCGGGCCTCACGTCCCACCGCGCCACGGTGACTGGTGAGCTGTTCGCCGGCCAGGACGCGCTGGCCGCCATCGACGGGACCCGCCGCGACGCACTGCGGCGGAACCACACCGGGACCCACCTCCTGCACGCCGCCCTGCGCACCGTGCTCGGCGACCAGGTGCGCCAGCAGGGCTCGCTGGTGGCTCCCGACCGCCTGCGGTTCGACTTCAGCCACCACGGGGCCGTCACGCCCCAGCAACTCCAGGAAGTCACCGCGCTGGCCAACGCCGACGTGCTGACCGACGAGCCGGTCGTGGTCGAGGAGAGGTCCAAGGCCGAGGCCGAGGCCATGGGCGCCCTGGCCTTCTTCGGCGACAAGTACGGCGAGCGTGTCCGGGTGGTCCGGGCGGGCCCCCATTCGGTCGAGCTGTGCGGTGGTACCCACGTCGGAGCCCTCGGGATGATCGGGCCCATCACCGTGGTGTCGGAGGCGTCCATCGGCTCCAACACGCGTCGGATCGAAGCGGTAACCGGCACCGGTGCGCTCGAGCGCACGGCGGAGCGGGAGCTCCTGCTCGCCGAGGCGGCCACGCTGCTGCGCACCGACCCCGAGCACGTCGGGGAGGCCATCGAGCGGCTGCTGGAGCGCCAGCGGGCCGCGGAAAAGTCGCTCGAGCAGGCCCGGTCGAAGGAGCTCCTGGCCGAGGCCGGCTCGTTGATCGGCTCGGCGGTCGACGGTGCTGTCGTAGCCCGCCGGGACGGGCTCGTGCCCGACCAGCTGCGCGACCTGGCCCAGGCCGTCCGCACCCGGGGCGACCTGCGCGTCGTCGTGCTCGGCGGCAGTCCCGACGGTGCCAAGGCGTCGGTGGCGGTCGCCGCCGACGGCACGGGCGCCCATGCCGGCGACCTGGTGAAGCAGATCGCCCCGCTGCTGGGTGGCGGGGGCGGCGGCAAGCCCGAACTGGCCGTCGCCGGCGGCAAGGACCCCTCCGGTATCGACGGGGCGCTCGCCGAGGCGCGCCGGCTGATGACGGGTGCCTGACGACCGGTGACGACCGATCGTCCGGCCCGTCCCGGACGGGCTCTCGGAGTCGACCTCGGCGCCCGCCGCATCGGGATCGCGGTGAGCGACTCCGCCGGCACGCTCGCCACCCCGCGCGGCACACTGCAACGCAGTGGTGACGCCGAACGGGACCGTCGGGCGCTCGTCGACCTGGCCGTCGAGGAGGAGGCGGTCGTCGTGGTGGTCGGCCATCCGCTCTCGCTCGACGGCAGCAGGGGCACCGCCGCCCGCGCCGCCGAGGTCGAGGCCGAGGCGCTGGCCGGACTGCTGGCCGACCGCGGCGTCGCCGTCGAGCTGTTCGACGAGCGCCTGACGACGGTCAGCGCCCACCAGGCCCTGACCGCCGGCGGCACCCGGGGCCGTGACCAGCGGGCCGTGGTGGACCAGACGGCGGCGGCCATCCTGCTCACGGCATGGCTCGACGCACGGCGGGTGCCGTGACCGGCCCCGAGGACCCGCTGGAGAGTCCGTGGAACCTGCCGTCGGTGCCGGCCGGGGAGCCCTCCGAGGCGCTGTCCGACGCCGGTGCGTCGCCTGACGACGGGGCGGTGCCCTACGACGTCGCGCCCGACGGGAGTCGCCCCGGGACCGCGCCATCCCGTCGGCCACCGCCGCGGGGCTCCCGGGGCACCACACGGGGATCGCGCCACCCCTGGCGGATCGCGGCGGTCGTCGTCATCCTGGCCGGACTGGTCCTCCTCGTCGGGGGCTACGTCTGGGTCCAGCACGAGGCGTCCCCGTCGGGACCGCCCGGTCCCCAGGTCCTGGTGACCGTGCCGGCCGGTGCCGGGGTCAGCTCGACGGCTTCGCTCCTGGCGTCCAAGGGCGTCATCGGCAGTTCGTTCGCCTTCCGCCTGTGGAGCCAGTTCAACAGCGTGCCGGGCGTGCAGGCCGGCAGCTACGCGTTCGAGCAGCACTCGTCGTTCGACGCCGTGCGCCAGTTGCTGATGACCGGGCCCAACGTGTTCGCGCTGGTGGTGCCTCCCGGGTTCACGGTGTCCGAGCTGGCGGATCGGGTGGGCCAGCTGCCGGGCCACGACGCCTCTACCTTCCTGCACGTGGCCACGAGCGGCGAGGTGACGTCGCCCTGGCAGCCGGCCGGTGTGACCAGCCTGGAGGGCCTGCTGGCGACCGGTACGTACACGGTCCTACCGGGCGAGACCGACCGCCAGCTGCTCGAGCAGATGGTCGACCGGTTCGACACCCGTGCCGCGTCCGTGGGGCTGGCTGCGGGGGCCGCCCGGCTCGGGTATACGCCCTACCAGGTGGTGACGGTGGCCTCCATCGTGGAGAAGGAGGGGGTCCTGACGAAGAACATGGGTCCCGTCGCCCGTGTCGTCTACAACCGGCTGGCCAGCGACATGCCACTCCAGATGGACTCGACCGTGCTCTACGCGCTCGGCCGCGACGGGGGCACCGTCACATCGGCGGACCTCAGGACGGACAGCCCGTACAACACCTACCTGCACAAGGGGCTGCCGCCCACGCCCACCTGCTTCCCGTCACAGGACGCCCTCGAGGCAGCACTGGACCCGCCGGCCGGCTCGTGGCTGTACTTCGTCGTGGTCCAACAGGACGGGACCGAGGCCTTCTCCGACACGTTCGCCGGCCAGCAGGCCAACGAGGCGCTGGCCAGCCAGCGCGGGCTGGCCTGAGCGGTGGAGACTGGCGGCATGACCACCGACGGCACCGCACGGCTCGAACTGTCGGCGGCGACCCGCGTCGTCGGCGTCATGGGCCACCCGGTGGCCCATTCGCTGTCGCCCCGGCTCCACAACGCGGCCTTCGCCCAGCTCGGACTGGACTGGGTGTCGGTCGGGTTCGCCGTGGCCCCGGGGCGGGCGGCGGCCGCTCTGGCGGGCGCACGGGCACTCGGGATCGCCGGCCTGTCCGTGACCATGCCCCACAAGGAGGACGTCGCCGCGTCGGTCGACTCGTGCACCCCGGCTGCATCCAGGCTGGGTGCGGTCAACTGCGTGATCGACCGTGACGGGTGGTGGCTGGGGGACAACACCGACGGCGCCGGGCTGCTGGCGGCGCTGGACCGGAGCGACGGGTTCGACCCCGGCGGGGCCCGCTGTCTGGTGGTCGGCGCCGGTGGGGCGGCGCGTGCCGTCGTCGCCGCCCTGGGCGACGCCGGTGCTGCAGAGGTCGTGGTCGTGAACCGCACGGCGGTGCGGGCGGAGGGGGCGGCCGTGTTGGCCGGACCGGTGGGTCGGGTGGGCGACGTCGGGGACGCCCCGGGCTGCGACCTGGTCGTCAACGCCACGCCGGCGGGCATGGGCGACGTGACGGGGGCACCGGTGGCGTGGCCGGTCGACCCGTCGCTGCTGGGGCCGGGTCAGCTGGTGGTGGACCTCGTCTACCACCCGCCGGTGACGCCGTGGCTGGCCGCCGCCGCGGACCGCGGGGCGCGCACCGCCAACGGCCTCGGGATGCTGGTGCACCAGGCTGCACTCCAGATCGAGCGGTGGACAGGGGCCGAGGCCCCCGTCGAGGCCATGTGGGCCGCGGTGGCCACGTCGGTCGCAGCCGGCGGCCCGTCCTGACGTCGCGCGGCTGTCCGGGCACGCCCGGGGCAGCCCCGGACGGACGGGTAGCCTGTGGACCCGGAGCTCCCTGGTGACCTATACGACCGACACACTCGCGACACGCTCCCGTCACGTCACCGCCAGGATCGACCCGATCCTGTTGATCACGACGGGGATCCTGGCACTGACCGGGATCGTGATGATCTACTCCGCCACCAAGGGCAAGTTGGCCCTGGCCGGCGAAGACCCGCGCTACTACCTGAAGCGGCAGCTGACGTTCTTCGTCATCGCCCTCGTGGTGCTGGTCATCGTGTCGCTCTTCGACTACCGCAGGTGGGAGCAGCTCGCCACCATCCTCTACGTGGGCATCCTGCTGGCCCTCCTGGCGGTGCTGTCGCCCATCGGCTCCCACGCGCTCGGCTCCCAGCGCTGGTTCTCCCTCGGGCCACTGCAGCTGCAGCCGTCGGAGTTCGCCACGTTGGTGCTGATCATCGCCATCGCCACCTACTGCGCGCGCCGACCCGAGGGCCTCGAATTCCGTGACCTGGTGCGCATGGTGCTGATGGCGGCGGTCCCGATCCTGCTGATCATCAAGCAGCCCGACCTCGGGACGGCCATCGTCTGCTCGATCATCCTGCTGGTGATGTTGGCGGTGGCGGGCATGCCCGGCCGCTACCTGGTCCTCCTGGTCGTCGGCGCCATCGTCCTCGTGGTGGTCGCCCTCAACCTGGGGCTGGTGAAGCACTACCAGATCCAGCGCCTGACCAGCTTCATCTCACCCAACTCGGCCAGCCAGGACGTCACCTACAACGTCAACGAGGCAAAGACGGCGATCGCCCACGGGGGGATCTTCGGCCAGGGGCTGTTCAAGGGCGCCCAGACCAACCTCGCCTACGTGCCCGAGCAGCAGACCGACTTCATCTTCTCGGCGGTGGGGGAGCAGTTGGGTTTCGTCGGTGCCGGGGTGCTTCTCCTGCTGTACGGGATCCTGGCCTGGCGCATCCTGCGGACGGCCCAGATGGCCAAGGACGCCTTCGGGCGGCTGCTGTGCTCCGGCGTCTTCGCCCTGCTGATGTTCTCGGTGTTCGAGAACGTGGGGATGAACATGGGGATCATGCCGGTGGCCGGTATCCCGCTGCCGTTCCTGTCCTACGGCGGATCGGCCATGATCGGATTCATGGCGGCCATCGGCATCGTCACGAGCGTCCACTACCGGAGCTCCCGTTGACCGTGCCCGAGCCGGTCGACACCATGGGCGCCGAGGAGACCGAGGCCACCGAGGCCACCATGGGCGCTGGGGCGCCGGACACCGGTCCGGTCGATCCCGTCGATCCCGTCGATCGGGTGGTCGACGTGCCGCCAGCGGCACCCGGTCCGGTGGACGGGAGCGCCGACTTCCGGATGGCGGTCGTGGCGTCGGTCACCCTCGACCTGCCCAATCAGCACCCGCAGGTCTGCCTGCGGGAACTCGAGTCCCCCCGGCGGCAGTTGACGTTTTCGGTGGGGATGCCCGATGCCGTGTCCCTCGCCCACGCGCAGCGTCGGATCCCGACGCCCCGGCCCCTCACCCACGAGCTCATGAGCGAGGTGCTCCAGCGGTTCGACATCGACCTGGTGGCCGTGCGCATCGTGGGGCGGGTGGGCGCCGTGCACTTCGCCGAGCTGGACCTGCGGGGTCGGAGCGGCCGTTCGGTCCACTCGTGCCGACCCACCGATGCCCTGATCCTGGCACTCCACCAACCGGTGCAGGTGCCGATCCTGGTCGACGCCCGGCTGCTCGAGGGCACCGGCGACGTTCCCCCGCCCGGCGCGGGCTGAGCGGCCCGGACGACGACCCCGGCGAACCAGCAGCCTCGCGGGGCCGGGACGGGGCGTCAGCCGCCCGTCAACAGCCTCCTGCGCCGCTCCAGGTCCTCCTCGTACTTGGCCTGCTCGGCCGCGTCGACCGCGGCCGTCCCCTCGTCGGAGATGCGCATCAGGATGGCCACCAGGATGTAGTTCGCGACCAGGGCCGACCCGCCGTAGGAGATGAACGGGAGGGTGATGCCGGTCAGCGGCAGGATCCGGATGATCCCGCCGATGATGAAGAAGGCCTGGAAGCCGACGATGATGGTGAGTCCGGTGGCCACGAGCTTGGCGAACTCCGACCGGGCCGTCTGCGCGATGTGGAGACCCGCCCCCGCCAGCAGCAGGAAGGCGACCACGACCATGGACGACCCCAGCAGGCCCATCTCCTCGCCGATCACGGCGAAGATGAAGTCGGTGTTGGAGTTGCTCACCAGGTAGGCGGCCTGGCCGAGGCCCAGCCCGGTGCCGCCGATGCCCCCGTTGCCGAGGGCGTACCACGACTGGACGAGTTGGCCGCCGGTGCCGTTGGCCAGCGGCCACGGGTTGAGCCAGTCCTCGACCCGGATGTGTGTCTGGGCGAAGTACTTGCCCGTCACATAGGCCCCGACACCGAACAGGAGGAGGCCGAACACCAGGTAGCCCGTGCGGCCCGTGGTGACCCACAGCAGGCCGATGAACAGGGTGAACAGCAGTGCCGAGAATCCGATGTCGTGCTCGAGGCTCATCACCAGGATGGCGAAGCCCCAGGCCAGCACGATGGGGACCATGGGGCGGGGGTCGAGGACCAGGCGGTTGCCCAACCGTGCCGTGGGGATCGTCAGGAGCTCGCGCTTCTCGGCGAAGTACGAGGCGAAGAAGACGCACAGGACGATCTTGCCGAGCTCGACTGGTTGGAACTCGAACGACCCGATCTGGATCCACAGGCGGGCACCCTGGATGTTGCGGCCGATGCCGGGCACGAGGGGCAGCAGGAGCAGGATCACGCCGGCCGCCAGCAGCAGGTAGCGGTAGCGGTCGAGGTCCCGGGACCGACGGACGACGGCCAACGTGATGACGTAGGCGGCAACGCCACCCGCCGTCCATGCGGCCTGGAGAGGGGCGTAGTACGGGTAGTGGGGGTGGCAGGTGGAGACGTGGCACAGGGCCTCGTCGATGCGGGCGATCATCACGTAGCCGAGCCCGTTCAACAGGAACACGATCGGCATCACCACGGCGTTGGCGTCGGGCGCGAACACCCGGTTGGCCAGGTGGGTCGCCGCGCCGAGTCCCAGGATGCACAGGAGCAGCGGGGTCAGGTTCGTCGGGAATTTCGACGTGTTGCCGACGATCATCAGCACGTAGGCGGCCACGATGATGGCCCCGGCGGCGATCATGAGGCCGAGCTCCGTGCGCCGCCGGGCCTTGACGCCGCGGCGCGGGCGTTTCGTCGTCGTGGAACGCAAGGTGAGGACCGGCACTGCGGCAACCCTACCGGGGGCGCCCCTGGGGGCGGGGGGACCGGGGCTGCGCCCGGCAGGAGCACCAGCCGGCCCTGGCCCGGCCTGGGGGTATCATGAGGCGAGGATGACCCGCCCCCGATCCCGATCCAGCTGCCCGAGCGGGGTGCGGCCGTGACGGAGCCTGCGACGGCCCCCGGGTCCCGGGTCCGGGACGTCCCGGAGGTCGGGGAACCGGTGTCGACCGACCTCCCGGTCCCCGCGGACGGGCTGCGGCGCACGGGGAGTGCCTGGCAGCAGCTCGGCCTGGGTCCCGACGCCCGGCCGCCGGTACCGGACGGGGTGCCGCTGACCGAGTCGACGGAGCGGTTCGCCAACCGCGAGCTGTCGTGGCTCGAGTTCGCCAACCGGCTCCTCGACCTGGCCGACGACGACCGCCAGCCGCTGCTGGAGCGGGTCAAATTCCTCGCCATCTTCACCGAGGGGCTGGACGAGTTCTTCCAGGTCCGGGTGGCCGGGCTCGAGGACCAGGTGGCCGCAGGGCTGCGCACCCGCTCGCCTGACGGCCTCGGCCCGGGCGAGCAGCTGGCCGCCATCACTCAACGGGTCACCAAGCTCGTGGCCCGCCAGAACCGGATCTTCGCCGACGGGGTCGAGCCCCTCCTGCGCGGCGCCGGGATCCTGATCGCCGACTGGCACACCCTGGACGATGTCGACCGGTCCCACCTGGACGAGGTCTACACGCGATTGATCTTTCCGGTGCTGACCCCGCTGGCCGTCGACCAGGGGCACCCGTTCCCCTACATCTCGAACCTCAGCCTCAACCTCGTGCTGCGCGTCGTGGACCCGTCCACCGAGGAGCAGCGCATCGCCCGGGTGAAGGTGCCCCCGTTGCTACCACGGTTCGTGTCCCTTCCCGACGGCTCCCGCTACGTGCCGGTCGAGCAGGTGATCGCCGCCCATCTCGATACCCTCTTCCCGGACATGGAGATCGCCGAGCACCACGTGTTCCGGGTGACCCGCAACGCTGACCTGTCGGTCGACGAGGACGACGCCCAGGACCTCCTGGCCGCCGTCGAGCTCGAGCTGCACCGACGCCGGTTCGGCCAGGCCGTCCGGCTGGAACTCGCCACCGGCATCTCCACCGATCTCCTCGACATGCTGGTGTCCGAGGTCGACGTGCCCGAGGACAACGTCTTCCTGTCCGATGTCCCCCTCGACCTCGGTGGCCTGCGCGACCTGGCCGCCGTCGACCGCCCGGATCTGGCTCCGGAGCCCTGGGTGCCCCTGGTGCCGCCGCAGCTCGCGGGTGGCCGGAACCTCTTCGAGGTGCTGGTCGAGGGAGACGTCCTGCTGCACCACCCCTACGAGTCGTTCGCCGCGTCCGTCGAGGCCTTCGTCGAGCAGGCGGCGGCCGACCCGGACGTGCTGGCCATCCGCCAGACCCTGTACCGCACCGGCACCGACAGCCCCATCGTGGCCGCCCTGATCCGGGCGTCTCAGTCGGGCAAGCAGGTCACCGCGGTGGTCGAGCTGCAGGCCCGCTTCGACGAGCGCGCCAACATCGCCTGGGCCCGTGCCCTCGAGGAGGCCGGTGTCCAGGTCGTCTACGGGCTGGCCCGGTTGAAGACGCACTCGAAGATGTCGCTCGTGATCCGACGCGAGGGTGATGCCACCCGCCGCTACTGCCACGTCGGGAGTGGCAACTACAACTCGGTGACGGCGCTGACCTACGAGGACATCGGTCTACTGACCGCCGACCCCGACATCGGCGCCGACGTCGCCGAGGTCTTCAATCTCCTGACCGGCTCGGGTAGCGACCTGCAGCTCCGCCGGCTCGTGGTGTCGCCGGTCACCACCCGCCGCGAGGTGATCGCGGCGATCGACGAGGAGGCTGCGGCCGGCACGGCCGGGCGGATCGTGCTGAAGACCAACGGCCTGACCGACCCCGAGGTCATCGACGCCCTCTACCGCGCCTCGGCGGTCGGCTGCCCGGTGGACCTCGTGGTGCGCGGGCGGTGCAGCATCCGGCCGGGCGTATCCGGGCTGTCGGAGCACATCCGGGTGCGGTCCATCGTCGGCCGCTTCCTCGAGCACTCCCGGCTGTTCCGGTTCGGCGGCGACCACGGCCGGCCGCTGCGGATCTGGTTCGGGTCGCCGGACATGATGGAGCGCAACCTCGACCGTCGGGTGGAGGCGGTGGTCCCGGTGATCGACCCGGCCATCCAGCAGCGCCTGGTCAGGATCCTCGAGGACGCCCTGCGCGACGAGGCCAACTCGTGGACCTTGTCGGCCGGAGGCACCTGGACGCGCGCGACGGCGTCGGGTGGCGGGGACCGGCAGGGGTTCAGCCTCCAGGACCGGTGCCGGGAGCTGGCCCTCGAGTCACTCCAGCGGCGCCACGACGCCGTCCAGGCGGTGCCGTCCCTCAGGACGGTGGAGCCGTCGGTGGCACCAGCGCCGACGGATGGGACGCCGGCGGGACCCGTCGGCTCGACGGCGCCGGCCGGCCCGCAGTCGACGCCTCCTGGTCCTCGACGTCGGTGGTGGCACCGCCTCGTCGGCCGCTCCGGGTGAACGCGGTCGCCAACACCTCGGTTGCCCGGGCCTGAAGGTCCAGGACCCGCCGCTTCAGGCGGACGCGCACGGAGCGGTGCTCCAGCTCGAGCGACGCGTAGGCCAGTCCACCGAACGGGATGGGTAACCAGAAGTTGACGGCGCGGTAGGCCAGCACCGCCGACAGTGCCTGGCCGTCGGTCAGGCCGAAGCCGGCCAGCATCGAGACGAGGACGAACTCGACCACGCCGAGGCCCCCCGGGGTGATCGGCACGGCGGCAAGGATGTTGGCCAGTCCGTAGGCGGTCAGTAGCTCGACCGGCGAGATCACGTGGCCGAAGGCGGCGACGAAGACCCACAGCGACGCTGCGTCGAGGAGCCAGTTGGCCGCAGCCCAACCGACGGCCCGGGCCAGCAGCACCCGGTCCTCCATGAGCACGCCGAACCGGAGGGCCAGGCGCTCGACCAGCGAGGTGAACCGGTCGGCGTCGAGGAAGCGGATGTGGGCCGCTACCGCGTGGATGATCCTCCGTGCCCGCTCCTGGCCGCGGGTCAGGAGATAGAAGAGCCCCCCGAAGGCGCCGAGCAGGACGACGCCCACCGCGGCGGCCACCAGCAGCAGGATCGAGGCCGACGTCGAGCCGT
Source organism: Acidimicrobiaceae bacterium (assembly GCA_003164095.1). Taxonomy (GTDB): domain Bacteria; phylum Actinomycetota; class Acidimicrobiia; order Acidimicrobiales; family RAAP-2; genus Bog-756. The sequence continues at coordinate 7,407 of PLRX01000049.1, read as the reverse complement.
GGCCGTGCGACCCCGGCACGTGGAAGCCGTGTGTGAACAGGAAGGCGACGAGTGAGCACCAGAAGATGGCGTTGAGCACGACGGCCGACCCGATGCCCTGGGTGCCCAGGGCGAACCCGGTGTCGGCGCCCGTCACCCCGGACTGGGTGAGGAGCCGGTAGCCGAGTGCGGTGCCCGGCGCCGTCCCCCCGGGGCTGACGTGGCTGAGCGCCAGGGTGGACAGGTTGATGCGGAACAGGCGCCGGCGGGACGGGCCGCCGTGGGGCAGGACCGAGTGGGTGAGCTGCGTGTAGGCCACCAGGGCGGCCAACTCGAGCAGCACGCCGAGTACGAGGTAGCCGACGTTGATGTGGGCCAGCGCGCCGATCTGGCTGCGGTGGCTGGCCATGAGCGGCAGGGCCACGTAGAAGACGAAGAGGAAGACGAGCACCGTGCCGACGCTGAGCCGGACCTCCCTGCGCACGAAGGGCCCGCGGTGCCACCACCGGTCGCGCCGCGCGCCACGTCCTGGCGCTCCTGCCGTCTCGGCCTCCATTCTCTCCATGTTGACACGGTGGCAACCCCCGGACCTGCCATGCTGAGGGCGTGGCCGCACCCAGCGAGGAGACCGGGGGACCTCCTGTGAACCCGCCGACGATCGTCAGTGAGTCCTCGGTGGAGCGCAAGGACCGCGAGGTGGGGCCCGACGCACCGCGGCGCGATCGCCTCTTCGCTGCGGCGTCGGCACGAGGTGTGCCGTTGCGCACCATCCTGACGGTCGACCTGGTGGTGATCGCCACGTGGGTCATGTACCGGCTCATCGGCCGGTTGCGCGAGGTCATCCTGTGGGTGCTCATCGCCGCGTTCATCGCCCTGGTGCTCAACCCGGCCGTGGTCGCGTTGCAGCGCCACCACTTCCGACGGGGCGCCGCGGTGGGCGTCGTCTTCGCCCTTGCGGTGGGCATCTTCTCCGGGCTGCTGGCGCTGTTCGGCTACCCGCTGGTCAACTCGTTGACCCACGTGGCCGAGCGCCTGCCCACCATGGTGGACCAGGTGCAGCGGGGCCACGGCTGGCTGGCCCACACCCTCAAGCGGTTCGGGCTGCTCCAGTGGGTCCAGAAGAACGCCCCGCGCCTCAAGGAGGCCGCCCACAACCTGGGCAAGCCCGCCCTGTCCGTCGGCACCAACCTGGGCAAGGCGGTCTTCTCCACCATCTTCGCCCTCACCACCATCGCCTTCCTGTCGCTCTTCATGCTGCTCGAGGCGCCGCTGCTGCGGCGCAGCCTGCTCGGCAACCTGAACCCCCGACTGCGCAAGACGGTGACCGACGTGTCGGCGACGGTGTCCCGCTCAGTGACGGCCTACGTGCTCGGAACCGGTGCCATGGGCCTGTTGTTCGGGCTGGTGGTCTTCGTCGCCCTGATGGCGCTCGGCGTGCCGTTCGCCCTCCTGCTCGGCCTGTGGGTCGCCCTGGTCGCCATGATCCCGCTCGTCGGCGGTCTCATCGGCGGCGTGCCGACCGTGGCCCTCGCACTGCTGCACTCGCCGACGGCCGGCGTGGTCACCGTCGTCGTGTTCATCGGGTTCCAGCTGTTCGAGAACCATTTCCTGTACCCGGTCGTGATGAGCAGAACGGTGCGGATGAACCCGTTGTGGGTGCTGTTGTCGGTCCTGATCGGCGCCAACCTGGGTGGGGTCTTCGGTTCGAGCCTCGGCGCCCTCACGGGGGCCCTGGTGGCCATCCCGGTGGGCGGTGCCGTCCAGGTCATCTTCCGTGAGGTGTGGGAGCGCACCCGGGCCGCGCCTCCCGACGGCGCCGGCCCCGGAGCGGGGCCCGAGCCGTCGGACGGGTCGGGGGACCCCGCCCCGGGGCCGACCGTGCTGCTGTAGGCCCAGGTCGGGGGGTCGACGTGCCCGGAGGGGGACGACTCGTCCGGCCCCCGGCGCTCCCGTAAGCTACGCCGATGGATGTCCTGGTGGTCCTCCCGACCTACAACGAGTCCGAGAACATCGATCACGTCCTGCGGAGGATCCGGGCGGCGCTCCCGGCGGCCACGGTGCTGGTGGTCGACGACGGCAGCCCCGACGGGACGGCCGACCTGGCGGAGATCCTCGGCAAGGAGCTGGGTGGCATCGAGGTCATGCGCCGGACCGGCAAGTCCGGCCTCGGCAGCGCCTACCGGGCCGGCTTCCGCTGGGGACTCGACCACGGCTTCGACGCCTGCATCGAGATGGACGCCGACCTCTCCCACGAGCCCGAGGCGCTGCCGAGCCTGGTGGCGCCCCTGGGGGACGGCATGGAGCTGGTGATCGGTTCGCGGTACATCCCCGGTGGGGTGATCCCGAACTGGGCGTGGCACCGCCGCCTGCTGTCGCGTGGCGGCAACCTCTACGCCTCGGCACTGCTCGGACTCGGGGTGTCCGATGCCACCGCAGGCTTCCGTTGCTATGCGGCACCGCTGCTGGATCGGCTCAACCTCGACGCCGTGCGGGCCGAGGGCTACGGCTTCCAGATCGAGATGACGTACGAGTCCCGCAAGGCGGGGGCGTCGATCCTCGAGGTCCCCATCCGGTTCGTCGACCGGGTCGAGGGCGAGTCCAAGATGTCGGCGTTCATCGTGGTCGAGGCCCTCGGCCTCGTCACGCTGTGGGGTGTGGAGCGCCTGTTCGGCAGCTTCCGACGCTCGAAGCAGGTCGCGCACGTCTGATGGCTCCTCCGGCCCGCAGGTGACCGGGCCCGGACGGGGGGCCGCCACCATCGACCGCGGGAGCGGTCCGACGGTCCTCCTGCTGCACGGCCAGCCGGGATCGGGAGCCTCGTGGGACCCGCTGACCGACCTGCTGGCCGACCGGTTCCGCGTCCTCGCCCCCGACCGCCCCGGCTACGGGCGTACCACGGGGGAGGCGAGGGGATTCACGGGCAACGCCGACTACGCCGCCGACCTCCTGACGGCACACGGCGCCGATCCGGCCACGGTGGTGGCCCACAGTTGGGCCGGCGGTGCCGCGGTCCTCCTCGCCGCCCGTCGCCCCGAGCTCGTCTCCGGTCTGGTCCTGGTGGGTGCGGCCTGCACACCCGACAGCGTGGACGCGGTCGACCGGCTGCTCGGGCTGCCCGTGGTGGGTGACGCACTGACCGTGGTCGGCCTGCTGGCCCTGGGCGAGGTCCTTCCGAAGCTGCGCCGTCTCACGCCACGACTGCCGGAGCGCCTGCGGGACCCGGTCCGGGTCACACTGCCCGATCAGGGCGTGCTCGGTGGTGAGCGGGGAGCGCTCGGTCGGCACCGGCGCACGTTCGCCACCGAGCAGCGGGCCCTGCTCCACGAGCTGCCCGAGGTCCACGGGGCACTGGGCGGGCTCCGGGTCCCCACGGTCGTGGTCGTCGGGAGCTGGGACGTCGTGGTGCGCCCGTCAGCGGGACGGACGCTGGCCGACGCAGTGCCGGGTGCCGAGCTGGTCGAGATCCCGAGGGCCGGTCACTTCGTGGCACGTGACACGCCGGGCGAGTTGGCCGGAATCATCACCCGCCAGGCCGGACACGCCGTAGCCCCCGTGTGATCGGGTGAAGATAGACCCCGGCTGGGTCAACGCCCGTAACCGGCGGTCGGGGATGCCCCTTTAGGTTGCCTCCCAAATGCTGGGGGCTACGCTCGGAGGATGCGCCCCATTCGATGGATCGTTGGCGCATCCCTTGTCGGGCTCGGTTCAGCCCTGCTGATTACCCGTCGCGAGTTGGACGAGGAGCGGCAGGCTCATCGGGAGACGGTTCTCGCTCTAGAGACCATCAAGCAGGTAGCAACTCCCCGTAGCGACTCCTAGGCACCAATAGGTGAGCGTTCCAAGACCGATGTACAAAGGAACCTTCTCTCTTGGATCGCAACAGTTCGCGATCAACCTTGAGCGGACTACTTCGGGTGAAGCACTCCCTTGGCCTTGTCGATCACCTCTCCGACCTTCTCCTCGACCTTTCCGACCTTCTCCTTGGCCTCGCCCGCTTGACGGTCAGCCTTACCCTCTGACTTGAGATCCTTGTTTCCGGTCAGGTCTCCGACGGCCTCTTTGGCCTTGCCCTTCATCTGATCAGCCTTCCCAGCCATGACCTTCCTCCTCCTTCGTCGAACTCGGTCCCGGACCCGTACTCGCCGGAGCCACACGTTCAACTGTGGCCTCAGCGGCCAAAGCCAGCCAGAGGCATTGGTCATCGTTTACGGGGGTCCTGCCGCCTGAACAAACCCGAGGGGAGATCGAATCTGGCTTGTCCAGCAATGGCTTGAGTCTCCAAAGAGAGAGCCGGGCCGTCACCACTGCTAGCGGCTGGCCTTCCGGCAGATCGCAACTAAAGAGGTTCGCGTAATACAGTGACACTGGCGCCGGATGGTGGGAGACTCTGGGCATGCCCATCACGCTCGTGTTATTCATATGGTCATGGTGACGGTCCGATCCGGCGCCGCTCGGGACTTCGACGCCATGGAGCGCCGACGCAAGCAGGCGGCCAGGCTGTTCCGTCAGGGAACGAGCCAGGCGGACGTCGCCCGTGAGCTCGAGGTGTCCCGCCAGAGTGTCAGCCGATGGCACGCGGAGTGGACGTCTGGAGGCACAACCGCACTGCGGGCGGCGGGACGGGCCGGTCGTCTTCCCCAACTCGACCAGTCTGATCTTCGCAAGGTCGAGCGTCGGCTGGCGAAGGGACCACTGGCCAATGGGTATCCCACCGACATGTGGACGCTCCAGCGCGTTTCCGAGGTGATCGAGGCAGAAACCGGGGTCGCCTATCACCCTGGTCACGTCTGGCGGCTTCTCCGCCAGATGGGCTGGAGCCGTCAGCGCCCAGCCCGGCGGGCGATCGAGCGTGATGACGAGGCCATTGCCAACTGGGTGAAGAAGGACTGGCCCCGGGTAAAAAAAACGCCAGACGCCGCAAGGCCTGGATCTGCTTCCAAGATGAAAGCGGGTTCTCCCTCCTCCCCTCGGTGAGAGCCACCTGGGCACCCAAGGGCAAGACCCCGGTACTCCACCACCGCTTCAACTGGAAGCGCCTCTCGATGTCCGCCGCGGTGGGTTACGCCCCCGACGGCAGCGACGCGTGGCTGGTATTCGCCATGCGCCCCGGGGCTTACAACCAGGACTCACTCATCGAATATCTCGAGGACCTGCACGACCACCTCGACGGCGACAAGATCACCCTGATCTGGGACGGACTGCCCTCTCACCGGTCGGTGATCATGAAGAACTGGATCGCGGCACAACGCAGCTGGCTCGTTGTCGAGCGGCTCCCTGCCTGCGGGCACGATCTGAACCCGGTGGAACTCATCTGGGGCAATCTCAAATCAAGCGAACTCGCCAACCTCTGCCCCGACACCATCGAAGAGGCCGCCGTCCACGCCGAGAACGGGCTGACCCGGATCGGGTCCGATGCCGAACTCGCCTTCGCCTTCCTTGGTCACTGCGGTCTCAAGCTATGACGAGAGTGTCACTGTATTACGCGAACCTCTTTAAGTAACTTTGTGTAGTGCCGCGTTGGAAACCTCGGCACCGACCACCAGGTCCAGGCCGGGGCCGGGGCGACCTTGGGGGCAGGGTATTCGGCGAAGGTCTTTTGGTGCCTCTGGTCCCTCGCCAGAGACGACGAAGAGTGGGACCAGGTGACGTGATCCGGAAGAACTAGAAACAGCGCGCAGGTCCGGTAATTGTTGTGGCGCGTCACGCTCACGGGATGGCATTCACCGAACTCGCGTCACGGCCCTCCGCCTTCGCCTCCGATAGAGGTTTGGATTGCTCGAGTGCTCAGAGTCAACTCGCCGCAGCCTTGCGGGCCGGTGTACGCTTGGCAGTGGTCTTCCGAGTTGCCGATTTGCTCGCCGCAGCCTTGCGGGCCGGTGCACGCTTGGCAGTGGTCTTCCGAGCTGCCGATTTGCTCGCCGCAGCCTTGCGGGCCGGTGCGCGCTTGGCGGCAGATCCACCAGCTTTCACCAACCGCTGCGCAAGCTGGTTTGATGCTCCAACCAGCTCTTCTGTCATCTTGAATGCCGAGTCGATGATCTTCTGACGCTGGCCACCGCCTTCGCCCAGGTGAGGGAATGCATCGTCAACCGTGTCAAGGAACTTTCGCACCGCCTCGAGCGCTGACCTCTCCGCACCGGCAAGCGATGTGATGAGGCGCTCCGCACCGTCGTCCCGGTCCCTTCTCTGTCTGTTGACCATGAGGTCCTCCATTGTCATGCCCTCGATTCGCCAAGTCGTGGCTAAAGCCATGCTCTGGTCCGTGCGAAACATCAACTAGAGGCTTTCGGCAGGTTCCCATCGCCAAGTGGTATTCCTCGGCCCGGATGTCGGAGGACGGGCTAGCAGCGCCTGCACTGCGCCTTGCCGCCGGTTCCAACTTCTCTGTGTTCGGGCTCTATCTGCTTGCCGTCCGGCAGTTGTTGTCGTGAACCGGCCTGGGTCTGATGGAGACTCAGTTGTTTGGGATTCTCATGCCACGTCGGGCTGAGACCTGTGACGGTAGTCGTCTTCTGCTTCGGCTGGCGTGCGGTCGCCGAGTTCGGAGTGCAGCCGCTCCTCGTTGAACCACGAGACCCATGCGCAAGTGGCGATCTCGAGGTCGTCGAGTCCCCTCCACGGCCCGCCGTTTGCGGTGAGTACAGCCGGGTTCCGGTGCAGCTCGGTCTTGAAGATGCCCATGACCGATTCGGCCATGGCGTTGTCGAAGCTGTCGCCGACGGTGCCGATGGAGGGACCGGCTCCCACCTCGTCGATCCGGTCGGTGTACGAAATTGACGTGTATTGAGATCCGGCATCCGTGTGGCAAATGAGGCCGTCGAGGGTGGTGTGGCGTCGGGTCCACGCCGCCATGTTGAGGGCGTCGACGACGAGTGTGGCGGTCATCGAGCGGGCGGCCTTCCAGCCGACCAGTCGTCGGGAGAAGACGTCGATGATGAAGGCCACGTAGACGATGCCCGACCAGGTCGAGCAGTACGTGAAGTCCGCCACCCACAACGCATCGGGGTGAGGGGCGGTGAAGTTGCGGTTCACGAGGTCCGGGGCCCGGACGTGCCCAGGGTCGGCCTTGGTGGTGAACCGCTTCTTCGCCCGGTTGGCGCCGCAGATACCCAGCTCACGCATGAGCCGGGCCACCTGGTCACGTCCGATGTCCATGCCGGACCGCTGGGCGGCCTTCCAGAGCTTGCGGCGTCCATAGACCGAGTAGTTCTTCTCCCAGAGGGCCAGGAGCGAGGGGCTGACCACGGCGTCGTGCTCGGCACGGTCCGACGGTGGCCGGCCCTTGGCCGCGTAGTAGGTGGAGGGGGCGAACTGCAGCACTGCGCAGATCGGCTCGACCCCCCATCGACGCCCACCGGTGGTCCTGTCCCGGTGGGCGTCGATGAAGGCGACTACTTCTTCGGTCCCCTCTGTGTCAACCTGATGTGA
>PLRX01000100.1 GCA_003164095.1 Acidimicrobiaceae bacterium | reverse complement strand
TTGCCGATCAGCCGCTCGGCGCCGGGCTGGTCGAGGATGACGCGGCTGTCCGCCAGCGAGGACACCGAGAACGCCATGCGGGACGGGACGTTGGCCTTGATCACACCCGTGATGACGTCCACCGACGGACGCTGGGTGGCCAGTACGAGGTGGATCCCCACGGCCCGCGCCATCTGGGCGATGCGGCAGACCGACTCCTCGACGTCCCGGGCGGCGACCATCATGAGGTCGTTCAGCTCGTCGACGACGATCAGGATGAACGGCAGGCGTGGGAACCGGAGCTGGGAGTCGTCGTCATCGTCGACCTCGCCGTCGGTGCCCTGCATCCGGAGGCGGTGGGCCTCCTCGTGCTCGGACAGGTCGCCGGAGTCGAAGGCGGCGTTGTACCCCGTGATGTCGCGCTGGCCCACCTCGGCCAGCAGGTCGTACCGCCGCTCCATCTCCGTGACCGCCCAGGCCAGAGCGTTGGCCGCCTTCTTCGGGTCGACCACGACCTGGGTCAGGAGATGGGGCAGGTCGTTGTACTGACCGAGCTCCACCCGCTTCGGGTCGATCAGGATGAACCGCACCTGGTCCGGTGTGGACCGGGTCAGGATCGACGTGAGCACCGAATTGATGCACGACGACTTGCCCGAGCCGGTGGAGCCCGACACCAGGACGTGGGGCATCTCGGCCAGGTTTGCGACCACGGCCCGACCGGCGATGTCCCGCCCCAGTGCGACCTCGAGGGGATGCGTGGCCTTGGCGGCCTCGGGCGAGGCCAGGATGTCGCCGAGCGCCACGAGTTGGCGCCTCCGGTTCGGGACCTCGACGCCGATGGCCGACTTGCCCGGGATCGGTGCCAGGATCCGCACATCGGGCGACGCCATGGCGTAGGCGATGTCCTTGGAGAGCGACGTGACCCTGGCCACCTTCACCCCTGCGCCGAGTTCGAGCTCGTACCGGGTGACCGTCGGCCCGACGGTGCGCCCGACCAGGCGCGTCTCTACGCCGTGAGCCGAGAGTGCGCTCACGAGGGCGGCGCCGGCGGCGTCGACTTCGGTGTCGTCGATGACCTGGGCCTTGGCCCGCTTGAGCAGCTTCGCCGGCGGCAGCGTCCAGTCGCCCGTGGGTGGGCCCATCCGCATCTCGAGCTGTTCGCCCTTGCCGGGCCGGGTCGCCGCCTCGGGAAGGACGACCGACTCGTGGGCACCGTCGTCCGGCCCGTCCGAGTGGACGGCCAACTCGGGCTGGACCACGGCCTGGTCGACCGGCTCGGGGGGGGCCACCGCCGCCATTGACGGCTGGCGCCCCTGGGCGAGGGCTCTGCCGAACGGATCGGTCGGCTCGTCGGCCGCCTCGTCGGCCGCCTCGTCGACCTCATCGGCGGCGCGGTCGCCCCGTGCCGCACCGATCAGCCAGCGCACCGCACGGACGACACCGCCCGCCGCTGTCCGGACCGACACGCCGGTGAAAACCAGGATCCCCACACCGGCCACGACCAGCAGCACGACAGTGGTGCCGAATCCCCCGAGCGCGTGCCCGAGCGGATCGGCGATGGCGGCCCCGATCCACCCTCCCGCAGACGATAGCTGGTGGGTGGAGGCCCGCAGCGCCGGCGACCCACCGGCCAGTGCGGCCAGTCCGGTCACCGCCAGGAGGACGAGCGTGCCGCCGATGACGGCACGGGCCGGCTCGCGCCGCGCCCGACCGTCCTCCCGTGCGTCGTCTGCGCCGTCACCGCGGCCCATGAGCATGCGGACGCCCACCGCCACCAGCACGACGGGCACGAGGAAGCGCCCCCAACCGAGCAGGTCGCCGACCGCCACACGTGCGTCCTTGCCGGCTGGGCCGAGGGAGCCCGCATAGAACGCGACGCCGAAGAGCACCCCGACCGTGACCAGGCCGACACCCCAGAGGTCGGTGGCGTGACCGGCGGCGACCGCGCTCATCGAGGCCAGCAACCCACCCGAGTCCCGGGCGTGGGTGTTTCGCGCCCCGGAACGGCTCGAACTCCGGCCCTTGCCCGACGGTGTCTTCTTGGCGGGGGCGCTCCGGCGCGATCGAGACGGGGGTGTCGCCTTGCCCTTCGGCCGCGATGCCCCGGATCGACCTGCCGGACGCTTGGTGGCGGTCGTCACAGTGGGTTCAAGGCTACTCCCGGCCACCCTCCGTCAGTGGGACACCACTGGGCGACGGCGATCCACCCGCCCTACACCCGTCGGCCGGGCGTCGGACACCTGCCCCACGCCCGGCGGGAACCCATACGCCCCCGTCGAGCGTCCCGGTCAGACGGTGACGATGACCGGGACGATCATCGGGCGCTGACGGGTGCGCTCCCCCACCAGCTTGCCCAGTGCCTTGCGGGCCACCCGGTTGAGGCTCTCGTGGTCGGAGCTGCCCGAGGACAACGCCTGTGCGAGTGCCTTGGTGACCTGGGCCCGGGCCGCGTCGAGGAGGGCGTCGGTGTCCTGGTCGTACGCCCAGCCGCGGGTGACGATCTGGGGCACGCCAACCACTTCGCCCTGCTTGAGGTCGACGGTGGCGACAGCCATGACCACGCCCTCCTCGGCCAGGACCATGCGGTCCCGCAGGACGCCGTGGCCGATGTCGCCCACGGAACTGCCGTCGACGAAGAGGTAGCCGCCGGGGACACTGCCGTCGCGGTGCATACCCTGGTCGTCCAGTCGGACGGCGTCGCCGTCCTCGCAGAGCAGGACCCGATCGCCCTCGATGCCCATGCTGTTGGCGAGGCGCATCTGATTGGCCATGTGCCGGTACTCGCCGTGGACCGGGATGAGGAACTCCGGCTGGGTGACCGACATGAGCATGGCCAGCTCACCCTGCTTGGCATGGCCGCTGACGTGGACGTTCTCCACCCCCGAGTGGATGACCTCGACCCCGAGGCGGTGCAGGCTGTCGATGACCCGTCCGACCGACCACTCGTTGCCGGGGATCGGATGGGCGCTGATGACGACTACGTCGTCCGGCTGCAATTTGAAGAAGCGGTTCTCGCCGGTGGCGAGCCGCGACAGGGCCGACATGGGCTCCCCCTGCGAACCGGTGCTGATGACGCAGACACGGCCCGGCGGGTAGTCGTCGACCTTCTCGATGTCGACCAGCGAGCTGTCGGGAATGTGCAGGAGGTCGAGCTTGCGGGCGAGGGCCACGTTCTTCTGCATCGAGCGCCCGAGAGTGGCGATGACCCGCCCGCCGGCGATGGCCGCATCGGCCACCTGCTGGATCCGGTGGATGTGGCTGGCGAAGCTGGTGACGATGAACCGGCGGTCCGGCCTGGCCAGGAACACCTTCTCCAGGGTGGCGCCGACGGTCGACTCGGAGGCGGTGAATCCCGGCTCCTCGGCGTTCGTCGAGTCGACGAGGAGCAGGCGAATGCCGGGGTCGGAGGCCAGGGCCCCCATCCGGGCGAGGTCGGTGCGGCGCCCGTCCACGGGGTGGAGGTCGATCTTGAAGTCGCCCGAGTGGAGGATGATCCCCTGCGGGGTGTGGAAGGCCGTGGCGAACGCATGCGGCACGGAATGGGTGACCGGGATGAACTCGACGTCGCACGGCCCGATCCGGCGGCGCTCATGGTCCCGCACCGGGATGAACGTCGCCCGGCTGGCCATTCCCGCCTCGTCGACCCGGCTCCGGGCCAGCGACAGCGTGAGTTCCGAGCCGTACACGTCGAGCGGGAAGTCACGCAGGAGGTAGGCCAGACCACCGGTGTGGTCCTCGTGGCCGTGGGTCAGGATGACACCGTCGACCCGGTCGGCGTTCTCGCGGAGGTAGGTGAAGTCGGGTAGGACCAGGTCGACGCCCGGCATGTCCGGATCGGGGAACATGATCCCCACGTCCAGTACCAGGATCCGACCGTCCACCTCGATGCAGGCACAGTTGCGGCCGATCTCGCCCAGTCCGCCGAGGAAGACGACCCGGACGGAGGACCCACCTCCGACGGTCCGCTTGGAGGCCTTGGCGGTGGCCTTCACCGGCTTGGCCGTGGCCTTGGCCGCCTTGGCCGTCCCCGTCGCCCCCGCTGTTGCATCCTGCGCCCCATCGGCCGACTTCGACTTGCGCCGCCGTCCGGATCCCCCCGAGCCCGAACCCGAACCCGAGCCCGAGCCGGCGCCGGCGCCGGCGCCGGCGCGCGAACCCGAGTCCGAACCGTCCTGTGCCCCCTGGCGGGACCGCCGGGCCTCAGGCAACCGACTGCCGAGCCTGGATGAGCGCCGTGGCTCCGGCAACGACCGACCGCGCCTGGTCGTCGAGGGACTGCGGTGCCGGTGCGTTCGGGAGGCGGCACTGGCCGACCGGTAGGCCGAGTGCCCTGCAGGCCGCCTTGGCCGGCACCGGGTTCGGGTATTCATCGGAGGACTCGAAGCGGTACGACTCGAGCAGGGCACGATTGGCACCGGCTGCTCGGTCGACATCGCCCGACCGGTGGGCGGACAGGAGTTCGGCGAAGAGTGGGGCGGCCCAGTGGGAGGCGACGCTGATGACGCCGACCCCACCGACCGAGGCGAAAGGCAGTGTCAGCGAGTCGTCGCCGGAGTACACCTCGAAGTCGTCGGGGGCCTCGGCGATCACCCGGGCGGCCGAAGCGACGTCACCGGTGGCGTCCTTGACGGCCACGATGTTGGGGACCTCGCGTGCGAGCTGCACCGTGAGGTCCGGGCCGATCCGGCGTCCCGCCCGCACCGGGATGTCGTACAGCACCACCGGCAGCGTGCTCGCCGCCGCCACCGCCCGGAAGTGGGCGGACAGGCCCGCAACGGAGGGGCGGTTGTAATACGGGGTGACCACCAGGACGCCGGCGGCACCGGCGGCTGCGGCCTCCTCGGTCATCAGGATCGAGTGGGCGGTGTCATTGGTGCCGGACGAGGCGATGACCGGGATGGTCACCGCGTCCACGACGACACGGAACAGGTCGATCCGTTCGGGATCAGTGAGCACGGGGCCCTCGCCGGTGGTGCCGGCGACCACGATCCCCTCGGACCCGGTGTCGGCCAGGTGGCGGGCGAGGGAAGCGGCGGCGTCGAGGTCCAACGCGCCGTCAGGACCGAAGGGGGTGACCATGGCGGTCACCACCGACCCGAAGCGGGGCGTCGTCATCGTTCGGTCCGCGGCGCGGGGGTACAGAGAGGGCTCACAGTGACTGAGGCTACCAGCAGCAGTGCGGCCCCCCGCCGCTGCCCCGCTCCCGCAACCCGCCCGAACGGGGTCGCCGCGGTCCGGGTCAGACCAGTTCGCGCTGGGTGGGCGGCACCGCCGCCATGGCGTCGTACTCCTCGGACGTGTCGACGGCGGACTCGAACTCGATGACACCCAGCTCGGTGAACTTGGTGCGCAGCCAGCCGTCGGCGGCGTCCAGGAGGCCGAGCTTGCGGCAGTTGGGGACGATCTTCGAGAAGAGGACGGCCTGGAACTGGTTCCGGTCGGGAGCCGACAGCACGGCAGGCAGGATCTCCTTCGGGTTGATGCCCATCCGGTCCCACACCTCCTGCTGGAGGAACCGGTCGCGCATGCGCACTGCTGCCTCGAAGGCGAACTCCTGCCGCTCGCGCAGCTCGGCAGCATTCAGCTCCTGGTAGTACTCCTGGAGGCTGAGCACACCGAAGGCGACGTGGCGGGCCTCGTCGGCCATCACGTAGCGGAGCAGCTGCTTGAGGAGCGGGTCCGGCGTCATCGAGTGCATGAAGCCGAACGCGGCGAGGGCCAGACCCTCGATCATGATCTGCATGCCGAGGTAGGTCATGTCCCACCGGGAGTCGGCGATGATGTCGTCGAGCAGCATCCGCAGATGGGCATTGACCGGGTAGTGCCCGGACAGCTTCTCGTCGAGGTACTTGGCGAAGACCTCGACATGGCGGGCCTCGTCCATCACCTGCGTCGACGCGTAGTACTTGGCATCGATCCACGGAACCGACTCGACGATCTTGGCCGTGCAGATGAGGGCGCCCTGCTCGCCGTGGAGGAACTGGGAGAGCGTCCAGTTCTGGCTCTCGACACCGAGTTCGATCCACTCATTGTCCCCCCACTTCTCGAGCGGCGTGCCGACGATGTCGAAGCCGACGGCGTGTCCGCCCTGGGCTGCCGCCGCCTCGGCCACCAACTTCTCCTGGTCGACGTCGGTGTCCCAGGGGAGGTCGGTCTCACCGTTCCACTGGGCGTTCTTGGCCTTCTCGTAGAGCTTGTTCAGCTTGGGGCGCGCGCCCTTCTCGTAGTCCCAGGTGAAGATCGAGTCGTAATTCGAGTGGACGACGTGGCGGCCGTCGGCGTCATCGGTGCCCACCACGGAAAGGATGGACTCGAGGTCGTCGAGTTCCTGGCGGCCGATGATGTCCTCGTTGCTGCTCATCTCGGTGGTCATGTCGTTTCCCCCTTGCGGACGGACGCTGCCGTCGTGTTCGTGGTCTTGTCGGAACGGTCGAAGTTCAGATGGTGCAGGTCGCTGTGACGAGGTCGGATGGTGCTGCCCGGCCCCGCAGGAGTCACCCGGCGGGTACCGGACCCCCTGCCGGACGGGGCCCCGGACGGGCGCCCCTTGACGGATACGGCGAGATGTCGATCGGCATGGTCGGAGCACTCTGCAGTGCCTCGATCCCCGGAAGCATGAACGTGGTCACCAGGCGGGTGGCGTCGGCCTCGTCACACAGGTCGAGGCGGTCGGACGGGGCGATGGCGTAGGACAGGACGATGCGAGCGGCCCACTCGGCCACCCGCTCGGCCTCGTCGGGGCTCATCCAGCGGGCCAGGAACGGGGCGGTGAACCGGGAGGCGGTCTCCAGGAGCCTGTCCGACTCGTCGAAGGCCAGGTGGCCAAGGATCATCCCGGGCTCGTGCTCGACCAGGAAGTGGAGTGCGGCGTGGTCCCCCAGGCGGGTCGAGGCTTCGACGATGCCGCCCACCAGGGCCGTGGTCAGGTCGCCGGCGTTGCCCATGCGCACGCCCAGCGCCGAGAAGAGCCGGGCCATCTCGGTGTCGACCACGGCGCCCAGGATCTCGTCGCGGCCGCCGGGGAACGCCCGGTACACCGTGGCCCGCGACACCCCGGACTGTCGGGCGATGTCGTCCACGGTCGTCTTCACGGTGCCATGGCGGGCGAGACAGGCCAGCGCCCCGTCGATAATCCGCACACGGTGCGGCGACTCGGCTATCGACCCTGACGGGTTCGTGGCCGTCGGGACGACAAGGGGCACCACGGTGTCCACCTCCACGACCCGGAGCCCCCCTTGTGCGCGCGCCACGATGAAACGGTAGGTCACGTTTTGTTTCACCGTCAATCACCGGCCTGGAACCCAGGTCAGCGCCCGGATCGACCACCGGACCGGAACCGACCCGGACAGGTCCGACCCGCCCGGGACCGGATCGACCACCGCCCGGGTAGGACGGTCAGCGGCTCCCGGCAGGCACGACCACCCCGGCCAGCAGTTCGGAGCGGACCAGACGGGCGACCTGGGCCGGGTCATCCAGGTCCCAGCGGCCAGGTGCGGAGATGTACGACAGCACCATCCGGGCAAGGAAGTCTGCGGCGTCCCCGAGGTCCACGCCCGCGGCCAGCCCCCGATCGACCACGAAGGGGGCCAGGACCTGGGCGATCCCCTCGCGAATGCGGATGCTCTCGACGGTCAGGGCCGGCAGCAGTGTGTCGGGTTCCGTCTGCATGACGCGCTGGAGCACCTCGTGCTCGACGATGGAACGGTGGGCGAACATGATCCCCCGCTCCATCACCTCCTCGAGGTCGGTGGCGCCCTGGATCCGGTCGTAGAGCTTGGCGAAGAAGTCGAACACCGCCCACGACACGGTGGCGTCCATGAGTTCGTCCCTACCGCCCGGAAATGCACGGTAGACCGTCGCACGCGAGATCCCGGCTTCCCTGGCTACGTCCTCGACGGTCGTCTTCGCCATGCCCCGGCGGGCGACGCAGGCGTAGGTCGCCTCGATGATCCGCTGGCGGGCGTCCACCGACACCGGCATTCAGATCCCCAGGAGGGACTCGATGCCCAAGGTGAGCCCCGGACGCGACGCCACCGACTCGACGGCCAGGACGACGCCGTCCATGAAGGAGGTCCGGTCGTACGAGTCGTGCCGGATCGTCAGCCCCTGGCCGGTCGAGCCGAACAGGACCTCCTGGTGGGCGACCAGCCCGGGGAGTCGGACGGAATGCATGCGGATGCCGCCGGGACCCGCGCCTCCCCGTGCGCCCTCGACGACGACGGTCGACGTGGCATCCGGGGGAAACTCGCCGCGCCCGGCCTCGGCGCGGGCGGCGGCCATGCCCTCGGCCGTTCGCAACGATGTGCCCGACGGGGCGTCACGCTTGGCTTCGTGATGGAGCTCGATGATCTCGGCGCTGTCGAACCACGGGGCGGCCATCGCCGCGAACCGCATCATGAGGACCGCGCCGATGGCGAAGTTGGCCGCCACGATGCAGTGGCCACCGCTGCCGCCCTCGGCCGGGAAGAGGCTCGCCAGCTCGTCCAGGTCCGCCTGGTCGAACCCGGTGGTGCCGACCACGACATGGATGCCTGCTGCCGAGCAGTAGGCGAGTGTGGCCCGCGACGCCTCGAGGTGGGTGAAGTCCACGACGACCTCGGCGCCCGACTCGGCGATCGCGTCGAGATCGGCGGACACGGCCAGCTCCGCGGCATCAGGTCCGGCCACCCCGGTCAACTCGGCGACAGTGGCTCCCGGCGTGCCCGGATCGACGGCGACGACGAGCTCGAGTCCGGGGCGGTGCAGGACGGTGCGGCACACCTCGCGGCCCATCCGTCCACCGGCTCCCACCACTCCGACTCGCATGACGGTCACCCTAGCCAAGGTGCCCGTGACGGCCTGAACCGATCGCCCCGCACCGAGGTCGCGTCGGAACACGAGCTGTCGCCGGAGCCCACGGTCTGCCGTGGTGGACCACCGTCTCAGCCCAGGCCGAGTGCCCCCGGATCGAAGTCGGACTCGTCGAAGGCACCGA
The DNA here is from genome assembly GCA_003164095.1 of Acidimicrobiaceae bacterium. GTDB lineage: Bacteria > Actinomycetota > Acidimicrobiia > Acidimicrobiales > RAAP-2 > Bog-756. Next base: position 53,061 of record PLRX01000100.1, on the reverse strand, counting down.
CGACGGAAAGGGTCCGGGGTGCGGCGACAAGCGACCTGGCGGCGGCGTGCACGTCGTCGAGGGTGAGCGCCTCCACGCGGGCGAGCACCTCGTCTACGGTCAGGACCTCGCCGTGCAGGAGCATGCCGGCACCGATCCGGCTCATCCTCGCGCCCGAGTCCTCGCAGGCCAGCAGGGTTTCGGCACGGAGGTTCCCCTTGGCGATGGCGAGCTCCCGCTCGGTCACCCCGTCGGCGCCGAGAGACGCGAGCTCCGACGTGACGATGTCGAGGACCTCCTCGACGTGCTCCGGACCGGTGCCGAGGCCGACGCTGAGGAAGCCGGCGTCGTCGTAGGCGACCCGCTCGGACCAGACCGAGTAGGCCAGGCCCCGGCGTTCACGGATCTCCTGGAACAGTCGGCTGGACAGTCCCCCACCGAGGACGTGGTTGAGGACGGCGAGCGCGTAGCGGCTCGGATGGTTCCGGTCGACGGACCGGGCCGCCAGCACCACGTGGGACTGTTCGGTGGCACGGCGGGTCACGGCCAGCGGGGAGACCCGATCGTCAGGTGCAGTGCGGGGCGGTGTCGCCCCTCCCCCTCGTCCGCCAGCACGCTCGGCCAGCCCGGCGACCACCCGGTCGTGATCGAGATCGCCGGCCACCGCGACGACCATGTTGCCCGGCAGGTAGTGCTCGTCGAAGAACTCACGGATCCGGTCGGCCGACATGGCGGCCACCGAGGACTCGGTCCCGAGCACCTCGCGGCCGAGCGGATGCTCCGGGAAGAGCGTGGCCGAGCTCTGCTCAGCCGCCTCGTCGGCGGGCTCGTCCGCGTGCATCAGTATCTCGTCGAGGATGACCTGGCGCTCGGCGTCGAGGTCGACGGCACGTAGGGCTGGTCGCCACATGATGTCCGACAGGATGTCGAGACCGAGGTCGACGTGCTCGGCGAGGAGGCGGATGTAGAAGGAGGTGTACTCCTTCGTGGTGAAGGCGTTGAAGTCGCCGCCCACCTCGTCGACGGACTCGGCGATGGCCGAGGCGGACCGGTCGTCCGTCCCCTTGAACAGCAGGTGCTCGAGGAAGTGGCTGGACCCGGCGAGTTCGGCCGACTCGTCGCGGGAGCCGGTGCCGACCCAGAAGCCGATGCACACCGAGCGGGCCTCGGACATCGACTCGGTGACCACGGTGAGCCCCGACTCGAGCCGGTCGGTACGGATCATCTGCAGGTCCCGTTCACCGGGCCGAGCGAAGTGGGCACACACCGGTCACGAGCGCCGAGCGATCCCGTCGTGGGCCGGCCACCGGGGCCGACCCACGACGGGTGTGCATGCTCAACGACGACGGCGACCGCCCCGGCCGCCCCCGCTCGGGCGGTCGGACGTCTCGGCTGCCGCAGGACCGAGGTCCCCGAACTCCTGGACCAGCTCCTCCTCGAACGCGTCCTCGAAGGAGGCCGCACCGGCGGGAGCACCGGTCTGGCGACGCGGCGCGGGCTCCTCGCCGCCGTCGGGATCGGAGTGGTCGCCGCGGGACGAGCTCTCACCGCGGGACTCGCCGCGGGACGAGCTCTCACCGCGGGACGAGCTCTCGCCACGCGAGCGACCACCACCGCCGCCGCCGCCGGAGGAGGAGGCGGGTGCCTCACCGGCGAGCGACAGGCTGACCTTGCCCTGCGGGTCGATGTCGTCCACCTTCACCTCGACCGGCTGGCCGAGCTCGAAGACGTCCTCCACCCGCTCGATGCGCTTGCCCTGGCCCATCTTGGAGATGTGCAGCAGGCCGTCGCGACCGGGGAGGATGTTCACGAAGGCACCGAACTTGGTGATGTTGACGACCTTGCCCTGGTAGGTGGCACCCACCTCGGCGAGCGGCGGGTCGAGGATCGTCGAGATGCGTCGACGGGCCTCCTCCACCGCGTTGCCGTCCTTGGCACCGATGGTGACCGTACCCACCATGCCGTCGTCGTCGACGGCGATGTCGGCCCCGGTCTCCTGCTGCAGGGCGTTGATGACCTTGCCCTTGGGGCCGATGACCTCGCCGATCTTGTCCATCGGGATCTCGAAGGAGATGATCTTCGGAGCGGACGCGGCGACCTCGGCACGGGGCTCGGGGATCGCCGCGGCCATCACGTCGAGGATGGCGAGCCGGGCGTCCTTGGCCTGCATGAGTGCCTTGGTGAGGACATCGAGGGGCAACCCGTCGATCTTGGTGTCGAGCTGCAGGGCGGTCACCACGTCACGGGTTCCGGCCACCTTGAAGTCCATGTCGCCGAACGCGTCCTCGGCACCGAGGATGTCGGTGAGGGTCACGTACTGGCCGCCGTCGTAGACGAGGCCCATGGCGATACCGGCGACCGGTGCCTTGAGGGGCACGCCGGCGGCCATCAGTGACAGGGACGAGCCGCAGACCGATGCCATAGACGTCGACCCGTTGGACGAGAGCACGTCGGACACCAGACGGAAGGTGTAGGGGAAGTCCTCCTCGTAGGGGATGACGGGCAGGAGGGCCCGCTCCGCCAGGAGGCCGTGGCCGATCTCGCGGCGCTTCGGGCCACGCATGAAGCCGGTCTCTCCGGTCGAGAAGGGCGGGAAGTTGTAATGGTGCATGTACCGCTTGAACTCGACCGGGGTGATCGTGTCGAGCAGCTGGTTCATGCGGGGCATGCCCAGGGTCGTGACGTTGAGCACCTGGGTCTCGCCACGCTGGAACAGCGCCGATCCGTGGGCCGTCGGGAAGAGGTCGACCTCGGCGGACAGCGGGCGGATGTCGGTGGTGGTGCGCCCGTCGATGCGGAGGCCCTCCTCGACGATCCGCTTGCGGACCAGCTTCTTGGTCAGGCCCCGGACGGCGGCCTTGACTTCGCCCCCGCGCCCGTCGAACTCGTCCGCCAACTGGGACAGGATCGACTCGGTGACCTCGGCCAGTCCGGCGTTGCGCTCGGCCTTCGGGGTCAGGACGTTGGCGGCGGCCAGTCCGGAGGCACCGACCTCCTCGACCCGGGCGAACACGTCGTCGCCGTAGTCGGAGAACGTCGAGTACTCCATCGTCTCGATGGTGCCCCGAGCCGCTGCGAATGCGGCCACGAGCTCACGCTGGAGGACGATCGACTCGCGGATCCACGTCTTGGCAGACTCGAGGCCGGAGGCGAGGACCTCCTCGGTGACCTGCGGAGCGCCCTCCTCGTAGTACTGGAAGGAACGCTCCGAGCCGCCGGCCTCGACCATCATGATGGCGATCTCGGCGTCGGGTGTCTCGTCGAGGGCACGGCCGGCGACGACCAGCTCGAAGGTCGACTCCTCGCCCTCCTGGAAGGTCGGGTGCGGGATCCACTGCCCGTCGGTGGAGTAGGCGACCCGGACGGCGCCGATCGGGCCCTCGAACGGGATGCCCGACAGCATCAGTGCGGCCGAGGCCGAGTTGATGGCGAGCACGTCGTGCGGGTTCACCTGGTCGGCGCCGAAGATGGTGCCGACGATATGGACCTCGTTGCGGAAGCCCTTCGGGAAGGACGGGCGCAGCGGCCGGTCGATGAGGCGACAGGTCAGGATGGCCTGGTCCGACGACTTGCCCTCCCGGCGGAAGAACGAGCCGGGGATCTTGCCGGCGGCGTAGGTGCGCTCCTCGATGTCGACGGTGAGCGGGAAGAAGTCCGCCCCCTCGCGCACCGATCGTGAGGCCGTGGCCGTCGCCAGCAGCACGGTGTCGCCGATGCGGCCGACGACGGCGCCGTCGGCCAGTTGGGCCAGCTTGCCGGCTTCGAAGCTGAGTGTCTTGTCGGTGCCGCTGATGGGCGTCGAAACGGAAATGGCGTCGGACATGACGCTCCTTGTGGTTCGGGGACTCCCCGAGCCAGTTCCCAGTTGTCGGCCACCCGGCCCACGGTCGGGCCCGGTGATCGGCAACTGGTGACTGACCTCGATGGGAGCCCAATTGGTGTGGTGTGACACGGTCGCCCACGGCGTGGGGGCCGTTCCTGCTGCAGGACAACGTGGTGCCGACCTGCGATCCCCCGGCACGCGGCCGGCGGAGAAATTGCGACCGCCCGGCCGGAGCCGGGCGGAGCGTCTGGTGTGCCTAGCGGCGGAGGCCGAGTCGGCTGATGATCTCGCGGTAGCGCTCGACGTCGTTGTTGCGGACGTAGTCGAGGAGGCGACGGCGACGGCCGATCAGCTTGAGGAGGCCGCGGCGTGTGTGGTGGTCGCCCTTGTGCACCTTCAGGTGCTCCGTCAGGTGGACGATGCGCTCGCTCAGGATGGCGATCTGCACCTCGGGCGAGCCCGTGTCCGTGTCGTGGAGACGGTACTCGGCGATGGTTGCCTGCTTGTCTGGCATGTGGAAAGTAGACCTCTGGAATCGTGGTGGTGGCCGGCGGACAGAACACGCCGACCCGGTAATGGTAGCAGGAACCGACCAGCGGAGGCGGTCCATCCGGGGATCCGCCCTCGTCAAGTGGTGTCCGGTGCCCCGCCGGGGGCGGGAGCCGGGGTGCCGCCTGGTGTCGGATCCGGGGCGTCGTTCCCCGCCTGGACTGCACGGTCGTCACGGGACCGGACCCCGGACCGTCGTCCCGGTCGTCGGGTTAGGGCCTGCGACAACGGCCCGGACGCACCGGATCCGGCCCATCGGCCGGATCCGGTGCGTCAGCACCCACCCCGGGGGGCGGTGGGGACTACTTGTTGGGCTGGGGGGTGACCCGCAGGTACGGCTTGAGGGCCGTGAACCCCTTGGGGAAGCGCTCGGTGGCCTCCTCGTCCGACAGGGCCGGCACGACGATGACGTCGTCGCCGTCCTTCCAGTTCACCGGGGTGGCGACCTTGTAGTCGGAGGTCAGCTGCAGCGAGTCGATGACCCGGAGGATCTCGTCGACGTTGCGGCCGGTCGAGGCCGGGTACGTGAGGGTGAGCTTCACCTTCTTGTCGGGGCCGATGATGAACACCGAGCGCACCGTGAGGGTGTCATTGGCGTTCGGGTGGATCATGTCGTAGAGGTCGGCCACCTTGCGGTCCTCGTCGCCGATCAGCGGGAAGGCGAGGGCCGTGCCCTGCGTCTCCTCGATGTCGCCGGCCCACTTGCTGTGGGAGGAGACGTCGTCGACGGACAGCCCGATGAGCTTCGTGTTGCGCTTGTCGAACTCGGCCTTGGCGGCGGAAAAGGCGCCCAGCTCGGTCGTGCAGACCGGCGTGAAGTCCTTCGGGTGCGAGAAGAGCACGCCCCAGCTGTCCCCGAGGTACTCGTGGAAGTTGATCGTGCCTTCGGTGGTGTCGGCGGTGAAGTCGGGGGCCTCGTCGCCCAGGCGGATGGCCATGTCGTGCTCCTTGTCGTTCGTGCTCGTGCGTTCGCGCTCGGGCGGTGGTGTGCGTCGGTGGCTGCAGCGGTGCTGCGCTGCTCGTCGCCTGGTGCGGACCGGTCCACCGGCGGCCCACCGGTTTCTCCCGGAGCGACAGGACGACACCTTAGCCGGGTCCCGGGCAATTGTCGACCGGATCCGTCAGGTTTAACGACCGGAATCGGGGGTACTGGCCGGACCGCCCGCCAGCAGCCATGCTGAGACCATGAGCGATCCCCTGCGCGTGGAGCGACACGGTCCGGTGACCATCGTGACCATCGACCGCCCCCGGCGTCGCAACGCCGTCGACCGACCGACGGCCGACGCCCTGCTGACGGCGTTCGAGGCGTTCGACACCGATGCCACCGCGTCCGTCGCCGTGCTGACCGGCGCCGACGGCACCTTCTGTGCGGGCGCCGACCTGCAATCCATCGCCTCGGGCACGGGCAACCGCGTCACCGAGGGCGGCCCGGGGCCGATGGGGCCGACACGACTCGCGCTCTCCAAGCCCGTGATCGCCGCCGTCGAGGGCCATGCCGTCGCCGGTGGGCTCGAGCTCGCCGTGTGGTGCGATCTCCGGGTCGCCGCCGAGGACGCCGTGTTCGGCGTCTTCTGCCGGCGCTTCGGCGTGCCGCTGGTGGACGGTGGCACCGTCCGGCTCCCCCGCATCGTCGGCGAGGGGCGGGCCATGGACCTGATCCTGAGTGGCCGTGCGGTGGGGGCGGCGGAGGCGCTGTCCATGGGACTGGCCAACCGGGTCGTCCCGTCGGGCACCGCACTCGAGGAGTCGATCGCCTGGGCCACCGAGCTCGCCGCTCTCCCCCAGGCCTGCATGCGCAACGACCGCCGGTCGGCGCTCGCCCAGTGGGACCTGCCGGTGGACGAGGCGCTCCTGGTCGAGACCAGGCTCGGCCTCGACAGCCTGTCCTCGGGCGAGGCGCTCGAGGGTGCGTCGCGCTTCGCCGATGGAGCGGGCCGGGCCGGGGCGACCGTCGCCGGCACCGACGCCTGAGTCGGGGGAATCGTGCCTGACGTCGCCGCATTCGACTTCGACGGGACCCTGACGACCGGCGGGAGCGTGTTCGACTTCCTGAGTGCGGTGGCCGGTCGTGCTGCCGTGGCCCGGGCCTCGGCCCAGCTGGCACCGCGCCTGGCCCATGCCGCGGTGGCCGGCGGTGAAGTGGCCGACCGGACGAAGGAGGAGCTGTTCACCCGCGTGCTCGGCGGAGTGGACGCCGAACACCTCGACCGGGTGGGCGCCGAGTTCGCGGTGGGCCACCTGGCCGCACACGTCCGGCCCGACGTGCGCCGGCGGCTCGACTGGCACCGCGGCCGGGGCGACCGGATCGTAGTGGTGTCGGCCTCGCCGGACGCCTACATCCGGGTGGCCGCCGAGCGGCTGGCGGCCCACGGGTCGATCGCCACACTGCTCGAGGTCGACGAGTCGGGCCGACTGACCGGGCGCTACGAGGGTGGCAACTGCCGGGGTGAGGAGAAGATCCGTCGGTTGCGGCTGTGGATGGCTGACAACGACCTCGAGGACGCCCGGCTGTGGGCCTACGGGAACAGCCGGGGCGACCTGCGGATGCTGCGGGCCGCCGACACCGGGGTGAACGTGGGCAGGCTCGGGACCCTCGGCCGGCTGCGGAACTTCCCTGGCCTGGAGGACACGGGGCCCCGCCGGCTCGACGGCTGAGCGGAACCGCCCGCGGCGGCGCGGCGCGCCTGGTCTACAGATATTCCTTCTTCCGCATCCAGATGAGGAAGAACCAGCCCCAGATCGGCGGGAGGTAGGCGGTGAAGAGCCGCTGGACGAAGACAGCCGCGACAGCGTCGTCCTGGGGGATGCCCGCCGCGGTCAGGGCCAGGATCATCCCGGCCTCCACCACGCCCATGCCACCCGGCACCGGCGAAATGCCGCCGATCATCGACCCCAGCGTCAGCGCGATCAGCAGTGAGGCGAGGCTCAGGTGCTGGTCGAAGGCGTGCAGTGCGGCGCCCAGGGCCATGGCGACCAACAGCTGGCCGACGATCTCGCCACCAAAGATCTCCACCAGGTTGCGGGGGTGGGTGGAGAGCACCTTGAGGTGCTTCCAGACCTCGGACGCCTTCGGCCGGAGCTTGGCCGCTGCCAGCCGCCGCCACCGCGGGATGGCGAACAGGAGTCCCAGCACGATCCCGAGCCCAACGACGGCGATGACGATGATCCAGACCAGTGTCGCCGTCGAGCTCCCCGACCCGCCACCGGTGCTCGTCGGGGCATCGCCGAAGTGGAACTGCGAGATGGCGATCGGGATGGCGATCACGAACAGGCCGCCCTTCACGATCCAGCTCGCCGTGGAGATCAGGACGCCGGAGCTGACGGCCAGCGTGGCGTCGTAGCCCTGCTGCTGGAAGAAGCGGACGCGGGTGGCGAGTGAGCCCATCGTGCCCCCGGCCAGGGACACGAAGGTGTTCGACACCTCGAGGGCGACGGTCCTGCCGTACGGGATCGTGTCGGTCACCGATCCGATCGTCGTGACGGCCAGGGCCGGGTAGACGGCCTGGGCAAGCACGAACACGGCCGCCACCCAGCCCCACCTGGCGCCCGTGATGGTGCTCCACGAGTGGGTCACGTTGACCAGCACGCCGATGAGCGCCCACCCGCCGATCAGGGTGCCCACCACCAGGACGAGGTTCACCCAGCTGATGCGTCGCGGCTCGATGAGCTTGGGGACCTCGATGTCGGCCGCCTTGGCCCCTTCGTCGCGTAGTGCCGCCAGGATCGGCTTCTTACCCCGCAGGGTCCGCGAGGCGATCGGGTCGAGGGCGGCCCGCTGGAGGTACGGCAGGGCGGCAGCCAGCGCGTCGGACGGGACCGTGCGGGCCGCGGCGGCAGCGGCCCGCTCCGGTCCGGCCACCAACGCCGTCGCGGCCATCGTCGCTGCGAGGTCCCGGTCGAGCTGGTCGGTGGTGGCCACAGTGGCCGCGGCGCGCATGTCCACGAGACCCGACGTGCCATCGTCGGCGAGCACGATCGTCTCGGTCGACAGTGCGCCGTGGGCGATACCGGCGCGCCGCAGGTTGAGCACCTGGGCGAAGATCCCGTCGAGTGCCTCGTCGGTGAGGGCGCGGTCGGTGGGCGCGGGCGCGGCGGCGTCCGACTCCACGGCGTCCGACTCCACGACATCCGGCCGGACGTCCGACTCCACGGCCTCGGTCAGGACGTCCGTTCCGGCGGAACCCCCGTCCTCCCCACCATCGGATGTCTCCGCCGCCGGCAGGACGAAGGGAGCGAGCTCGGCGAGCCGCCGACCGGGCGGCGGCCGGGTCACCAACAGCGCGTCCTTCGCCGGTCCCGCCGGTCCGGCGGCGAGGACGGTGGCGACCCGGGCACCGGCCCGGTCGGCCATCAACGTCAGGTACGCCTCGTGCTCGACCTGCTGGCGGCGCGTGAAGGTGAGGGTGGGGCCGGAGTCCCGGTAGAGGAGGAATCGGGTCGTCTTCGACAGCAGCTGCGCATCCGCCGCGTCGCGGCCGTAGAACGACACGTCGAGGCTGCTGCCGTCCAGTCGTGCCGAGAACCTGCCCATCCCCCATGACTGCTTCGACGCAGGCTCGATCCCATCGACGGCGATGCCCAGGTCGGCGAGCAGGAGCTTCACCTCGGCGGCCGAGGCGAGTCCGAGCGGCGACCCGAAGACCAGGTGCACGATCGCGGTGAGCAGCACGCCGATCGCCAGGCTGGCCAGCACGGCAACCGGCAGCCCGTAGCCCGACACCATGGTGGCCACGGCCAGGAGGGCGACCGTCACGAGGATCGCCCGCTGGACCCAGCGGCTCAAATAGGGCATGGCCGCGGCGGCCACCGCCACCGCTGCCGCCACCCGGGCCACCGGGAACGCCAGGTCGAACCCGTGGGGCGCAGTGGCCGTCGGTCGGCCGCCGTCCGGGCCGAGCAGGACGCCGAGTCCGACGCACACCAACCAGGCACCGGCCCCCGCCAGCACGGTGTCACGGATGACCTCGGTCCGGCGCGAGATCAGGGCGAGGGCCACGACCACGACCACGAGTCCGACCGAGCCCACCCAGGCGACCGAGGTCACCAGCCACTTGATGCCCTCGGGCACCGGGGTGACGGCACTGATGAGGGCCTTCTCGCTGGACGGGTTGACGCGGGTGGCGAGCCAGCAGATCACGACCACCAGCAGCGCGATCCCGACGCGGATGGCGTCGCTGCCCCGCCGACGACGACGGCCGTCCCCGACGGGGGCGAAGAAGATGGCCCGCCACGAGCGTGCCGACCACCGGCCGGTGCCCTGCGGTACGTCGGGTGCAGGCGCAGGCGGCGGACCGGGATCGGTCGCCGCCTTCGCCACTGTTCGCTGTCCGTCCGTCGCTGCCTCGTCCATCCGTCCTGAGACTAGGTGGCGGGACACCTCGTCCCGAGGACTCCGCGCACCCGTCGGTCCCCCGACGGACACGGAGGCACCTGCGGCGTCGACCCCGTGTACGGCGGGCGAGGGACCTTTGTCACCACGTTGTGCGTTTTCCTCATCACTCATTGCGGTAATTGCACACGAAGCGTACGATACTCATAAGGCACCGTGCACAGGAGACGGAGCCTGCAGGACAAGGGCAAACCCTCTGCGAGGAGGGGACGCAACACCACGGGGCTCACCGAGTCAGCCGGGTTGCCGGAGCAGGCACCACCATCGATGCCGCCTTGGCGCGCCCGACCCTCAGTGGGCAGATGGAGGGGCCATGCAGCAGGGGCAGGACGCAGGATTCCGGCAGGGCATTCGCCCGCGCCGGTCGATCGGCACGCGCATCGGGACCGGTATCGCCGTGGTCGCGGTCCTCGTCGGCACGGCACTGGTGGCAAGTGCCCCCACCGGGCCCGCCGGCGCCGTGGGCACCCACCAGGTCGTCGCCACCGCCGCTCCCGGCCGCGCCACCACGCGAACCACCGTCGTGTCGCCGACGACCACGGTGACCACGACCACGCGCCCCCAGTCGGTGACCACGTCGACGACCACCGTGACCACTACGCCCGCAGGCGTGACGTCCACCACCGTGACCACGGTGGCGCCCACCGCCACGACCCAGCCGTCGTCCACTGGTCGGTCGGGACAGGGCGGTACGGGCACGACGACGACGACCACGACCACGGTCCCGACGTCAACGACCACCGTTCCGCCCACAACCACAGCGACGACGGAACCGACCACGGTCCCCGGTCCGGCCACGTTCGACTCGACCTGTTCCTCGCCCGCGACGCCGGGCCTGCAGACGTATCTCGACTCGCTACCCGCCGGGTCGGTCTTCCGGTCGTCGACAACCGCCTGCTACGACGTTCCCCAGGGCATCCATCTGCGGAGCCCGATCACCATCATCGGGGGCACGTTCTACGACCCGTCCACCGTGGTGCCTCCCGATGCCAGCTGGGACTGCCTGAAGCCGATCATCAGCGTGCATGAGACTTCCCACGTGACCCTCTCAGGACTGACGGTGCTCGGAGCCAACGCGACTGGCGCCTTCCACCCGAAGTTGGTGACCGAGGCCGGCATCAAGCTGGTGTCCGCCACCGACGTGACCATCATCGGTGTCACCGCCAAGGACACGTGGGGTGACGGACTGGAACTCGTCGCGCACACGCCGATCGATCGGACTCCAGTCACCGGACTGACAGTGGACGGCTTCACCACCATCAACGCCGGACGCCAGGGAGTCACCTTGGCAGAGGTGTCCGATTCGACGTTGAACAACGTGCACATCGTCAGCCCCGCTGACGCCGGGTTCGACTTCGAATCCGACATCGCCGGACGTGGTTCCGACAATGTCACCATCTCCAATTGCATCGACGACGCCGGGTTCAACATGGTCGAGTTCCTCGGTGGTCCGATCACCATCTCCGATTGCACGGGATTCCATCACGTCGCCCTTTCGAGTCCCGGCAGCAACGCGCAGGTCACGTTCGTCGGCGGAGCGATCTCATGCAGGCGCCTGAACCCCCAACCGTGCATCAATCAGGACGGTGGTTCGCTCACCTTCCTCGGCGTTGCCGTGGGACGGGAGGCTGGGGGCGGCACGATCGACGTTCCGACATGGAGGGTTCGAAACGGCGGCAACCTACTGTTCGAGAACTCCTCCTTCGTGTCAGCCTTCGGGACGGCCGACAACACCTCCACCGTCAGGATCGTCAAGTAGCCGCCGTCGAGTGACCGCCGACCCCTGGCTCGGCGTTCAGGACGACCCGGAGCCGTAGAAGCCGGCGTTCCCGTAATTGAAGATGCCGCCGTCCGCGGCCACGAGCCAATAGCCGCCGCCGTCGGGGGTGGCCGACATGCCGACGATGGGTTGGGCCAGCACGAGGTTGCCGGCCGAGCCGAAGAACCCGGCGTTGCCGAAGTCGAAGATGCCACCGTCCGAGGCGACCAGCCGGTAGCCGGTCCCTCCGGCGCCGGTCGTCATGCCCACGATCGGCCGGTTGAGCGGCTGCCCGCCCATCGAGCCGTAGAACACGGCATCGCCGAAGGCGAAGATGCCGCCGTCCGACGCGACGAGCCAGTACCCGCCGGCGTCCGGCGTGCCCGCCATGCCGACGACGGGCTTGTTCAGGGTCATCGCCCCGGTCGAGCCGTGGAACGTGGCGTCGCCGTAACTGAAGATGCCACCGTCCGCCGCCACCAGCCAGTAGCCGCGACCGGTCGCCGTGCGGGCCATGCCGACGATCGGCTGGTTCAGGTGCAGGGCCCCGGCCGAGCCGTAGAAGCCGGCGTCACCGTAGGCGAAGACGCCGCCGTCGGCCGCGACCTCCCAGTAGCCCTTCCCGTCCGGTGTGGCCACGATGCCGACCACCGGTGCGGCCAGCGGTTGACCACCGGCCGAGCCGACGGGTGCGGCATCCCCGAAGGCGCGTACCGTGCCGTTCGACCCGGCGATCCAGTAGCCCCTGGTGTCCGGCGTCGACGCCATGCCCACCGCCGCGCTCGGCAGGGCGTTCGTCGGGATGAACCAGTCCGACAGGAGGTTGAACGCCGCGGCGAACTGGTCGCCTGTCACGACCACGTCCTGCGACGATCCCACGAGGGTCATCGACGTCACCCGGCCGCCCCAGTCGCCGTAGCCGTTGCGCCCTGTGATCGAGATCGACTCCAGCGTGCCCAGCTGCGGCCAGGTGGACTGGATGGACGTGACCGGGACGGAGGCCTGCCACGTGTGATTCGGGTTGCAAGCGCCGTTGACACCGGGCGGACAGATCGAGTCCCCGTCGTCGACGACCGCCGGGAATGTGCCGGGCGCTGTGTACCCGCCGGTGGAGGCCGAGTACTCGGTGGTCATGATCCGGCCACCCTCCTCCATGACGACCGATGAGGTGGCCATCGTGGCGGCGTCGGTGAGCGGGCTGTCGTTGGCGATGCCGCGGAACGTCTGGCAGGTCAGGTCGCACGTGTCGGCGTAGTCGCCGTAGGAGCCGAGTGCGGCCATGACGTAGGAGCGGGCGGCCACCGCCTGGGCCTCGAGCTCCTGGAATCCCCGGGCCTGGCCCTGCGCCCCCGCCCCGCCCAGGGTCCCCCAGTAGGCGGGCGACTCGTTGGGCACGACCCCGGCGACGTAGTCCTCCAGCGGCAGAACGTTGACCGTCCGGGGCGCGGCGGGCGAGCCGGTGTTGTACCTGGCCATCAGCACGCCCCGGACGGAGACGTTGCCGCCCGCCTGGCACAGCTGCAGGGCGTCCGCGGCCACGGTGGCCGGCGGGTCGCCGATCACCGTCTCGTGGTCGGGAATCACCACGGGGTTCAGCGCACCCGTGGCGAACGGGCCCGACCACGGTCCGCCGCATGAGGACCCGGAGTACAGGCTCCACGTGCCCGCGCCATTGGGCACCATCTCCACCGCCTGCCCGGCTGTGAAGCGCTGCCCCCAGAGGAGGAAGCCGTTACCTGAGGTCACGATCACGCTGTTGCCGTTGTTCTCGGTCATGACGACGCGGATGTCGGTGGCGTCCTGGGACGCCGAGACAGCCGTCGGCGTGCTACCCGAGTAGTAGTGCCCGACGATCTGCTGCCAGGACCAGCCGTCGTAGGCATACCCGAAGGCGCCCCACTGGCCCATTCCTCGGCCGTGCCCGTAGCCGTGACCCGTCAGGTTGACGGTTGCCGACGGGTAGGCCTGGGCGGTCGGCGCGAAGGCCACGGTGCCCGCCAGCGGCACCACACCCGCCACGCAGGCCGCCGCGGCCACCAGGGCGTGGCGCAGGTGCCGGTGGACGCCGGAGACGACGGATGGTGGAGACGCCGCAGCGACGCCCCTGGATCGCTGATCGGACACGTCCATCAACGATAGGTCCGGACCATCGCCCTCAGGGGGACGCCCCTCCCCGTCCTCGACGTGCGCCGAACCGGGCGGTCATGTTCGGACCACGCCTGTGCCGTCTCAGCAGCGCGTGCGGGCTCAGTCGAACCCACGCGGTGGAGCGAGCACCGCCGGCATCGAGCCGAAGTACTCGGAGTCGCCGAAGGCGAAGATGCCTCCGTCGGCCGCCACCATCCAGTACCCGTCGTCGCGCGGTCCGGGCGACATGCCGACGACCGGCTGAGCGAGTGTCAGGTTGCCGGTCGAGCCGTAGAACGGCGCCGACCCGAAGCTGAACACGCCGCCATCGGAGGCCACGAGCCAGTAGCCGCTCGAGCCGTGGGCCGCGATCGCCACGATGGGCCTGTTGAGTTGCTGCCCGCCCATCGAGCCGAAGTAGCCGGCATCCCCGAAGGCGAACACCCCGCCGTCGGAGGCGACCAGCCAGTAGCCGCGCCCGTCCGGCGTGGACGCCATGCCCACGATCGGACGGTTGAGCCGGATGTTCCCGGTCGAGCCGAAGTAGCCCGCGTCGCCGAAGGCGAAGAGGCCGCCGTCCGCGGCCACCTCCCAGTAGCCCCTCCCGTCCGGAGTGGCGGCGATCCCCACCACCGGTTGGGCGAGTGGTTGCCCGCCCATGGAGCCGTGGAAGTCCGCGTCGCCGAAGGCGAACAGGCCGCCGTCCGCGGCCACCTCCCAGTAGCCCTTGCCGTCCGACGTCGCGGCCATACCGACCACGGGGCGCGTCAGCGGCTGGCCGCCCATCGAACCATGGAAGGCGGCGTCACCGAAGGCGAAGATGCCGCCGTCAGAGGCCGCGTTCCAGTACCCGTGGCCCGTCGGCGTCGACGACATGGCCACGATCGGCGAGTTGAGGTGACCGGGGGCGGCGGCGGCCAGCCAGCCGGTCAGCTGCGAGTTCTGGTGGAACTGGGGCCACGAGCGCAGTCCGAGCGAGTGGCCGGTGGAGCCGCTCACGACGTAGTGCTGGATGATGCCTTCGTTACCCGCCCCGTAGCCGGCGATGGTGATGCCGATGGAGCCGTCGGGATCGGTGGTCACCAGGGCCGAGTTCTGCAGGGCGACCGCACCCTGGCCGAGCGTGGCGACCAGCTGGGCCGTCTTGCCGTCGAAGATCTCGAGCCCGTCGGTGGTCGGGGCGAGCACGTCGTTGTAGCCACCGTTGGTCAGGTCGGCCAGGGTGACGCCGCCAATGATGCGTCCCGGGGTCGTCACCGGCCAGCCCGGCAGTTGCTGACCGTTCGCACCGTTGAGCACGGACACGACACCGTTCGAACCGGTGTCCACGCCCTCGACCACCTGCTCGCCGCCGTTGCCCAGCACATCGCCGATGGCGGGGCTGGAGACCGTGTTGCCGCCGAGGTCGACCCGCCACTGGATGTTGCAGTGGTTGTCCGAGGCGAACAGCATGTTCGTGTCCGGCGCACCCGGGAAGAAGTTGCCGGTACCGAAGACGATGCCCGTACCCCCTCCGGCGAGGAAGTTCCCCACCGCGGTCGACGAGTCGACGGTCTGGTTCGTGTTGTAGGAGCAGATGAGGTTCCCACCGCTCCCGATGACACGCAGGTGGCCGCCGGCCGTGTAGTGCTGGCCATCGGCCCAACCGGTCGAGGAGTCACCCCCCGTCACGACCTCGGTCTGACCGTTGTTGTAGAGGTCGGCCAGCGACGGCGTGGTGAAGCCACTGTCCGCCGTGAAGAACGGCCAGCCCGGCACGACGTTGCCGGTGGCGGTGTTCAGCGCGTACTCCTCCATGCCGAGCGACGGCGCGACCACGGACTGGGCTCCCTGCAACGTGCCCACGGCCAGCGAGGCCTGGACCCCTTCGTTTCCCTGCGGATCGACGGCGGAGCGTGACCAGAAGGGGATGCCCGTGCTGGTGATGCCGGTGTAACCACCGGCCTTGGGATCCCCTGCGTTGCCCGATCCCACGAAGATGTCATCGGCTCCCGAGCCGTTGGGCGCGGCCGACGGGGTCGAGTCGACGGGGGCACCGACGTTGGCCGGCCAGCCGGAGACCTGGGACCCGTTGGACAGGTGGAAGGCGTAGACGTTGCCCGCCCGGTCGCCGACGACGACCGAGTTGCCTCCGTTGTCGAGGGTGGCGACGTTGGGCGAACTCTCGGCGATGGGCGACCCCGCGTCCGGGAGGACCTGCTGCCAGGCCAGCGAGATGCCGGGAATCCGAGGCGCGGGCCCTGCGTGGGCGGCGGTGGCCGACGTCGCGGCCAGTACGGGGGACACTGCGCCTACCAGTGCGGCCACCGACACCGCCCTCGTCGTGCGCGCCCATCGGCTCCGGGTGTGTCCCGGGTGTCTCGCCTCGAGCGCGCCCGACTGCCGTCCACGGTTCCCCAGTTGCATCGAATCCCTCGTCTCCTCCGTCAGGAAACCCGACGGTTCACCTGCTCGCGGCCATCCCGGCGCCGACGGCCGTCGGTCGGACACACTTGTTCTAACCCGTATCGGCGCGAATACTCCGAACTTGAGCCGATTTCCCCGCTCCGACCGGGCGGAGGATACCCGGCATCCGGCACATTGCTCGGTACGCTGACATGTGTTTTATGAACGGACCGTCATCGGCGCGGGCACCGGCCCGGTGGTCCACGGTCCGTCGGTGGCGCAGCGACCGGCCGACCCTTCCCGCGGCGATCGTCCGGCACCTCGTCGCAGGCCGGGTCGTCTCGCGTCCGACCGGGCGGCGACCGTACGCCTCCAGGTGCTCGACCTGTTGACCCCTTGGGTGATCGGGGTGGCGACCCTCGTCGGTCGTCTGGTCACTGCGGCCCACGGTCCCACGGACTGGGACTCCGCCCAGTACGTCGCAGCCGTGTCCCGCTTCGACGTGACCCATGGGCGACCCCAGCCGCCCGGCTACTGGCTCTACGTGGAGGCGGGTCGGCTGCTCCATGAGACGGGGGTCGGCACCGTGCAGTCACTCGTGCTCGTGGCGGCCGTGGCATCGGCCGCCGCGGCCGGGCTGACGGTGGTCGCTGGACGGGACCTCGGGGGGCGCTGGGTGGGCATCCTCGCCGGCGTCCTCGTCGCCACGTCGCCGTTCGCCTGGTTCAGCGGCTCGACCGTCGCGGTGTACTCCTTCGACCTGGCCATCGCGCCGCTACTGATCATCCTGGCCTGGCGGGCCCGCCCCCATTCCTGGCACGGCGCCGGTGCGCTGCTCGCCCTCGCCCTGGTGACCGGCTTCCGCCAGTCCGCAGGCGCGATGTTCCTGCCGTTGGCCCTGCTGGCGGTCCTCGGATCCGTACGCAGGACCCGCGAGGCCCTGACGGCCGTGGGCCTCGGCCTCGCAGCACTCGCCGCGTGGGTCGTCCCCATGGCCCTGGCCCAGCCTGGTGGGATCACGACGTGGCTCCGGGCCAGCCGGATCGAATCCCAGGGGGCGGCCGATGCCACCTCCGTCCTCGAGCACGCCTCGGGCAGCTCGGTGAACCTCGGCACCTTTGCCGCCTACACCACCGTGGCGCTCCTCCCGTTGGCGGCCCTGGCCATGGTGGCCGCGTTCGGACTCGGCGTCCGCGCCCTCGTGCGCGCCGTCCGCCGCACCGACGACGCCGACGTGGCACCGGGCGGCCCCGTTGCCGACCGTCATGCGCACGACGCCGTTCCCAGGACCACCGGGCCCCGACACCGTCGGCGTCCGCCGCCGTGGGGGCGGCCCTGGTACCAGTCCCGGACGGCGATCCTGGTGGCCGCCACGGTGCCACCGATGGCCATCGTGGCCCTGGTGCAGTTCGCCAAGGGTGGCTATCTGCTGTCCTACCTGCCCGGCACGGTCATCGCGCTGCTCCTGGCACCGGCGGCGCTCCTGCACTCCCGACCCGGGCACCGGGCGTGGGCACGCGCCTGGGGTGTGGTAGCCACCGCCGCGGTCGTGGCCATCGCCGTCTTCGGCGCGGACCGCTTCCTGACCGCTGGGGGCGTGCTGCCCTTCCGCACGCAGTTCGGCGCCCACGGGCTCTGGTTCACCCAGGCCAGGTACCAGGCCCCCTTCGACGACACCCTGGCCCACATCCGCTCGGTCGACCGGATCGACGCACAGCTCGCCCGCCTCGGTGCGTCGGTGCATCCGACCACCGACGTGATCGTCATCGATTCGCTGGACGGCGGCGAGTCCTTCTTCCGGCAGGCCGGCTCGATCCTGCCGTCGCAGCACATCGTGCTGGTCTCTCCCGGCACCTCCGAGTACGCCGAGTACGGCGGGTCGCTGTACTACGACGGCCGCAGCACCGTGGCCGTGGCCCCCGGCGGCTCGGTCTACCTGATCGCCTCGCCGGCACTGCGCGGTCTGGACGAATTGACCAGTGGCCAGGCGACACTCGTCCCCCACGCCAGGATCGCCGGCTACCTGGTGTGGAGGATCACTCCGGGTGCGTCGATACTCGGCGTGCCGATCGTGACGACCGATGTCCCGCTCCCGTTGGGCAACGCCCTCACCAACTGACCGGCCGCACCGATGGACCGTTCAGTCGCCCCTCAGCGCTGGGTGCGTGCGCCCCGGACGACGACGGCCTCGACGAATGCGGCATACCGGTCGACGATGACCGGCCACCGGAAGTGGGCGTCCACGTAGGCACGGCCCCGGGCACCCAGGGTGGCTCCGAAGGCCTCGTCGCCGACGAGCCGGTCCACCGCCACCTCGAACTCGCCGTACCCGTCGAAGCGCAGTCCGCCCCCGGAGCGGCGGCAGTGCTCGACGGTTGCCGCGCACCCGGCATTCACCAGTACCGGCGTCCTGGCACTCCAGGCCTCGGCCACCACCAGCGAGAACGCCTCCCACGGTGACGGCGACACGACGGCCGCGGCACCGGACAGCAGGTCCCACTTGTCCGCCTCAGACACGGGGCCGACCACGTCGATGTCCGCGTGCGGCGGGGGTGCCTCGACCACCGGTCCGGCCAGTACGAGTCGGAGCGGCCCCGGGTGGCGCTCCTTGTAGCGGGCGAAGTAGGCGGCCAGCAGTGTGGTCCCCTTGTGGTCGTCGATCCTCCCGAGGCAGGTGAGGAACGGGGCGTCGGGCGTCGGCCCCGGTCCGTCCCCGCGTCCGTCGGCAGACACGGCACCGGTGGCGGCCGGAGGGTCGTCGGGGTCGTCGACGCCCAGGCCGAGGAGCAGCTGGTGGTGGGAGGCGACGGGGAACATCGACTCGACCAGGTGGCGCTCGGCCCCGGTCTGGAACACGAGGGCGTCGGCGGCGTCGAAGACCGCCGGGAAGATCGGCAGGTACAGGGCCGGCTCGTCGTGGGCGGCCGGATGCAGGATCGTCGGGACCCGCACCCGGCCGATCACCCGGACCGTCGGCCAGTAGAGGTAGGGGTAGAAGACCATCGCATCGCCGTCCCACGCCTCGGCCGCATCGGCCAGGTCGGGGGCGACCGGTCCCTGCAGGTCCAACCACCGTTCGGCGTCGTCGATCGAGGCGGACGTCGGGTCGGCCAGGAGGGCCGCCGACAGCGGGTGGAACGAGAGCTCGCGGCCGGCGGCCGATGGGATGCGGACCACCCGGACCCCGGCGATGCGCTCCTCACCCGGTGGGTAGACGTCCTCCCAGGTGACGAAGTCCTCGGCGCAGGTGGTGAGGACGTCGACGTCCCAGCCCTTGCGGGTGACCAGGTGCTCCGCCAGCAGCCGGGCGGCCGTCTCGGCCCCGCCGATGATGGCCGGGCCGTACCTCGGGACGACGAAGGCGATCCTCATGCCGGGCCGCCGGGGGACCCGCCTTCCGGCCCGGGACGGCGTGGGGTCACGCGGCGCAGGCAGTCTCCAGGGCGGCGACGAACCCGTCCTGGACCCGGTGGAGGGCGAACCAGTCGACCCGCTCCCCGGCCGCCGTGGCCAGTTCCGCCCGCAGCCTGGCGTCCTCCACCACCCGGTGGATGGCGGCCGCGACCCGGGCCGGCTCCTTGTCGGGCAGGATCAGGCCGGCCTGGGCCACCGTCTCGGGCACGGCGGTGAACTGGTAGGAGACGATCGGCAGCCGGTGGTACATGGACTCGAGCAACGGGACGCAGAAGCCTTCATGGTTGGAGAGGCAGAGGAACACGTCACAGTGCTCGTA
Organism: Acidimicrobiaceae bacterium; assembly: GCA_003164095.1. Lineage (GTDB taxonomy): Bacteria > Actinomycetota > Acidimicrobiia > Acidimicrobiales > RAAP-2 > Bog-756. The sequence goes on along the minus strand of PLRX01000100.1, from coordinate 33,317 downwards.
GTACGCGATCAGCTCCTCGTGGGTGACCGACCCGGCGAACTCGACCGCATCGGCCAGGTCCAGCTCGCCGGCGAAGCGCTCTACGGCCCGCTGGTACTCCTCGGAGATGGCGCCGCCCACGATGTGGAGGCGGGCCCGCGGGTCGTAGAGCCGTCGGTAGGCGGCGAGCGCCTTGACGAGGTCGTGCTGGCCCTTGTGCGGCGACACCTTGCCCACGAACAACAGGTCGCTCCCACCTGCCTGTCGCTGGCGGTCCAGTCGGGCACTCAGCACGGGGTCGGGTGAACCGGTGAAGTCCTCGGGGTCGATAAGTAGCGGCACCGTGGTCGTGGACGGATAGCCGGCGGCGAGCAGCTCCGACTCGTTGTACTCCGAGTCGGCGATGGCGAACTCGGTCACCGAGGCCAGTTCGCGCAGTTGGGCCCTCCCCCATCGAACCTCCTCGCCGACCTGAGGGATCCATGCCTCGAGCAGGTCCGCCGGCGTGATGTTGTGGTAATTCACGAACTTGCGCTCGGGTCGGTCGCGGAAGATATCGGCCACGCCGCTCCCGATGGACAGCTGGTAGAGGAGCACGCGTCCAGTGCTCGACGGCTCGCCGACGCGGGTGATCGGGAGGCCCTCGTCGAGGCGGTCGGGACTGGCATTGCCGTAGAAGATGTCCGACGCGTACCCACGGGACCGCAGCAGGTCCCGGAGCTGCATCACGTGGCCCCCGATGGCATCGCGGCTGGCCAGCGTCGGGATGACCTGGTCGATCCTGGTGACGGCGGTCACGCCGTCGACTCCTCCCAGCCTGGCAGGGGGAGCGGCGAGTAGTCGCCACTGCTGACCGCCGGGACCTCGCCGGTCAGGCCGAGTCCCCGCAGCCGGAAGCTGATGTCGGGCAGCAGGCGCACCCGACCGGTCGACCGACCCGGATTGGCCACCTCGAACTTCGTGACCTGGTCCTTCCAGTCGTAGATGGCTGTTTCGGTGGCACTGCGCACGCCGACGCTGACCGAGTAGGTGCCGTCGAGCAGTGGGACCTCGGGGAAGTGGAAGCGCACGATGCCGCCGCCCTCGGGAACCTCGATGGCACACATCGGGTCGTCGGGGTCGGAGGCGAAGACCAACTCGTTGCGGTCGTCGTGGATGGCGATCGTGGCCATGGCGTTCGGCACGGGCGCCAGGCTGTCGAGGTCGGCCGTGATGGTGAGGGACTCGCCCGGGTAGAGGTGCATCCGCTCGCCGCTCCCGCCGTGGTCGGCGTGGACCGCACCGATCGCCAGGACGTTGCCCTCGATCCCGCCCGACTCCGAGTGCTCGAGCGTGCCGACGCCGAGCAGGTCGGCCAGGAACACCCGGATCCCCTCACCCGGCTCGTCGATGGTGATCACCTGGCCGTGGTTCATCACCATGACCCGTTCACAGTTCTGCCGGATCACGTCGGTGGCGTGGCTGACCACGACGATGGTCCGGCCCTCGCTCTGGAACTTCTTCACGTGGTCCAGGCACTTGCGCTGGAACGACGCGTCGCCGACGGCCAGGACCTCGTCGACCAGCAGCACGTCGGGCTCCACGTTGACGGCCACGGCGAACCCGAGTCGGACGTACATGCCCGACGAGTAGAACTTCACCTGGTTGTCGATGAAGTCCTCGAGCTCGGCGAAGGCGACGATGGCGTCGTAGCGCTTCTCGATTTCGGCATGGGACAGGCCCAGCAGCGACCCGTTGAGGAAGATGTTGTCCCGGCCGGACAGGTCCTGCTGGAACCCGGCGCCGAGTTCGAGCATGGCGGCCAGGCTCCCCCGCACCCGGATCTCGCCCGACGTCGGCTTGAGGATCCCGGCGATGCACTTGAGCAGGGTCGATTTGCCGCAGCCGTTGCGGCCGAGGATGCCGAAGGTCTCGCCCTGCTGGATGTCGACGTTGACGTCGCGCAGCGCCCAGAACGGCGTGTAGGGCATCTTGCCGCCCTTGATGATCCGTTCCTTCAGGGACGTCTGCTTCTCGGTGTAGAGCCGGAACTGCTTGGAGATGTCCCGGACTTCGATGGCGGTACTCACGTCAGAGCTCCTCGGCGAAGTTGCCCTCGAGCCGGCCGAAGACAACCAGCGAGAGGAGGAAGAGACCGACGCTGACCACGAAGACGATGCCGATCATCATGGCGTACCAGCTCGCCCCGTAGGAGGGGAGCACGTGGGTCACCACGTGGGTCGAGTTGCCCTGTGCGACGGTCGCGATGTACTGCGTCTGGTTGTAGATCACCCGCTGGAACGTCATGGCGATCGGTGCGATCGGGTTGGCCAGGTAGAGCCACGTCAGGTGGTGGGCGGCGAGGTGCTTCGCCACCAGCCCGAACGGGTACACGATCGGCGTCAGCCAGAACCACGCCATCAGCGCGACCTCGGTCAGGTGCTGGGTGTCCCGCAGATAGACGTTCACGGCGGACAGGAAGATCGACACCGCACTGGTGAACACCAGCAGGGCGATGAACGCCAACGGCAGGAGCCACAGGAGCCCCCAGGCCGGTGTGAGCTGGAAACCGATCAGGAAGGCGATCAGGACCCCGCACTGGATGGCGAACAGCACCACCGCGACACCGACCGTCGACATGGCCAGGAGCTCTCGGGGGAAGGCGACCTTCTTGATGATCCCGGCCTTCCCCACCACCACCGTGGTCGAGCCCTGCGCCGAGTTGTTGAACAGGTTCCACACGAGCAGACCGCAGAACAGCCAGATGGCGAAATGGGGCTGCGGCGTCCGCGAGATGACCTTGAAGATCATGTAGTAGATGCCCAGCACCAGGGCCGGGTTGAGCATCGACCACGCGTAGCCGAGCACCGACTCCTTGTACTTGACCTTCAGCTCCGTGCGGGTGAGGAGCATGAGGAGGTCCCGGTTACGCCACAGGTCGACCAGGCGTTGGCCCAGCTGCACCTTGCCGTTGACCACGGTGATGCGGTCGTGGCTCTGACCCGGCACGAACCGGGTGCTCCCCCCGATGATCGTCGGGCGCTCGGGCTCGGGGCCGGCCGCTGCCGGCTCGTCGACACCGAGGCTCATCAGGTGGCGGACCCCGAGGCGGCCGTCGGCATCTGCGTGGCGTCCTTCTGGATCACCTCGTCGATGAACCCGTACTCGCGGGCCTCCTCCGCGGTGAACCAGCGGTCACGGTCCGAGTCGGCCTCGATGCGCTCCACCGGCTGGCCGGTGTGGAAGGAGATCCGCTCGGCCAGCATGCGCTTGAGGTAGATGATCTGCTCGGCCTGGATGGCGATGTCCGAGGCCTGGCCCTGCATCCCGCCGGACGGCTGGTGCATGAGGACGCGGCTGTGGGGAAGGGCGAACCGCTTGCCGGGGGTGCCCGCGCACAGCAGGAACTGGCCCATGGAGGCGGCCAGGCCGATGCAGATGGTGCGCACGTCGCACTGCACGTACTGCATGGTGTCGTAGATGGCGAGGCCGTCCGTGACGGAGCCGCCGGGCGAGTTGATGTACACCGAGATGTCGCGGTCCTGGCTCTCGGCCTCGAGCAGGATCAGCTGCGAGCAGACGAGGTTGGCCGTGTTCTGGTCGATCGCCGAGCCGATGAAGACGATGCGCTCCTTGAGGAGGCGCTGGAAGATGTCGGAGCCGGGCCCGACATCGGAGTTGGACTTCATCTCGGGGGCCCCGGCGGTGCCGGTCGAGCGTACGGACGCGGGCAGGTGGAGAGGGGAATCCATGAGCGATGAGCCTAGTTGGTCAGGGGCGCTCACGGACGCAGGGGGGCGCCCGGTGCGGCCACGACGGAGGCGCCGACGGGGCCGCGTCCCACCCGCTCGGCGACGCCCCGCAGGGCCGCCACCAGGTCCGATGCCGCCCGGTCGAGCCCCAGGGCGGCCGGTCGGGCATGGCCCGCTTCCACCAGCGCACCACGCCGGCCATCATCGGCCAGGAGCGCGGCGATCTCGTCCGCCACCCGCCGCGGCGCGCGATCGTCGAGCAGGACCCCGGCGTCGGCCACGATGTCGGGGATGGCGCCGGCGGCATAGGCCACGACCGGGACGTCGTGGGACATCGCCTCGAGCAGCGGCACCCCGAATCCCTCATGGCGGGACAGCATCACCAGCACGTCCGCCGCCGCGTAGCGGGCCGAGAGCTCGGCGTCGCTGAGCCGTGACACGAAGGTGACCGCACCGGCCAGCCCGAGCTCGGCCACGTACCGGTGCAGCGCCCGCGAGTAGTTGGGCTCCGTGGGGGAACCGACGATGGTCAGGCGGGCGTCGGGCGCGGACGTGGCCCGGGCCACGAACAGGGCGGCGATGGTGTCCTCGTGGCCCTTGTTGGGGGCGAGTCGACCCACGGACAGCCACGTCGGCCCGCCCGGCTGGCGCTCGAGGGCGGCCAACGCCCCGGGGTCCGGCGGTGGCGGCGGGAGCCGGACGTTGGCCACGGGAATGACGGCCACCTCCGGGCAACCGGCCAGCCGCAGCTCCTCCGCGTCGAAGGCCGACACCCCGATGCCGAGGGCGGCCGTCGGTGCCAGGCCGGCGAGATCCTGGGCCGCAGCGACCTGGTGCCGGGCGATCCAGTTGTTCCAGGGGACGAAGTACTCCGCCGGGGTGATGCTGTGGTAGTTGACGACGACGGGCTCCGGCCGAGCGGCGAGCCAGGCGGCCATGTCCGATCTGGTGGCCATCTGGTACACCAGCACGTCGCCGAGGCGGGCGTCGCTTTCGTAGTCCCGGTACGGAAGGGTCTCCTCGACCGTGTCGGGATCCGGCATGTCGATGTAGACACGGCACTCGATGCCATCGGCGACGAGCCGATCGCGCAGCGCCCGGGTGTGCTCCCCCACCGCATCCCGTCGGTGGAGCATGGGGACGAAGAGGTGGATCCCGCTCACCGGCCCACCTCCGCCACCACGGCGTGCACGGCGTGCACGGCCCCCGATGGTGCGTGGTGCCACTCGGAGCCGGGCACGCCCCGGTGGGACAGGACCAGCCGCCACGCTTCGGGGTGGAGGGGCCGGCCGGGCAGCAGGTCCCGCACCACGGGGTCGAGGCCGGCGTCCCAGGCGGCCTGGTCGGACACCAGCAGCACCACTGTGCCTCCCGGCGCCACCACCCGGATGGCCTCGTCCACCAGTTCGACCTTGCCGGCCAGGCCGGCGCGGTCGACACAGCCGGACAGGATCACGCTGCCCCGGCTGTCGGTCGCCAGACCTCGCAGGTGGTCGACGACCTCGGCCATCGTGACCGTCACGGCGGCCGACCCGGCTCCGGCCCCGCCCGGCAACGACGACACCTTCGCCCAGACCACCTCACCCCGGGGGTCGACAGCGTCCACTGCGACCCCGGCTCCAGCGACGGAGGCCACGAGTCCGTCGGCACTGAGCTCGCCCACCACCGCCGGGAGGTCGCCACGGGTTGACGCCCAGGCTGCGACCTGACCGGACCAGTCCAACGTGTCCGGGACCGGGAGCTCGAGCTCGCCGGCCTCGATCCCGAACGGGTCGGCAGCGGCTTCGAGCCGGTCGACCCGGGCCGACAGGAACCGCACGGCGTCGAGGGTCGCCCGTCGCAGCTCGTCCACCGACAGGTCGATCAGCCCTCGGGACTCCTCGACGGCCCGGTCGGTGTACTCGGTGAGGTCCTGGGACACGACCGTGACCACGTCACCCAGTACCCGCTCCGAGGCCTTGGTGCTCCTCCCCCGCTCCCACAGGTCGGCGGGGAGGCCGGTCCACGGCGACGAGCGGCCCGGCACGTCAGGGGGCTCGGTGAGCCGGCGCACGGCGTCGTCGAAGTTCCACCGCAGCGTCCCCTGGGGGCGGAGGCGGTCGAACGCCTCGAGCAGGGCCCGCTCGTCAGGCGCCAACCCGGCCCTGGGGTCCGGACCGTCCGGCCCTCCCGCACCATTGGATCCGTGCTCAGCCGCCACCGGCCACCCCCTCGCGCACGTAGGCCGTGCCTCCTGACTGCAGGTCGAGGCGGGCCGGCCGCAGTGCCAGCCGACGACCACGCGCCACCACACCTTCGAGGAACGTCGTGTAGCGGTCGATGATGGAGGGCCACAGGTAGTTGTGCTCCGTGTACCGGCGGCCGGCCTCGCCCAGCGCGGCTCGCAGTCCGGCGTCGCCGGCCAGTCGGCCCACGGTGGCCTCGAAGCTCCGGTAGGAGTCGAACCAGAGGCCCCCACCCGAGCGCCGGCAGTGCTCCATGGTCGCCGCGCACGCCCCGTTGACCAGTACCGGCACGCCGAGGGTCCAGGCCTCGAGCACCACGAGCGAGAACGACTCGTAGGCCGAGGGTGTCACCATGACCCGGGCGTCGGCCAGGATGTCCCACTTGTCCGCCTCCGACACCGTTCCCGTGACCACGATGTCCGGGTGCTCGGGCGCCTTGGCCGACACCGGGCCGACGAAGGCGAGTGCCAGGTCCGACGGGTTCCGCTCCTTGTACTCGGCGAAGTAGTCGGCGAGCATGCCGCAGCCCTTGTGCTCGTCGACCCGGCCCAGATAACAGAGGTACGGGCGGTCACCGAGGCCGAGCACGTCGCCGCCCGGACGCCCGACGCCGGCCGGGTCGTTGACGCCGAGTCCGAGCACGACCTGAGGCCGGGCACCGATCCGGTACACGTCCTCCATCAGGTCCCGCTCGGCCCGGGTGTGGTAGACGAACCCGTCGACGTCGCGGAAGCTGCGCCGGAAGGCCGAGAAGTAGAGGGCCGGCTCGTCGTGCGCCGCCGGGTGCAGCACGACGGGCACCTCCGACACGGCGATGGCGTCCACGGTGGTGGCGAACAGGTAGGGATAGCAGGCGATGACATCGGCGTCCGTGGACGCCACGGCATCGACGAGGCCGGGGCACATCGGTCCGTTGAGCGCCACCCACGTGCGGGTCTCGGACAGCGTGGCCACCTCGGGCGCCACCCGCAGCTGCCCGTCCAGCGCGAAGTAGTCGAGGGTCCGCGGGGACGCTGTCGGGAATCGCCTGACGGTCACCCCGTTCACCACGCTCGTGCCGGCCGGCTCGGTGTTCTCCCACGTGAGGTGGTCGAGCGCGCAGCTGGTCAGCACCTCGACCTCCCAGCCGGGCCGCAGGCACAGTCGCTCGGCCAGCATCCGCGCCGCCGTCTCCGCCCCGCCGATGACTTCGGGGCCGTAGCGGGGCGTGACGAAGGCGAGCTTCATGCCACCACCGGCTCGCGCCCGACGACACCGGCGAGCACGTCCACGAAGCGCTGCCGGGTCGTCGCCGCGGCGAAGTCCTCGAGACGGCGGCGCCCGGCGTCGGCCAGCCACGCCGCCAGGTCGTCGTCGCGCCGGATCCGGTCGACGGCTGCGGCCACGGTCGCCGGACGGGCCTCCGGCAGCAGGATCCCCGCGTCGGCCAGTGTCTCGCCGACCGCACCTGCGTCGAGGGCCACGATGGGCGTGCCGGCACCCATTGCCTCGAGCAGCGGGATGCAGAACCCCTCGTGCTCGGACAGGCACACGAACACGTCGCCGTCCTCGTACCAGGCGGCGAGCTCCGCCTTGGTCAGCCCTTCGGCATGGCGCACCGCGTCCGACAGTCCGAGCTCGTCGGCGAAAGCGAAGACCGCCTCGGCGTAGGACGGGGTGACCGCAGGCCCGACCAGGTGCAGGCGGGCGGCCGGGTCGTAGAGCCGGCGGTAGACCCACAGGGCCTCGACGAGCCGTTGGTGCGACTTGTTGGGCGAGATCCGCCCGACGAACAGGAGCACGGTGGCATCCCCGTGGTCGGCGGCCAGTCGGGCGCGCTCGGCCGGGTCCACCGCACCGTGGACGACCTCGTCGTCGACCAGGATCGGCACCACCGCCGTCGCCCGGCAGCCCAGCTCCTCGAGCTCGCGTGCGTTGAAGGCGGAGTCCGCGATGCCGAGCACCGCGTGGGGTGCCAGAGCGGCGACCTGCTCACGGGCCAGCGCCACCTTGGCGGCCGTGTGCTCCTCCCACCCCTCGTAATAGGACTCCGGGGTCACATTGTGATAGTCGAGCACCAGAGGCTCGTCCCGGCCGAGCAGGAACTCGGCCACGGGTGACGAGGTGCCCAACTGGTAGAGGAGCACGTCACCCGGTCGAGCGCGGGACGGGTACTCCTCGAAATACGTCGCCTCGTCCTGGAGCTCGTCGTGGGCGGCCTCGACGTAGATGTCGGACTCCCAGCCGGCGGCCCGTAAGGCGTCCCGCAGGGCGCGTGTGTGGTCCCCCGTGGCGTCCCGGGGCAGGAGAGCGGGCACGAACTGGTGGACGGCGGTCACCGCTCCCGCGTGGCGACCACGAGGTACTCCGTCGGACCGAGCAGGAGGTCGTTGATGGCGTCGATGACGGCGTTGACGGTGCCCGCGTCGGCGTCGGCGTCGGCATCTCCCACGTGGGCGAGCCGCCGGTCCTCACCCCCGGCGATGGTAGAGGCGACGGCGAATCCCCTCCCCCCGAGGAGGTGGGCCCACGTCTCCGGGTGGAGCGGGTGCCCCGGGGCGAGGTCCCGGACCACCGCGGGTGCCGAGGCGGCCCAGGCTCCCGGCGACGCCGAGTGGAGCACGAGGGTCCCGTCGACAGCCAGGCGGGTCGAGACCAGGTCGAGCAGGCGCTCCCGCTCGTTGGGGCGGAGCCACTGGACCGAGCCGGTGAGCACGATCCCGCCGAGCATCTCGTCGGCCACGACGTCGAGGTGGTCGAGTACCCCCTCGGCCCGCACGTCGACTCCGCGGTCGAGCGCCGGCTCGAGGGCGAGGTCCGACGGGTCGACCCCGTAGGCGTCGACGCCGGCGGCCAGCAGCGACTCGACCAGTGAGGCGTCGCCGCAGTCGGCCACCACCACCCGCTCACGCACACCGGCCAGCGCCTCGGCGGCGGCCGGGGCCCACCAGGAGGCGCCGTCGCTGGCCGACGGCTGCAGCGCCGCCGGGAGATCGGGCGAGCGGTGCGCATCCACCGCCGCCTCGAGGTCCTCGATGTGGTCGACGACCACGTGGAACATGCGGGACACGGACCATGCGAATTTCACGATCTGGGCGACGATGAAGTTCATGTACCAGCCGAGGCCCTTGCGGACGGCACGCTTGATGTAGCTGCCCACCGCCTTGTTGGATGCCGTGGGGACGGCGATGTCCACGTAGGCCGAACCGTCGACCAGGGAGAGCGTCTCGCGCAGCCGGGCCCGCCCCTGCAGGCCGACGGGCGAGAACTCCAGGAAGAGCTCGTCCAGCTCGCGCTCCAAGCCGGCCGGGAGGTCGCCCGATGCCCGCCGACGACGCACTTCGGCGTCGATCTCGGCCATCACCTCGTCCAGGTAGCGGATGCGGTCGGCCACCTCGGACCCGGCCTCGCCGGAGCCCGCCGGCGTTCCAGGACCGGCGTCGGCGCCGGGGTCGGACGGGGTGGCGGACGAACTGGACGACGGCGAGGAGGACGGGGCGGCAGGCGGGGTCGGCACAGGCTGACTATAGCCAGGGGGCCCGGCGGCTCCCGGGAGCCGGCCACCCCTGCCCGGCCCCGGTGCCGGGCGTCGGTAGTCTGGCGGCCACGCGGGCGTGGCGGAATCGGCAGACGCGCCGGGTTTAGGTCCCGGTCCCTTCGGGGGTGGAGGTTCGAATCCTCTCGCCCGCACGTTGTGATCTGGCGCGACACCCGGGACGCCCCGCCCGGGCCCGTTCCCGGGCGGGATCCGCTGGCGGGCCGGCCGCCGGGGGTGTTCACTTGGACCATGCCCCTGACAGGTGAGTACGAGCCGAGTTCGCAGGAGTGGGTCCGGGAGCAGGTGGCCCGCTACGAGGCGTCGGGTGGCACCGAGGCCACCACGCTCCTCGACACCGGGATGCCCGTGGTCATCGTCACCAACCGTGGCGCCCGGTCCGGCAAGATCCGCAAGACGCCGCTCATGCAGGTCGAGCACGACGGGATCCACGCCATCGTCGCCTCGCAGGGTGGGGCCCCCACCCACCCCTACTGGTACGCCAACGTCGTGGCCGAGCCGCTCGTCGAGCTCCAGGACGGTCCCCGTAAGGAGGACCGCATCGCCCGGGAGGTCCACGGGGCCGAGCGCGACCTCTGGTGGGAGCGGGCCGTCGAGGCCTACCCCCCGTATGCCGACTACCAGAAGGCGACCGAACGGGTGATCCCCGTGCTCGTGCTGGAGCCGCCCGCCGGCTGACATGCCGACGCCGACGCCGACGGGATGCTCAGCCCCCGCCGTCGACGGTGACGACCTGGCCCGTCACGTAGCCGGCTCCCGGTGACACGAGGAAGCGGACCACCGCGGCGATGTCCTCGGGGCGGCAGACCCGGCCGAACGGCGACGTGGCGTCGAGGGTGCTGATGTCCTCCACCCCCATCGCCCCTCGCACCAGTCGGCGTCCCATCTCGGTGTCGACCAACCCCGGCGCCACCACGTTGGCGTGGATGCCGTTGGCCCGCTCCTCGTTGGCCAGGGTCATGGCGAGCGACTCGAGGGCCACCTTGGCCATCGTGTAGGGCGCCGAACGGGCCGCCATCTGGCGGGCTGCCACCGACGAGATGAACACCAGGTCTCCCCGGGGTCGCTCGCGCATGGGCGGGAGCAGGACGCGGCACAGTTGGAACGCGCTATAGACGTGGGTACGCATCAGCCGGTCGACCTCGTCGAGGGAGGTCTCGGCCACCGTGCGGCCCCGGCTGGCGATGCCGGCGTTGCAGACCAGGAGGTCGACCGGACCGAGGTCGGCCAGCACGGCCTCGCCCAGCCCGGTGGCGGCCTCCGGGTCGTCGACCGATGCCGGGTAGGCGATGGCCCGGACCCCGAGGTCCTCGAGATCGGCCACCGTGGCGGCCGCAGCGTCGGCGTCCCGGCGGAAGTTGACCGCCACGTCGCACCCGTCGGCGGCCAGGGCCAGGGCGATCGCCCGGCCGATGCCGCGCCCGCCGCCCGTCACCAGAGCCGTCCGGCCGGACAACGGTCGGTCCGGGGTGGCCACGTCGAATGGGGCGGGAGCTGGCGTCACGGGCGGGTCCTGTTCTTGCGGAGGGGGTGGGTTTCGGCCATGCTTCCCCGGTTCCGCCACGTCGTCAACGTGCGCGGCCCGATGATCGCCCACAGATCAACGACAGCTACGACCAACTCAGGAGGACACCATGGGAATGCTCGACGGCAAGGTCGCCATCGTCACCGGCGCAGGCAGGGGGATCGGACGCGAGGAGGCACTCCTGCTCGCCTCCGAGGGTGCGAAGGTGATCGTCAACGACGTCGGTGCCTCCCTCCAGGGCGAAGGTGACGACAAGCACCCGGCCGAGGAGGTCGTCGACCTGATCAAGGCCGGTGGCAGCGACGCCGCGGTCAACGCCTCGGACGTCAGCTCCTGGGAGGGCGCGAAGGCCCTCGTCGACCAGGCCGTCGACACCTTCGGGCAGCTCGACATCCTGGTGAACAACGCCGGCATCCTCCGAGACAAGATGTGCTTCAACATGGAGGAGTCGGACTGGGACGACGTGATCCGTGTCCACCTGAAGGGCCACTTCGCCCCCGCCCACCACGCCGCCGTCTACTGGAGGGGCCGGGCCAAGGCCGGCGAGGACGTCAGCGGCCGCATCATCAACACCTCGTCGGAGGCCGGGCTGTTCGGCAACGCAGGCCAGGCGAACTACTCGGCCGCCAAGGCCGGCATCGCGTCGATGACCTGGGTGCTCGCCCGTGAGCTCGGTCGCTACGGCGTCACGTGCAACTCCATCAGCCCCCGCGCACGCACCCGCATGACGGAGAACATCTTCGGCGAGATGGCGAAGGCCGACAACGGCTTCGACAAGTTCGACCCCCGCAACGTCGCCCAGCTGGTCACGTTCCTCGCCACCGACGAGGCCGCAGACATCAGCGGCCAGAACTTCATCGTCTACGGCGGCGACATCTGGGCCATGGGCGGCTTCCACCCGGTCGGCGAGCTGCACCGCGACTCGATGTGGACGCCTGCCGAGCTGACCGCCGCCAAGGGCGAGCTGTTCAAGGACGTCTCGTCGGGCGTCCCGCCGTTCAGCCTGGCGTAGTCGACCGCGGACACCCTCGCGCGGCACCCGGTCGTCCGGCCGGCCCTACCCCTCGCCGGGATCGGGCCGGCCGAGCACCAGGTCGCCGAGGCGCCCCTCGACCCCGGCCACCGGGCCGTCGTAGACGACTCGCCCCTTGCTCAGGACGGCGACGTCGTCGGCCAGGACCAGGGCGCGGTCCACGTGTTGTTCGATCAGCAGGAGCGAGGTCCCCGACGCCAACACCCGCTCCAGTGCGGTGTATACCTCGTCGACCACCACCGGCGCGAGCCCGAACGACAGCTCGTCCACCACGAGCAGGCGCTGCTTGAGCACCAGCACCCGAGCGAGGGCCAGCATGCGCTGCTCGCCCCCGGACAGCGTGCCCGCCGACTGCGTCCGCCGCTCGCCCAGCCGGGGGAAGGCGGCGTACGCCCGGGCCAGCGCGTCGGGCACGCCCCTGCGGCCGAGCGCCCGACGGAAGGACAGTGTCAGGTTCTCCTCGACGGTCAGCGAGGCGAACACGGAGCGACCCTCGGTGAGCTGGGACAGCCCCATCCGGGCGATCTCGTAGGCCGGCCGTCCCGTGATGTCCCGACCGTCGAACCGGATCGTGCCACGGGTCGTCGGCACGAGGCCGGACACCACCCGCGCCACCGTCGACTTGCCCGCCCCGTTGGCGCCGACCAGGGCCAGGGCGCGGCCCGCACGCACCGTCAACGACACCCCGAACAGCGCCTCGTAGGGGCCGTAGGACGCACCCACGTCCCGCAGCTCGAGGAGCGGCTGGCCCTCGCCCACCGCCTCCACCGTGGCCCGGTCGCCGGCCGTGGCGGTCACGCCGTGCTCCCGAGGTAGGCCCGTCGGACCTCGGGGTCGGCCAGGACGTCGTCCACCGCGCCCGAGGCCAGCACCTTGCCGAAGTTGAGGACGTAGAGGCGGTCGACGGTCGACTCGACCAGAGCCAGATCGTGCTCGACCAGCACCACCGCCACCCCGGTCGTGCGGCGGGTCTCCCCGAGGATCCGTGCCAGCCGCGCCGTGTCGTCGGAGTCGAGCCCGGACGACGGCTCGTCGAGCATCAGCAGGCGGGGCGTGCCCATCATGGCCCGGCCCAGCTCGACCAGACGGGCGTGGCCCAGGTCGAGCGTGTCCACGGGGCGCCCGGCCAGGTCACTCAGCCCCAGGAGCCCGAGGACCTCCTCCACATGGTGCAGCTCGGCAGGGGTCGGGCCACCGCGGTGGACGAAGTCCCGCCAGACCCGGACCGTCCCGCTGGCCGCCTGCTCGGCCACCAGCAGGTGATCGGCGACCGTCATCCCCTCGAAGAGCTCCATCCGCTGGAACGTCCGGCCGATCCCCAGGCGGCTGCGCTTCCACACCGGCATCCGGTTGATGCGCTTGCCGTCGAAGACGACCGTGCCCTCGTCGGGGTCCTCCAACCCGAACAGGCAGTTGAACAGGGTCGTCTTGCCCGCGCCATTGGGACCGACCACGCCCACCGCCTCGCCGGCGGCCACCTCCATGTCCACGTGGTCGAGCGCGGTGATCCCGCCGAACTGCTTGGTGATCCCATCGGCGACGAGGAGCGGTCGCGTGGCCCCGACGTCGCTCATCCCGCGCCTCCGATCACCGGATCGGGCGCCGCCGCGGGGCGCTCCCCCACTCCGCCGTCGACGGGGCCGTGCTCCGCCGGGCCGTCCCCGAGCCGATGGGAGCGCCGGTCGGCGATGGCTGTCTGGACCCTGCCGCTCAGGAAGTCGAGGAAGCCCTCGGGGTGCCGGGTGTAGCTGAGCGTGGCCAGGCCGAAGAGCACCGCCACCAACCCGGCGAACCGGGAGGGCAGTGAGGTGACCGCCACCTGGAGGGTGGTGTACACGACGCCGGCCACGACCGCCCCGGCGATCGAGCCCAGCCCCACGATGGCCACGACCACCAACAGGACCGCCGAGATCTGGTAGCCGAAGTCGTTGGCCGACAGCGATCCCTCGAGGGATCCGAAGAGCGCACCCCCCACGCCGGCCAGTGCGGCCGACAGTGCGAACACCAGCACCCGCAGGCGGTAGACGTCGATGCCCACCGCATTGGCGGCCAGCTCGCTGCCGCGCACGGCCGAGAGGTAGCGGCCCATGGTGCCGTCCCCCACGAGTTTCACCACGCCCGCGCAGACGCCGAGGATGACCAGGGACAGCAGGAAGAACGGCTTGGCGGCCGCGAAGCTCACCGGTCCGGCCGACGGTCGGGGGACGGTGATCCCGCCCGCCCCGTTGCCGATCCACGAGTTGGGGAAGAGGATGTTGTCCGCCAGCAGGGCGAAGGCCAACGTGGCCAGGGCCAGCGGCAGTCCGGCCAGGCGGAGCGTGGGGATGGCCACCAGCACGCCGAGTCCCGCGGCCAGCAGCCCGCCGGCCACCATGCCGAGCACGATGGGCAGCCCGAAGTGGTTGGCCAGCTGCCCGGCCATGAAGCCGCCCAACCCGGCGAAGGTGGCCTGGCACAGCGAGATCTGTCCGGTCATGCCCGTCAGCAGGGTGAGCGACAGGAAGATGATGGCGAAGGCCACCCCCTGGTTCATCGTCAGGAGCCAGTCGGGTGGCACCCAGGTCAGCGCCGACAGGATGGCGAGCCCCCCCACCACCCAGGCGAATGTGGCAGTCGGCCGGCGGACGAGGATCCCCGTCATGCGCGAGCCGGGCAGTCCCTCGAGACGCTGGTGCCACACCCCGACCGAATGGACGGCACCCCCCGACGTCGCAACCGTCGACGCCGACCGGAAGCCGGCGGTGGCGGCCTCCGAGGCCGACGACGGCGGGTCGCAGGACGACAGCGGGTCGTCGACCTGGCGCTGACGGACGAGCGGCAGGAAGACGAGCAGCACGACGAACGGCAGCGACGGTCGCAGACCGTTGGCGATGACCCCCGCCGGCATGTAGCCGGCGACCACCTGTTGGGCGATGCCCAGGGCCAGCCCTCCGACCAGTGCCAACGGGAGACTGGCGAACCGGCCGATGACGGCCCCGGCGACGCCCCACACCAGCAGCACGGTGAAGTTCTGCGGGTCGAGCTGTGAGTACAGGGGGGACAGCAGTACGCCGGCCAGGGCCGCCATGATGCTCGACAGGATCCATGCGAAGGCACTCACCCGCCCGGCGTTCACCCCGGCCAACTCGGTCATGCGCGGGCTCTCGACGACGGCGCGCATCTCGAGGCCGACCGGCGTGAACCGGAAGAGCACGACGAGGCCGGCCACCACGACGACGGTGGCGGCGCTGATCGACAGCTCCAGACCGCTGAGCGGCACGGAACCGAGGTGGAGGTAGACCCGCTGGGCATTGCCCACGATGGCCGGCGGCGGGATCGACGGTTCCGACCCGGCGATGATGATCGCCAGCTGGGGCAGCGCGACGAGCAGGCCCAGTGAGGGCACCAGCTTGACCAGCGGCGAGGCCGTGCGGATGCGCCGGAACAGGAGTCGGTCGAGCAGGACCCCCACCAGGGGCCCGATGACGAGCACGGCGATGACGGTGGAGGCCCACCGGGGCCAGCCGTCCTGGTCGAGCGACACGTACGCGAGGGCCGACACGAAGGCCTGGGCACCGAACGCCAAGTTGAACACTCCCGACGCCTTGTAGGTCAGCACGAGGCCGACGGCCATGAGCGCGAAGACGCACCCGAAGGGCACGCCGGGCACGGCGTAGTTGAGGAACTGGGTCACCGGCCGGGCACCCCGGGCTGGAGGGGCAGCGTCGTCACGGTCTGGGTGGACAGATGGGCCGCACCGGTCTGGTCGTAGCAGGAGTACACGCTCTGCGGCGTCGTGAAGACGGGCACGAAGTGGTCACCCACGGCGCGCACGTAGGTCGTGCAGTCGAGATCGTTGACGGCGGTGTGGGCGATCTGCCAGTTGACCGGCGGGTAGGCCCCGTCCGCCGTGAAGGCGGTGAGCTTGTTGATGGCCCGGACCAGCGCGGTGCGGGTCACGTCGTTGCCGATGGCCCGGAGACCTTCGGCGAACAGGTCGGCACTGACCCACCCGGCCAGTGCAGTGCCCGAGGGAGCGGTGCCCGGGGCGAAGCGACGGAGCGCGGCGTTGAACGCGTCGATGCCGGGGTAGACGCCGCGGTCCAGCCGGGTCACCTCGAACGGCGTCTGCTGGAGCAGGAAGTAGGCCCCGTCGAGGGCGGCGGCGTTGTTGTGGAGGATCTGCGAGTCATACCCGTCGAGCCAGTACTGCGTCACGGACCCCATGCCGTGCTGCTGGAGGGTCTGGGACAGCTTGATGTCGCCGGTGGCGTCCATGCAGGTGGCCACGAAATCGACACCGGCCTGCTGCATCCGCGTGACATCGGCGTCGAGGGTGGCCGCCCCGTAGGGAATGGAGAAGTCGATCACCGGGGTGCGCACGTGGTAGCGCTTCAGGCCATTGACCACGGCCACGCAGCCCCCCGAGGACTGCGCCACGTTGTAGGCGAGGACGGCGGCGGTCCGGGCGTGGGTCTGCTGGGCCACGTAGGCCACCTGGGGCATCGGCAGCGAGTTGGCGATGTAGGAACCGCCGGCCCCGAACATCGTCGGGCCCGACCACTGGGCATTCGTGTTCTCCTGGATCCCGAAGGTCGGGACGGCCTGGGAGCGCAGGATCGACGAGCCGGTGAAGAACGGTGTCCCCACGCCGACCACGGCGAACACCTTGCTCTGGACCAGGCGCTGGGCGCCCGCCGTGTTGCCCGAGGGGGAGGTCCCGTCGTCGACGATCGGCGAGTAGACGATCTTGCGGCCGTAGACGCCCCCGGATGCGTTGAGCTGGTCGAAGTAGACAGCGGCGCCGGTCTCGACCGGGGCGAAGTCAGGAGCGGCGAAGCCGCTGAAGGAGCCCAGGGCGCCCACCCTGATCGTCGAGGCGGTGACCCCGTCGGTGTCCCCGGCGTGGGAGACCGTCAGGACGGTGACGTTGCCGCACCCGGCCAGCAGCGACGAGCCGAGCGCGAGCAGGGTCGCGACTACGGCGGTCAGGCCGGTCGACCGCCTCCCGCCGGCGACGCGGGGGATCGGGAGCCTTCGTCGACGCCGTCGCTCCACAGTCCTCCCCGGGTACTCACGCCACCAGTCGTCCGTGGAACCTACCGGGCGACCTGCAACGACCGAACCCCACCGGGGATCGACTGTACCCTCGGCCTTCGTGCGTCCGGGGGACGCACCGGGCCCGTTCCCGACCGGGTGGACGGTGGCGCGTCAGCCGCGGGCCGGCACCTGGACGGTGGCCTCGCCGACCACCTTCTCCTCGCCCGCAGCATTGTGCAGTCGGACGTCGAGGTCGAGCAGGTGGGCATCGCCCTCGGTGCGCTTCCCGGTGACGACGATCCTGGAGCGGAGCTCCTCGTCGGGCCACGTCTGGCGTGCGAACCGCACGGTGAACCGCTTCACGTTGCCGGCGCCCACCCAGTGGGTGATTGCCGTGCCGAGCAGTCCCATCGAGAACATGCCATGGCCGAACACGCTGGGCTGGCCGGCCGCCGTGGCCTTGACCTCGTCGTGGTGCATCGGGTTGTAGTCCCCTGACGCGCCGGCATAGGCCACCAGGTCGGTGCGGGTCAGCACGTGGGTGAGCTCCGGGGCCTCGTCGCCCTCGGCGACGTCCTCGTAGTACAGCACTGCGTCAGCCATGTCCCACTCCCTCCTCCTCGGCCCGCATCCGGGCCTCGTGCGGCCACCACCGGGCTCCCCGGTCATGGTCGGTCAGTCTCCCAGTGCCCCACCACGCGGTGCCGCGGCACCCACCGGAGCGGATCGCCCGTCGGGGCCCGCTGTGGACGAACCCGGCACCGTCCGCCGGCCGTCCCGCCGACGCCACGTGGTCGCCGGCCCCGGCGTCGTCCGGGCAGGCCCCGTCGTCGGCATGCCGGCCGGGCACGCGGTCCGTCACCGGCCCGGCTCGGGATCACGGGGCAGGCCGAGCAGGCGCTCGCCGATCACATTGCGCTGGACCTCGCTCGTGCCACCGGCGATCGTCATGCACTTCGACTGGAGGACCATGTAGGCCGACACCGCCGCCTCGCCGTCGAAGACCGCACCCTCGGGGCCGCAGATGTCGAGTCCGAACTCGTGCACCCGCTGGTCGAACTCGGCCCCGACCAGCTTGCGGATGCTCGACTCCGAGCCCGGCTGGAGGCCGCCGACGGACCGCAATGTCGCCCGCATGCCCAGCTGGGCGAGGGACTGTGCTTCGGTCAGGAGGTGGCCGAGCCGGTCGAGGGTCACCGGGTCCTGGAGCTCGGGGTGGGTGGCGATCCGGTCGAGCACACCCTCAAGTGCGCCCCCGAAGGCCGAGCCGGACGAGAGGGACACCCGCTCGTTGGCCAGGGTCGTCCGGGCGAGCTTCCACCCGCCGTCGATCTCCCCCACCACGCACTCGTCGGGCACGAAGCAGTCGTCGAAGAAGACCTCGTTGAAGAGCGCGGCACCGGTGATCTCACGCAGGGGTCGGATCTCGATGCCGGCGGAGTGCATGTCGACGAGGAAGTAGGTGATCCCCTGGTGCTTCGGGACGTCCGGGTTGGTCCTCGCCAGGCAGATGCCCCAGTGGGCACGGGCGGCCACCGACGTCCACACCTTCTGACCGGTCAGCGACCAGCCCCCGTCGACCCGCGTGGCCCGCGTGGTCAGTGATGCCAGGTCCGATCCGGCACCGGGCTCGCTGAAGAGCTGGCACCAGATGATGTCGCCCCGCATCGTCGCCCCCACGAACCGCTCGGTCTGCTCGGCGGTGCCGTGGGCCATGATCGTGGGCAGCGCCCAGGCGGCCACCGCGAAGTTGGGCCGCTTGAGGCCGGCCTCGGCGCACGCCTGGTCGATGACCAGCTGCTCGACCGCCCCGGCGTCGCGCCCCCAGGGGGATGGCCAGTGGGGGGCCAGCAATCCGTGGTCAGCCATCGCCCGTTGCCGCTCGACTTCGTCCTCGATGGCCACGACGGAGGCCACCAGCTCGTCGATCTCGGCCCGCAGCGCCTCGGCCTCGGGCGGGAGGTCGATAGTGAGCCGGCGGCGCCAGCCGGCGAGGGCCAGGCGGGCCGACTCGGCCCGGAGGGGGGCGGTGCCGCCGGCCAGCTGCCGCAGCGTGGTGGCCCGGCGGAGGTGGACGTGGGCGTCGTGCTCCCACGTGAAGCCCATCCCCCCGAGGACCTGGATCGCGCCCTTGGCGGCCTCCACGTAGCCGTCCAGGGCCAGCGCCGCAGCCAGGTGCACGGCCATGCTGGCCTGGTCGGTCTCCTCGCCGGAGGGTGTGCCGCCTTCGGCCTCCAGCACCTGGGCGGCGTCCCACGTGGCGGCCACCCCCTGCTCGACGGAGACGAGCATGTTGGCGACGCGGTGCTTGACGCCCTGGAACTGGCCGATCGGCCGGCCGAACTGCTCACGGGTGCGGGCGTGCTCGGCCGCGGTGTCGACACACCACCGGGCGCCGCCGACCGCCTCGGCGGACAGCACCACCAGCGCCAGGTCCCGCACGGCCCCCGTGGCGACGTCGAGGAGCCGCTCGGCCCCCACGACCGAGGCGTCGAGCGACCACGACGCTACGGGTCGGGTCGGGTCGAAGCTCTTGAGCTGGACCACCTCGGAGGCGTCGTCCCGCTCGAGCACGACCCAGCGGGTGGCGTCGCCCACCGTCACCGGGGCGAGCACATGGCTGACAACGGCCCCGTGCACCAGAGGTCGGACGGTCCCGGTCACGACGAGTGCACCGTCGGGTCCGGGTTCACCGACGAGGTCGGCCGGTGCCAGCGGCGACCCGTCCGGGCCGGCCGTCGGGATGGCCAGTGACGCCGTCACGCTCCCGTCGCACAGGCCGGGCAGCAGTGCCTTGGCCAGGGTGGCGTTCCCGCCCGATGCCACCACGCCGGCGACGACCATCGAGGTGTCCCACGGACCGACGGCGGCGGCACGGCCGAGCTCCTCGGCCACGACCGCCAGTTCGACGATGCCGGCGCCCTGACCGCCGAACTCGTCGGGCACGTGGATGCCTAGGAGGCCCTGGGCGGCGAGGTCGCCCCAGTAGGGCGGGACGGCGTCCGCCTCGGCGTCGAGCGCCACCCGGACGGCCGCCGCGACGTCGCGGGCCTCGGACCAGCCCTGTACGGCCTGCCGGAGCTCCTCGTGCTCCTCCTGGATCCCGATGGCCATCGACTCAGGCCCCGAAGAGGTGGAGCAGGTGGTCGACCGAGAACACGAGCCACGACTCGGTGATCAGCGCCACGACGGCAGCCAGGATCATCATCAGGTTCTGCCCCTGCTCCGCCCAGTCGCTGATCATCAGGACGAAGTAGAGGAGGTTCAGCAGGATGCTGCAGACCAGCGCGATCGGCGTCAGGAACCCGAGGACGAGGCCGAGGCCGAGGGCCAGCTCCGAGAACACGACGACGTACGCCATCGGGATCGGGTGCGGGCGCACGACCTTGTCGAAGCCCGTCTTGACGAAGCCCCACTTGTGCTTCTCGGCGACGGAGCCGCCCCACTCGATACCGGACCCCCGCTTCAGCCATCCCCCGAGGTCCTTGTGGGCGAAGCTCTTGATCCACCACAGACCGAGGCCGATGCGCAGCACGGCCATCCAGTCGGCGTACGTGGACGCAGGAAGGAGGTGGGTCTCACCGATCATGTGCACCTCGCAGTTCTAGCATCTCGCCATCCGGAAACAGAACCCGTTCCAGTTCTGGCCGGGCGCCCTCGACGCCCCGTCGGGGCCGCGCCGGGCACACCGGGAACCGTCTGTCACCACGAGGTCCGAGCCGACTACCAGCCCCGGAACACCGGCGGCCGGCGCTCGGCGAAGGCGGTCAGTCCCTCTTTGCAGTCCTCGGTTCCCGTCACCAGCTCCTGACCCACGGCCTCGTCCCACAGGGCGGTGGCCCGGTCGGTGTCGAGGGCCCGGTTGGTCAGATACTTGGCGACGCCGATGGCCTTGGTCGGCGCTGCGGCCAGTCGCGCCGCCCATGCCGCCACCTCCGCATCGAGCTCCGCCCGTGGCACCACCTTGTTGACCAGACCGATCCGCTCGGCCTCCCGGGCCGGCACGTCGTCACCGAAGAAGAAGAGCTCCTTCGCCTTCTGGGGGCCGACCAGTCGGGCCAGCAGGTAGGCGCCGCCGGCATCGGGGGCGATGCCGCGACGGATGAAGACCTCGATGAACCTGGCCTCCTCGGCGGCGAGCACCAGGTCGCAGGCCAGTGCCAGGTGCATGCCACCACCGGCCGCCGTGGCGTTGACGGCCGCGATCACCGGCTTCTCGCAGTCGAGCACCGCGCTCACGAGCCGCTGCCAGCCCGTGCGGATCAGCCTCGCCGCGTCGCCGACCGCCCGGTCGGGAGCGCCCTCGGGTCGGGTCGGCCCGGGACCTTGGGACCGCAGGTCCGCACCGGTGCAGAAGCCCTTCTCCCCCGCGCCCGTCAGGACGACGACGCGGACGGCGAGGTCGGCCGACGCCTCCTCCAACCAGACCACGACCTGGTCCCGCATGGCCGCGGTGATGGCGTTGCCGGCCTCCGGCCGGTTGAGGGTGATCCAGGCCACCCCGTCCTCGATCCGCCGCAGCACGGCGTCATCCGTTCCGCCGGGGGCGGCGGCTGCGGGCGAAGGAGACGTGGGTGCGGTGTCGGAGCCCGCCGGCGCGTCGGCGGCCATCAGACGCGGTGGATGATGTTCATCCGTGACGTGCACACCGGCTCGCCGGTGGCCCTGTCGCTCCAGGCCGTCTCGACGACCACGAACGTCATGGTCTTGCCCTTCGACTCCTTCTGGTAGGCGTCGACCACGAGGCCCGTGCCCTCCAGGACGTCGCCACCGAAGACGGGGCGGTGGTAGGTGAACTCCTGTTCGCCGTGGAGGATGAGGCCGCCGTTGGCCATCAGCGGGCCGAGCACGGCCCCCATCGGGTTGCCGGACGGCGCGTCCTCGGTCTGGAGCTCCGGGTAGGCGCCGAAGTTTCCCATCACGAAGGGGTAGGTCGGGGGGGCGGGGATGCCGGGCAGCCCGGCGGCCTCTGCCGCCCTCGGATCGCGGTAGACCGGGTCGTCGTCCTTCACCGCCGTGGCGAAGAGCGCCAGTTGGCCCCGCTCCACCGTGACCACCGTCGTACCCGTCGGCGTGCCGATGATGGTGCTGAGGATGTCGTCTGCCACCTGGAACTCCCCTTGTCGTCGATCGTCGTCCGGCGGGCGCTTCGCTCGCGGGTCCCACCGGGTGGGCGCTAGGGTGCCCGCTGCGCACGCTACCGCGCAAGCCCGGGCCCCGGCCCGGCACCGCCGAGCGAGAACGGAGCCCGCCCATGGCCGCCATCCCCTCCTTCGAGACCCTCGGCTACGAGGAGGACGACGGCGTCGCCTGGGTGACCCTGGACCGCCCCGACGTCTACAACGCGTTCAACGCCGTCATGCAGCGCGAGCTGCGCACGCTGTGGCGGGCCCTGCGCCGGCACGACGACGTCCGGGCCGTCGTGCTGACCGGGGCCGGCGACAAGGCGTTCTGCACCGGCATCGACCGCAACGAGGCGCTCGGCGACGCCACCGGCGATGCCACGCTGGGCGAGGACGGCGAGCCGGTCCACGTCGGAGCCGGCGCCACGCCGTTCATGTTCGACGACCCGGGCGAGGACCTCGGCCCGAAGACCTGCGACCTGTGGAAGCCGGTCATCGGCGCGGTCAACGGCATGGCCTGCGGTGGGGCCTTCTACCTGTTGGGTGAGGTCGACTTCGTCATCGCCACCGAGCAGGCCACCTTCTTCGACCCGCACGTCACCTACGGCATGGCCGCAGCCTTCGAGCCACTGCAGCTGACCGGGCGGATGCCCTTCGGCGAGCTCGCCCGGATGACGCTGCTCGGGGCGAGCGAGCGGATGAGCGCGCAGCGGGCCCACCAGATCGGCTTCGTGTCCGAGTTGGCCACCGACGTCGCCGACTTGCGTGACAAGGCAGCCTGGGCGGCCCGGGCCATCGCCGACGCTCCGGCCCTGGCCGTCCAGGGCTCGCTCCGGGCGTTGTGGGCCGGCCGGGACCTCACCCGCGGCCAGGCGCTGGCGCTGGGCTACGCCTTCGTGGGGCTCGGCAACAGCGAGGAGGCGCTGGCCGAGGGCCAGGAGCGCTTCGCCTCCGGCACCCGTCTGGACTGGCGCCTGCGCTAAGCGGGCGCGGCAGCCCGTGACCGGCCGCTCCGTCAGGCGGGCGTGTCGGCGCCCCGCGCCGAGGGCAGCGAGTGGACCGGGCTGCCCTTCGCCCGCCACTCGTCGTACCGGTCGAGGAAGTCCTGGCCGAACGGGTCCTCGCCGATGAGCGGCATGCCGGCCCGCCAGATGGTGAGGTCATCGGGCGCCAACTCGCCGGCCCGCAGCACCTGGCGCCGGGTGGTCCCGGTGTCGCCCCGGCGGTGCGCCTCCGCGGCGATGCGAAAGTGCAGGCGGGCCAGCACCTCGTCGTCGGTCAGGTCGGCGACGGCGTCACGTGCCTCGTCCTCGTCCAGCGGCACCTCGCCCAGGCGGACCCACCGGCGCACGAGGTCGAGGTGGGGGGCCGACTCGGCACCGGTGAAGTCGGCGAAGGTGTCGGTCCCGAAGGCCTCGGCGTTGGGACGGGCGATGCGGTCGTGCTCATCGATCCACACCACGGTCGGGACGTTGGAGATGGCGTAGAGCTCGGTCAGCAGGTGCTGGGGGTCGTAGAGGACCGGGATCGTGAGACCGCCGGTGAAGGGGCGCACGTCGTCGGCGTCCTGGTCGATGGCCACGGCCACGACCTGGAACCCGTCGTCGGCCAGCTCGTCCTGCAGCGCCTGCCAGCCGGGCAGGTCGTAGCGGCAACCGCACCAGCTCGAGAACGTGACCAGCAGGCGTTTGCGATCGGCCCACTCGGACAGCGACCGCGGCGTACCGTCGAGGTCGGGAAGGGTGAAGTCCGGGGCCTCGAGGTCGCGGAGCGCCCCGCGGCGCAGCTCGGCCGGGAGTGACACGGCCATGATCCCGGCGTGGAGGTCGACGACCGTGTGCTGGCGGACGGCGGCGGCTACGGCCGAGAGGTCGAGCAGGTCCCCCACCCGGACGGCGTCCAGGTCGCGGACCGGTACGCACACGTCACCGCGACACAGCCCGGAGGGCTTGAGCTCCCACCCGAGCGCTGTCGCCAGGTCGTCGGGTGCCACGAGGAACGTCCCACGCGTGGCATCGGCTTCGCCGGGGACGGTCACGACCCTGTCGGTGATGATGGTGATCTCGGACACGTCGCCCTCCCCTTCCGTCCGACCACCGTTGCCCGGACCACGCGCTCCGTCAACCCACCCGGACGTCACCCGTGCCCCAACCCGGCCGCCGTGACGAACACCCGGCTCCGCTCCCCGTAGCCGCCGCCACCTTCCGGGGTGGGCGCACCGGGGCTGAACAGCACCACACCGCCCTCCGGGGTGAGCTCGGTCGCCACTGCAACCGCATCGGCCAGGTCGGACGCCTCCCGCACCTGGCCGGCCACCCCGGCGAGTGCGCCGGCCAGCCGGCCCGGCTCCGGCGGCAGCACCACGACGGACGCCGGCGGGCGGTGGGCGGCCAGCGCCTCCACCAGCGGCCCGGGATCCACGCCACGGTCGGCACCACCGACGATGACCGTCAACGGCCGCCCGTCGAAGGTCCCGATTGACGCCGCCGAGGCGAACGGGTTGGAGGCCAGAGCATCGTCGACGTAGACCCGGCCCGCGCGCTCCCCCACCACCGCACAGCGCGAGGGCAGCCCGCCAAACCCGGCCATGGCCGACTCGACGGCCGCCGCCGACGGTGCCTCTCCGGTCAGCAACAGCACCCCGGCCACCGCGCCGCACAAATTCCACACGTTGTGGCGACCGGCAACACGCAGGCGCGCGGTGTCGGCAAGTCGGGCACCGTCGACCACCAGCCAACCCCCGTCGTCCACGTGGACCCGTCCCTCGGGTCCGTACAGGGTGCGGTCGGGGTGGCCCGACGTGCGGGACAGGGCCTCCTCGTTGCCGGCGCTGACCGCCAGGCGCCCCGGGGGCCCCGCCTCGACCAGCCGCAATTTGTCCCGGTAGTACTGCTCGACGCCGCCGTGCCAGTCGAGATGGTCGGGGGCGAGACTCGTCAGCACCACCACCGCGGGTGAGCGGGTGACGTCGACCGCCTGGTACGACGAGACCTCCACCACGTACGCGTCCGGTCGCGGCCCGCCGTAGGTGTCGAGGACCGGGACGCCGATGTTGCCGATCAGCTCCACCCGGCGTCCGTCGGCCTCCAGGATGGCGGCCGTCAGTGAGGCCGTGGTGCTCTTGCCCTTCGTCCCGGTGACGGCCACCACCGGGGCATCGGCGTGGTCCTCCAGCCACAGGGCCATGGTCGTCGTGACGGCGGTACCGGCCGCTTCGGCCGCCGCCAGCTCCGGTCGGTATCGGCTCACCCCGGGCGAGCGCACCACCACGTCCACGGCCGACCAGTCGACGTCCCCCGGCGCCACGACGGCCAACCGGACGCCGACCGCGTCGGCCACCCGTTCGGCCGCCTCGCCGGGCCGGTCGTCGACGAGCAGCGGTTCCACACCCCGGGCCACGGCCAGGGCGGCGAGCGCCACCCCCTCGGCTCCCAGTCCCCACACGGCCACCCGCCGGCCGAGGGCCTGGTCGAGCGCCCCCTCGCTCCCGGACCCGCCGTCTCCGGTCACCGGTGGACCGCCAGGAGGGCAGCGACCGCGGCGGCGACCTCCGGATCGGCGAAGGAGAGCGTGACATCGGGTGCCAGCAGTGCGTCCAGGTCGACGTCGTCGACCAGGCTCGAGGCCCGGTCGGCCAGTGCGGCCACCACCGCCGAGTCGCGCCATGCCGGTCGGGAGGCGAGCAGGCGGAGGGCGGCCGCCGACTCCCGGCGTTCGCCGACGCACTCGAAGGGCTTGTCGACGTCGCTCATGAGCGCGGCGAATCCGGTCACCTGTCCGGCGTCGGCGAACATGTCCGTCCCGATGATGGCCGTGAGCTCGTCGGGCTCCAGGAACGGCGCCAGCATGAGGCCGACGAAGCGGCACTTCGGACAGTGCCCGCACCAGCGGTCGGCCGGGCCGGCGCCCTGGCGGAAGGCGGAGTTACAGCTGCAGAAGGTTCCGTGGTACCGGGTCAGGCCGGCGAAGGCCCGGGAGATCGCCAGCTCCGAGTAGGGACGGAGCGCCGACCCGTACGTGAGCTCGGGGGCGACCGTCTGCTGCAGCAGTCCGGCCAGGAGGAGCTCGAACTCCCGGCTCTTCGAGTACTGGTGGTTGACGGCCACGCCGTCGACGGTGACCGTCTCCTCGCTGGCCGATCGCTCGACGGCCATGGCCACCGTGTCGTACCCGTGGACGAACGCGCCGACTGCGGCGATGAGCGAGACGATCGCGGTGATCGGCACGTGCCCGTTGAGGGCCCCCGCCGCGTTGAGCGCGGCGAGCCCGGGATCGAGGCGGCGCCGGACCACCAGCAGCTCGAGTCCGGCCTCCTCGGCCAGTTCGAGGATCAGGGGATGGGGGTTGACGCAGAAGAGCCGCGGGCCGAGGTCCCGGACGGACTCGATGAGGGCCATCGAGTCCTTGCCACCCCCGATGGGTACGAGGAGCCCGGGGCGGAGCAGGCCCTCCGGTGCTAGCGGGTGCCCGGCCACGCCACGTCCCGCCGTCACGGCCACCGGTCGCGGCACCGGGAGCCCGTTGGTCACCGCGAACTCCCGGAGGCCGTCGTCGTAGAGCCGGTGGTACACGTCGAGTTCGGGAGGGCTGAGTGACTCCCCCTCCACCACGACCTGCCGGGGCGCGGCCGTCTTGTAGTAGCTGGTCCCGGCGGCCACGTGGAGGTGGAGGAGGGCCCGTTCGAACCCGGCGCCGGTCGACCGACCCGGGCCGGCGTCCGGGCCCGGCGGTGTCTCGAACGCGATGGTCTCGACGAACTCGACCCGGTCGTCGAGTGCGTAGCGGAGCGTGATCGTCCGGGTGTCCGCGTCGTAGTCCCGACCGACGACCCGGAAGGCGTCGTACGAGCCCGGGTCGAAG
Source organism: Acidimicrobiaceae bacterium (assembly GCA_003164095.1). Classification (GTDB taxonomy): domain Bacteria; phylum Actinomycetota; class Acidimicrobiia; order Acidimicrobiales; family RAAP-2; genus Bog-756. The sequence continues at coordinate 6,287 of PLRX01000100.1, read as the reverse complement.
CGGAGGGGGTCGGTCATCGGGCGGTCAGCGTAGCGGTCGACCGACCACGGCCCGGTCGGACGCACCGGGCGCCGGCCCCGGAACACGTAGGAGCCCCTGCCGACGATCGGCCGGCCGTGACCCGGTCACCGTCGGGGTTCCTGGTGGAGGTGCTCGACGATCTCGAGCGAGTCCCCGGACGTCCCCACCACCCACACCTCGCCCTTCAGCAAGCGCAGCTTGTACCGGGCCTTGGACGACATCCCGGGGGTCAGGTCCTCCAGGAGCTCGGCGGCGATGTCGCCGTGGGTGCACAGCACCGCCGGCTCGCCGGCCATCCGTCGGAGCAGTCGGAAGGCATCGGCGCCCCGGCCCTCGGCCAGCTCCCCCACCGACTCGATGGGTAGCGCCAGCGACTCGGCGAGCGGTCGCACCGTCTCGAAGCAGCGGATCGCGGGACTCGAGAGGATGCGACGGGGCTGGTAGCCGACCAGCAGGGGGACCAGCCCCTCGGCCTGGGCACGGCCGCGCGTCGAAAGCGGGCGATCCAGGTCGTCCCCCTCGTAGGCACTCCGCCGACCGGCGCGTGCATGTCGGACCACGAGGAGCGGCATGCCCTGATGCTCCCACGCGTGACGGTCCTGGTGGCTGATGCGGTGGGGGCCCACGTCAGGCGCCCGGAACGGTGATCCCGGGGTCGGAGGGAAGGGAGAACACGTCGAGGACCCCACTGTGCCGGGCCAGCGAGTGGTACCGGCGTTCGGCGAACCACCAGCGTCCCGTCTCCAGCACGTACCGGTCGTGGTAGAGCCCGAAGGCGGTGGTGAACCGCTCCGTCGTCTCGTCCTGGCGCAGTTCGCACATGAACAGCCGGCACACCGCCGTGCCCGCGTCGACGCCGTCGGGAAAGGCGATGTGCGCGTTCAGGATGACGAACTCGAAGAACGAGAAGTGAGCGATGGCCGAACCGATGAAGGCACCGACCTCCGCCCCGCCGACGAGGCGGAGCGGATCGCCGGCCCGCCGGTCGATCACGACCTCTGCGTCCGGGCGGAACAGGGACTCGAGCTCCGGCCACGCACGGCGGTTGACCACGTCGGCGTAGGCGTGCTGGAGCCGCCGCACCCCGGTGTCGTACACGGCCTCGGTGACCAGGGGGTCGGTGTTCATGGCGGCGACGCTACCCCCACCGCCGGCCCGACCGGCGCGCCGGCCGCCGCCGCCCCGACGGCCACGGCGAAGCCACCCCGGTGCTCAGCCCCCGGTGCGTGAGGCCCCGCCGAACCCGCCTGCTCCTCCGGCCCCGAAGCCACCGGTACCGCCGAAGCCACCGGTGCCACTGAAGCCACCGGTGCCACTGAAGCCACCGGACCCGGCCAGGCCGGCGATGCCCGTGCGGGTGGTCGTCGACGACGACGGGACCGGTGCGTCCATGGCGGCCAGGGAGACGGTCTGCCCGATGTGGACGCCCGACAGGATCTGCGTCCGCAGGGCGCCGGACGTGCCCACGGTCACCCGGACCTCCTTCGTGGTGCCGCCGTCCACCACGGTCACCACGCGGGTGGTCCCGACCGTCTGCACGGCCGAGGTCGGCACCGTCGTCACACCGGTCGCCCGGGCGAGCACGATCTGCACCGTGGCGTCCGCACCGGAGAAGGGGCCGAGGGCGGCCGACTGGATGCCGATGGTCACCGGGTAGGTGGTGGTCGAGGTCGTGGTGGTCCCGAGCACACCGATGCCGGTCACCGTCCCGACGACGGTGCCGGAGCTGGAGTCGGGGGTCACGAGAGCCTGCTGGCCCACCTTCACCTTCGCTACCTGGGTGACCGGAACGGTCGTCGCCACCTGATAGTCGTCACCTGGTCCGACCACCACGACCTGCGGGGTGGCCGACGGCGACCCGGCCGCGACGGACTGGCCGGCGACCAGCGTCACTGCCCCGACGGTGCCGGAGATGCTGCTGACCAGGTTGACGTCACCGACGTCCTGCTGCGCCGAAGCGAGCGCGGCCTGGGCTGCGTCGACATTCGTCTCGTCGAGGGCGATCACCTGGGCCGTGACCGTCCGGGCGTGCCCGCTGGCGGTCGAGGATGCCGACGTGGACGACCCACCGGCGCCACCTGTGCCCGACTGACCCGTTCCGGACGAGGAGGAGGTGGCGGTGGTCGTCGCCGCCACCTGAGTCACCAGGGCGGTCTCGGTGGCGGCCGACGGGCCGGTGCCTCCCTTTCCCGGAGTGCCCGTCCCGCCCGAGCCTCCCGTGCCGCCCGAGCCCCCCGTTCCGGCCGACGACCCGATCCCGAGCGCGGCGGACAGTGCCGCCTCGTCCTTGGTCACCTGGGCGATGGCGGCCACGAGCGCCTGGTGGGCCGAGGTGGCCGCCGCCAGGGCCTGGGTGCAGGTTTCGCCGCTGCCTCCCCCGCCACTGCCACCGCTCCCGCCGCCGCTGCCTCCCCCGGGTGGGGTGCCACCAGTCGGAGCGTCGGACGTCGCACCCGACGACCCGGTACCCGAGGTGCTCGCGCCCGAAGTGGAGGCTGTGCACACCCTCGTTGCCGTCGCCAGTGCCGTTCCTGCGAGCGTCGCCGCTACATCCTGCTGGTGCTGGTCGGCGACCAGGGTGGCCTGGAGCTTCGCCACCTCGGCGCTCGACACCGTCGAGCTCGTCCCCGTGCCCGTCGAACCGGACGTCGTCGAGCCGGTGCCCGTGCGACCACCCGTCGAACCGGACGTCGACGAGCCGGTCGAGGTCGAGGTGGATGCGTCGGTCTGCGCGGCCTCGTCCGATGCCAATGTGGCCTGGGCGGAGGCCAGCGCCACCTGCGCGTTGACGACCGCCGTCTCCAGCGACGTCGGGTCGAGTGAGGCGACCATCTGTCCGGCCGAGACCTGCTGGCCCACGGTCACGTCGACGCTGCCGACGGTCCCGTCCGTCGCGAAGGTGAGATCGGCCTGCTGCACGGGCGTGACCGTGCCGACCGCCGAGAGGGTGGCCACGGCCGTGCCGGTCGTCACCGGAGCGGTGCGGTAGGCCGGGCCGGACGAGCGGGTGAGCAACCACGCCACGACGAGGGCGGCCACCACCACAAGGACGACCAGCAGCCGCCACGGGACCGACCGGGCTGGCCGGCGTGGCGCCTGACGTGGGTTCGGCGGCGCGTCAGGACCACCGTGGTCCGAGGCGTCGAGGGCGGACGTGGAGATCACGCCCGAAGGTTCAGGCACCCGTTGCCGAGCTAGCGGCGCCGCCGGCACCCCCACCGAAGCCCCCCCGGAATCCGAAGCCGCTGGTGCAGGAACCGTTGGTCGGAGCAGAGATCGTCAGGTCCTGGGCGGTGATCGCGCCGGTGCTGTCCGCCGTGCCGGTCGCCCGGGCACACTGCCCGACCACGATGGCGGCCGCGGTTCCCGTCTGGGTGGTCGTGAAGGCCGTGGTGGCGGCCAGCGTGACCGTCACGGACGTTGCCTTCTTGGTCTGCGGGTTCGTCTCGTTGACCGTCACTTGGCTGCCGGACACCGCGGTCACCTGTCCGGAGGCGGCGCCGAACGAGCCGTTACCGAACGACCGCCCTGCCGGAGGCTTGAACGTCCCGGTCGGCCTCGTGCCGCCGGTGCCCGTCCCGCCGGGACCGCCGCCGAACCCGCCGGTGCGGCCGCCGAACCCGCCGCGCTCGCACGCGCCGGACACCGGCTGGGTGATCGACACCGTGGTCGCTGTGATCGGCTCACCGAAGGGAGTGGACGACTTGGAGGTCGAGGTGGGCTTGCCGAACGCGGAGATGCAGGAGCCGACCGTCACCGCCGACGCCGTCGTGGTGGTGATCTGGTGGATGGTCGTCGAGGACGTGTAGTTCACCGTGGTCTGGCCGGTCTGGGTGTTCTGCACCTCGAGCGAGGTGGCGGCGACCGCGGCGATCGTCCCCGAGGCCCCGGGCAGGGTGCTCGGCGGCGTCGACGAGCCCGACGAGGAGCCCGACGTTGCGCCGGCCGTCGACGAGGTGGTCGACGCGGCCGAGGAGCCTCCGCAGGCGGCGAAGGCGAGACCGGCTGCCCCGACCGCGCCGAGCACGGCGAGCTGGCGGACCCGCATGCCCCGCTGGCGCAGGTGCGCCGGGGTGGTTCCTGGGTTGCGTGTGTGGTCGTTGTGCATGGCTGCTTCCTTCGTTGACTGGGGTACGGAAAGGTTCGGGATCTGGAGGTTCGGGATCATATGGTCGGATTGTGTGGGAATCACGGCGTCACTCGCTGCGGAGGGCGTCGATGGGCGGGAGCTTGGCGGCGCGGCTGGCCGGGTAGACACCGAAGACGATGCCGATGACGATGGCGACCACGATGGCGCCGACCGCCGCCGCCGGTGACACGGTGATCGGGTCGGAGATGAAGTGCGGCAGCACCTCGGCGCCGATCACGCCGAGGACGGCGCCGAGCAGGCCGCCGACGGTGCCGAGGACGGACGCCTCCACCAGGAACTGGCGGCGGATGACGCGCGGGGTCGCCCCGAGGGCCTTGCGGAGCCCGATCTCCCGGATCCGCTCGGTCACCGACACCAGCATGATGTTCATCACCCCGATGCCCCCCACCAGGAGCGAGATGCCGGCGATGCCGCCGAGCAGCACCGTCAGCGTGCGGTCCACCGAGGTGGCGGTCGAGAGCACTTCCTGCTCGCTGGTGATGGTGAAGTCGGCCGCCGTCGAGGTGGTGATGCCGTGGAGGTTGAGCAGCTCGGCGTCGGCCTCCTGGTAGGCGGCGGACAGCGCGGATGACGAGGTTGCCTGGATGAGGATCTGGCTGACGGAGTTCCTGGTCGTGCCCCCGAACAGGAGGGCGGACGCCGTGGTGAGCGGGACCACCGCCTGGTCGTCGGGGTCGGCCACCGTCGACGAGCTGGACGACGAGCCGACACTGTTCAGCACGCCGATCACCGACATCGGCACCCCGGCGACGTCGACCGTCTGGCCCACCGGGTCACGGAATCCGAACAGCTCCTGGGCCGTGGTGGCTCCGAGGACGACGACCGGGGCCTGGGTCGCGAGGTCGTGGGCGACGATGAAGCGGCCCTCGGTCATCGAGCGGCCGCGGACGGTCAGCCACGACGGGTCCGTGCCCACCACGGTGGTCGTCCAGTTCGTCGTTCCGGCCACCAGGCTCTCGCTCTCGGAGTCGGCCGGCGCCACGGTACGGATGTCGGGGGCCACCACCTTGGAGGTCAGGGCGGCAGCGTCACCGACGGTCAGCGTCGACGCCGACCCGAAGCCGCCGCGGACGCCGGAACTCGAGGTCGTGCTGCCCGGCGTCACCGTCAGCAGGTTGGATCCCAGCGCCGTGATCTCCGACCCCACCTGCTGCTGGGCGCCCTCGCCCAGCCCCACTGTGAGGATCACCGCGGTGATGCCGATCATGATGCCCACGACGGTGAGCGTCGACCGGAGGCGGTGCGACAGCACGGCGCCCAGGCCGGTCCGGAACGTCTCGAGGAGATTCATCCGGCGGCCCCGCCGGTGAGCGCCGGGTCGGCCAACTGGCCGTCCAGGATCCGGATGGAACGTCCGGCGGCCTCGGCCACCTCGGCGTCGTGGGTGATCAGTACGATCGTCCGCCCGCTGGCATGGAGCTCGTCGAGCAGGGCCATGACCTCACGGGCCGACACCGAGTCGAGGTTGCCCGTCGGCTCGTCGGCCAGGATCAGGTCGGGGTCGGTCACGAGTGCGCGTGCGACGGCCACCCGTTGCTGCTGGCCACCCGAGAGCTCGCCCGGGCGGTGGTCGACGCGGTCGCCGAGCCCGACGCGGTCCAGTGACTCGAGCGCACGGTGGCGGCGTTCGGTCCGTTCCATCCCGGCGTAGAGGAGGGGGAGCTCCACGTTCCTCCACGCCGACAACGACGCCAGGAGGTTGAACTGCTGGAAGACGAACCCGATCCGCTTGTTCCGCACGTGGGCCAGCTCGTCCTCGGACATGGTGCTCACGTCGTCGCCGGCTAGCCGGTAGTCCCCCGACGACGGGACGTCCAGGCAACCGAGGATGTGCATCAGCGTCGACTTGCCCGAGCCCGAGGGACCCATGACCGCCACGTACTCGCCGGCGTGGATGTCGAACGTGACACCACGCAGCGCGTCGACCCTGAGCGTGCCCGAGCTGTAGGTCTTCCACACGTCCACGACCTCGATCACCGCCCGGCGCACCGCGGGATGGGTGGCGGTCGGCTCGACCGGGACCTGCCCGGTGTCCTCCATGCGCCACACCCCGGGATCCGGGGAACCTGGTCCGTCGGCCGCCGGGGTCATCCGCCGAAGCCGCCGGTGGTCCCGC
>PLRX01000109.1 GCA_003164095.1 Acidimicrobiaceae bacterium | reverse complement strand
CGCAGCGACCGGGGCATGCCCAGGCCGAAGATGGCGATCAGGTCCCGCTGGATCTCGTTGGTGCCGCCCCCGAAGGTCAGGATCAGGAGGCTGCGGCCATACATCTCGAGGCGACCGGCGAGGACGGCCTCGGGCGAGCCCTTGGCCAGGTAGCCGGCCTGGCCGACGATCTCCATCATCAGCTTGAAGGCCTCGAGGTAGAACTCGGTGCCGAAGACCTTGATCGTCGACGCGTCGGCGATGTCGAGGTGGCCCTGGGTGGCCGTCCACGCCACCTTCCAGTTGATGAGCTTGAGGAACTCGAGCCGGGCGTAGATGCGGGCCAGGTGGACCTGGACCCACTCCTGGTCGATCACCCTGCGGCCGTCGGCAAGCTTGGTGGCCTGGGCCCAGGCCCGGACATCGGTCATCGCCCGCTCGATGATGCCCGAGGAGCAGAGCGTGACCCGTTCGTGGTTGAGCTGGTTGGTGATCAGCGACCAGCCCTGGTTCTCCCCACCGACCAGGTTGGTGGCCGGCACCCGGACGTCCTCGTAGAACGTGTAGTTGATGTTGTGGTCGCCCGTGAGCCGCATCGGGACGACCTTGATGCCGGGTGTGTCCATGGGCACCACGAACATCGAGATGCCCTTGTGCTTGGCCGCCTCGGGGTCGGTGCGGGTGGCCAGCCAGATGTAGTCGGCGTCGCCGGCCAGCGAGGTGTAGATCTTCTGCCCGTTGATGACGTACTCGTCGCCGTCGCGCACGGCCCGGGTCTGCAGCGAGGCGAGGTCGGTACCCGACTCCGGCTCCGTGTAGCCGATGCAGAAGTGGATGTCGCCGGCCAGGATCTTCGGGAGGAAGAACTCCTTCTGCTCCTGTGTGCCGTACTGCATGATCGTCGGGCCCACGGTGTTGATGGTCAGCATGGGCACCGGGGCACCGGCCCGCATGGACTCGTCGAAGAAGATGAACTGCTCGATCGGTCCCTTGCCCTGGCCGCCCCACTCGGTGGGCCAGCCGATCCCCATCCAGCCGTCGCTGGCCATCTGCTTGACCACCCGGCGCATGTCGGGACCGATCCCGTGGCCCTGGTGGAGCTGCTCCTGGACCTCGGGGGTGAGGAGCTTGTCGTAGTACTCGCGCAACTCGTTGCGGAGCGCCTCGTGCTCCTCGGTGTAGCCGATCTCCATGGGGTCCCTCCCGGTCAGGTGCAGCCCGCCCGCGGGCGGTCCATCACGACTAGAACACGTTACATTCGACCACCCCCCGGCGCCACCGTCCGCGACGGCCCACCGGTGCGGCACGGGATGCCGGCGGCCCGCTAGGGTTACCATCCGGTAAGTTCCGGGGGGAACCGATAGGGTCGCTCGGCCTGCGCCCCACCGGGACCTGACCGTGCGTCCGCCGGAGCCACCGGCGTGCAGATGTCGAGCCACACCCACGCGGCCCCGGCCGCCCGTCACCGAGGAGCACCACATGCCCGAAGCAGTCATCGTCGCCACCGGCCGGACCCCGATCGGCCGGGCCAACAAGGGCTCGCTCGTCGAGTGCCGCCCCGACGACCTCGCCGCCCTCGTCATCCGCGAGGTCCTGGCCAAGGTCCCCAACCTCGATCCGCAGCTGGTCGAGGACGTCATCCTCGGCTCCGGTCAGCCCGCCGGCGAGGCCGGCTACAACATCGGCCGCGTGGCCGCCGTCCTGGCCGGACTGCCCGACGTGCCCGGCGTGACGGTCAACCGCTACTGCTCGTCGTCGCTCCAGACCATCCGCATGGCCGCCCACGCCATCAAGGCCGGCGAGGGTGACGTCTTCGTCGCCGCCGGCGTCGAGACGGTGAGCCGCTACCTGCACGGTGCCGCCGATGTCGGCCCCCACAACGAGAAGTTCGCCGAGGCCGAGGCCCGCACCCCGGCCGCCGGCGCACCCTGGACGCCGCTCGAGGGCGCCTTCCCCGACGTCTACATCGCCATGGGCCAGACGGCCGAGAACGTCGCCGAGTTCAAGGGAGTCACCCGCGAGGAGCAGGACGAGTTCGCACTGAACTCGCAGCTGCGCGCCGTGGCCTCCCAGGAGAGCGGCTTCTTCGACCGGGAGATCATCCCGGTGACCCTGGCCGACGGCACCGTCGTGACCAAGGACGACGGTCCCCGTGCCGGCACCACCCTCGAGAAGCTGGCCAGCCTGAAGCCGGTGTTCCGGGAGGGCGGGACCATCACCGCCGGCAACGCGTGCCCGCTCAACGACGGCGCCGCCGCCGTGGTGGTCATGAGCGACACCAAGGCGAAGGAGCTCGGCATCACCCCCCTCGCCCGCATCGTGGCCAGTGGCGTCACCGGCCTCAACCCCGAGATCATGGGCCTCGGCCCGGTCGAGGCCATCAAGCAGGTGCTGAAGCGGGCCAACATGACCATCGACGACATCGACCTCGTGGAGATCAACGAGGCCTTCGCCGCCCAGGTGGTCCCCTCGGCCAAGGAGCTCGGGATCAGCTACGACAAGCTGAACGTGAACGGCGGCGCCATCGCCCTCGGCCACCCCTTCGGCCAGACGGGCGCACGCATCATGACCACGCTCATCAACGGGCTCCAGGACGCCGACAAGACGTTCGGTCTCGAGTCGATGTGCGTCGGCGGCGGCCAGGGCATGTCCATGATCGTCGAGCGCCTCTCGTAGGACGCTGCGGAGCGCCCGGATCGGGTGCGCCGCAGGGGCGTCACATCCGCACGACAGCCGTGGACCTCGGTCCGCGGTTGTCGTCGCGTCCGGGGTCGGCACGTCGACGCCGACCCTCGACCATTGACTTTGCTACAGGTTCCGATATATTCGATCCATGGCCGTCATCCGTGGCTCGTCAGACAGGAGCGTGCTCGTCCTCACGAGTCTCTCTTCGGGACCAAAGCACGGGTACGCGCTGATCAAGGACATCGACGCCTTCGCCGGCGTGACGCTCGGTCCGGGAACCCTGTACGGGGCCATCGCCAAGCTCGAACAGGCCGGCCTCGTGGAGGCACTCCCGGGCGAGGGACGTCGCAAGCCGTACCGGATCACGGCCCAGGGGGCGGCGGACCTGCGGGCGCAACTCGAGCAGTCGCAGACGATCTCGACCGTGGGACTCGGTCGACTGGCCGAGTCCGGAGCCGGCTGATGGGCGCCGCCGTCCGCGTCGTGCTCGCCTCCTACCCGATGTGGTGGAAGGAGCGGTACGGGGCCGAGACGGCAGAACTGACCGAGGACCTGCTCGCCGACGACAGCGTCCGGTACCTGCAGGTGCTGGTCAACCTGGCCGTCGGGTCGGCCTTGGCCTGGGCCCACTACCGGCGTCCCGATCGGCGCCCCCAGTTCGCCGGCACGCCATGGGGACCGGTTCCCGACGGCGGCCACCGGGACATCTTCGGCAACCGTGGACTCTCGCCCCGTAGCCTCGAGCAACTGGAACCGGGCGAGACGGTTCTCGGCGTCATCGACGGCTGGCAGGGCTCACCGTTTCTCGCCAGTTACCCTCTGACCCTCCTGCTGCTGATCATCATCTTCTCGGGGTCCGACCTCGTGCTGCACGCCGGACTGCGCTATACGACGTTCCAGTTGGTGCCACTCGTCGTCCTGCTCGCGGTCTGCCTGGTGGCAAAGATCGTCACGTCGAGCTGCCCCATCGCCATCGCCGTCACGAGCAACGGGCTCGCCATCTTCCGCATGCGGACGTTCACCAGGCGCAGCGACGCGATCGTCCGGCGCTTGCCCGCCGCCCCACCGGCGGTTGTCCGGACAGGGGCATCCCGGGTCCGGATCGATCTAGGTGATGGCACGTACTGGGTCTTGATGAAGTCGTTGCCGCTCATCCGCTGGATGGGTGGGCACCCCGGAGGGATGAGCGAACAGACTTATCCGGCCTGACCGTGCCGGCAGGGCAGCGGGTTCACGCCCGCTCGAGCGGCGCGGTACCCCACGGACCGGACGGACTCCCCGCCGTCGTGTCCACATCGCCGGCCGCACGACCGCTACCGGAACGATCACCGGGTATGGCGGTCGGGGACCGCTGGCGACCCCCGCCTACCGTTCGAGCAGCGGTGCCGACGGGTCCCGCACGGGACGGCTCGCCAGCTTGGCCTTTCGCCAGGCGATGCCCGACAGCGCCTCGAGCACGATCCGGTTGCCCAGATACCCGGGGACGAATCGGCGCAGCCGGTGTCAGTCCGTGATCTCCTCGATGGCGTACTCCGGGCAGTTGGCGATGGCCAGCCGGGCCTTGTCCTCGAGCTCCGATGGCACCGTGCCGTCGCCCACCACGGACGACAGGCCGTAGTCGTCCACCGAGAAGAGCTCGGGCGCCAGGCCGTAGCAGCGGGCGTGCCCGGTGCACTTCTCCTCGTCGACGCGGATCTTCACGGGAACACCACCGGGACGCTGCGGGGACCGCGGACCTGGCCACCGGCCCAGGTCACCTCCGCCCCCTCGTGGATACGGAATTCGGGGATGCGACGCAACCACTCCTCGATGGCCACCCGCAGCTCCATGCGCGCCAGGTTGGACCCGGCGCACCGGTGGATCCCCGAGCCGAATGCCACGTGCCGGTTGTGGGCACGGTCGAGGACGACCTTGTCCGGATCCTCGAAGGCCTCCGGGTCCCGGTTGGCCGCCGGGAAGTTCATCAGTACCTTGTCGGCCGCCTTCATCGGGCAGCCCTCGAACTCCACGTCCGAGGTCACCACCCGGGCCATGGTGACGGGCGAGTAGGCCCGCAGGAGCTCCTCGATCGCCAGCGGCATCGCCTCGGGATCGGTCGCCAACGTCTTGGCGTCCTCGGGATGCGTGGCCAGGTGCCACAGCGACGATCCGATGGCCGACCACGTCGTGTCGACGCCGGCGATGAGGGTGATGGCCGCGATGCCGAGCACCACGGCGTCCTCGAGCGGCTGCCCGTCCTGCTCGGTCTGGAGGAGTGCGCTGAGCAGGTCGTCGCCCGGCTCGGACTTCCGGCGCTCCAGCTCGGTCACGAAGTACTCGATCAGGGCGAGGGTGCCTTCGCGGCGCCGCTCCTCGTCGTCGGCAAACTCGAGCACGTCACGCACCCAGCCCGTGAACGTGTCCGACAGCGACTCGGGCACACCGAGGATGGAGGCGATCACCCGGACCGGGATCTGCTGGGCGTAGTCGGCGGCCGCGTCGGCGTGGCCGTCGGCCAGGAAACCGTCGATGAGCCGATTGCACAGGTCACGGGTCATCGACTCGTAGCTCTCGACCTTGCGGTGCGAGAACCACGGCAGCAGCAGCCGACGGGTCCAGGTGTGCATCGGCGGGTCGACCGAGATCGGCGGCACCCCGTAGGGCAGCACCGGCTCGTCGGGCTCCTCGCCGGTGAACGGGATGACCACGATGTCCTCCGAGCTGAAGTGCTCGATGTCGTGGGCCAGGGCCACCACGTCCTTGTAGGTGGTGGGCAGCCAGGTGCTCCCCCGTCGGTCCGTGTGGGCCACCGGGCAGGACTGTCGCAGTCCGTCCCAGATGCTGAACGGGTCGTTCACGTACTCGGGACTGAGGACGTCGAAGTCCGTGTCCCACGCCTCAACCGGACGCACGTCGGTCATCGGTCACCTCACAGGTCGGGAGCGACAAATCGTCGCTAGATGTCGCATTGTTGCACGACCCCGGTGCTCCGGTCGTGCCGCCCGGCCCGTCCCCCGTCCGCCCAGGTCAGCGCCTCGGATGGGCAGCGCCTCNNATGGGCAGCGCCTCGGATGGGCAGCACCTCAGATGGTCAGCCCGCCGTCGACCGACAGCACCGCACCCGTCGTGTACGAGGATTCGTCGGAAGCCAGGAAGGCGATGGAGGCGGCGATCTCGGCCGGGGTGGAGAAGCCCATCGGGCTCATGATCTTGGTCAGCTGCTTCGGGTCGGCGCCCTCGGGCAGGTCGAAGGAGCCGAGCAGCGGCGTGTCGGTGCCGCCGGGGGCGACCACGTTGGCCCGCACCCCGCGGTCGAGGTACTCGGCGGCAAGTGCCTTGGTGAACATCAGCAGTCCGCCCTTGGAGGCGCAGTAGGCGGCCGAGTAGGCCTGTCCCATCAGCGCCGTGTTCGAGCACACGTTGACGATGGCGCCGCCGTGTTCGAGCAGATGCGGCAGGGCGGCCCGGCACACGAGGAACGGGCCCGTCAGATTGACGGCCAGGATCTTCTGCCAGCGGTCGAACGGCATGTCGTGGGAGTTGAAGAAGCCGCCGATGCCGGCCACGTTGCACACCACGGAGGGCGCGCCCAGGTCTGCGACGATCGAGTCCACCGTCGAGGTGACCGACTCCTCCGAGGTGACGTCACACGTGTAGGCGATCGCCGTCCCTCCGTCGGCGGTGATGCCTGCCACCGTTTCGGCGACGGCGTCACCCATGACGTCGAGTGCGGCGACGGACGCTCCCTCGGCGGCCAGGCGCCGGGCCGTGCCCCGGCCGATGCCCGATCCGGCGCCGGTCACGATGGCCACCTTGCCCTCGAACCGCTTGACGAGGAAGGAGGCGAGGATGGCGTCGGCGGCGTCGTGCTGCTCACCGCCCTGTCCGAGCGTGATCTTGTGACTCGCTACCGGGCTCATGCATTCCCCCCTGGGGTCGGTGTTGGATCGGTCGGTGCTGCCACAGCTCTGCCCGGTGCGAACTGCTCGCGCAGGTTGTGCTTCAGGATCTTGCCCGCCGGGTTCCGGGGCACGGCATCGACCAGCTCGAGCTGCTCGGGAATGGCGTTGACCCGGAGCCCCCGGCCGCGCAGGTACTCGCCCATGGTGGCGAAGTCGAACGACTGCCCCTCGGCCACGGCCACCACGGCACAGGCCCGCTCACCTGTCTTCGGGTCGGGCAAGCCGATGACGGCGACATCCGCCACCGCGGGGAGCTCGTAGAGGAGGTCCTCCACCTCCTTGGCGGAGATGTTCTCGCCGTGGCGGATGATGACGTCCTTCAGCCGCCCGGTGATGATGACGTACCCCTGCTCGTCGACGATCCCGAGGTCGCCGCTGCGGAAGTAGCCCTCCTCGTCGAACGCGTCGGCGTCCAGCGCCGCGTCGAGGTAGCCGCGGATCACCTGGGGCCCCTTCAGCCGGATCTCACCCTCCTGGCCGGGGCCGGCACGCGACCCGTCGAGTGCCACCACGATGAGGTCGACGCCCGGGGTGGGCCGGCCCTCGGTGTCGGCCAGCTTCTGGTCGGGGTCCTCCGTCGTCGCCATCACCACGATGGGCGCCTCGGTCAGGCCGTAGCCGGACACGATCCCGATACCGCCGATCTCGGCCTTCAGGTCGTGATGCAGCTGCGGAGGCTTCGGTGCGCCGCCACCCGGGTAGGAACGCACGCGGGGGAAGATCGAGCCTCCGTCGGCGGCCCGCTGGGCGGCCAGGTAGGCGAGGTGGAACGGCGTGCCCGACCCGGCCAGGGTCACCCGGTTGGCGGCCAGGAACGCCGGTGTGCCCGTCGGGTCGAAGGCCTCGGTGGTCAACAGCGTGCAGCCGGTCAACAGCGAGGCGATCAGCCAGCCGATGCCGCCGATGTGGGTGAAGGGGAAGACGAGGGCCGACACGTCGTCGGCCCGCATGTCGAGGCACTCGGCCATGGCCAGCGCCGAGGCGGTGACCGTCAGGTCGGTGTGGGTGGCGCCCTTGGGGTCGGCCGTCGTGCCCGACGTGTAGAAGAGCCACCGGACCGGTGCGTCGGCGGCCGAGGCCGGTGCGGGCTCGACCGGGGGCAGCACCGACGGGTCGGCGTCGGGCAGGTCGCGGTCGACGACCAGGACCTCGAGGCCGGGGCGATCGGCCGCCAGCTCGCGGGCCATGGCCTCGAAGTCGAAGGAGCGGTAGACGGTGGGGACGATCAGCAGCGACGCCTCGCTCTGGCTGGCGATGAACCCGACCTCACGGTGCCGGTAGATCGGGATGAGCGGGTTCTGCCGGGCGCCCAGGCGGCAGAGGGCACCGACGAGCACGAGCGACTCGTTCCACGTCGGGAGCTCCCAGCTGACGCTGCTTCCGGCCCGGACCCCGTGGTCGGCGTACAGTCCCGCAGCGGCCCGCAGGCAGGCATCCCGGTACCCGGCGAAGGTGAGCTCGTTCCCGGTGTCCTCACGGGCCAGGACGGCGTCCGGCGTGGCTGCCGCCCGTGCCTCGATCAGGCCCCACAGGGTGGGGGCGAAGAGCCATCCCCTGGCGTTCGCCCGCTGCTCCATCTGTGCCCTGGCGTCGTCGTCCATGCTCGTCTGCGCTCCTGTGTCGCCGGCCGGCGGCCGGGGTCGTGCGGGTCCTGGTGGTCGTGTGTCCGCAGCCGTCGCTACCGGTCGGCCCACAGCTGATCGGTGTAGGTGTCGGTGCCGGGCACGGTGCCGATGAAGGGCGAGGCCCACTGGACGCGGCCCACACCGGCCTGCTCAGCCGCAGCCCCGAGCGGCCCGAACACGGCGTCGAAGCTGGCCGTCGGGTCCTCGTCCACGAAGCAGAGGAGGAGCACCCGGTCGTCCACCGTCTCGTCGCGTGGCACGTCGCCCGGCGCGTCGGCCAGCAGGGGCAGCGGGCTGAAGCCGAGGACGCTCGCCACCGGTGATCCCCCGGTCACGCCGGGAAGGTAGGTGTCGCGCACCCAGGCGCCGAGTGCCGCCCCGGTCGTGCCGGGGGCCGGCTCGAGGTGGACCGAGACCATCCCGGCGGACCGGTGGTCGAGGGTGAGCTCGGCGGGGACGCCGTCGGCATCTCGACGGTGCTCCCACTCGAACCGGTAGAGGCCGGTGTGGACGTGGTCGCGGTGCTCGAACATCCGTCCGGCGGCGTGGAGCACGTTCACCTGGTCGACGGCCCACCGGTTCCACTCGTCGTGGTGGCCGTCGAGCACGTAGTAGAGGCCGAGGTAGCTGCCGACGGACGGGTCGGCGACCAGGGCACCGTCACCGGTCGGGTACCGGAGTGCCTTCAGCGGTGCCGTCGACACGAACCGGGCCCCGGCGAAGTTGTAGGCGCCGATCTGGCACCCGGCGTAGAAGTGGTCCCGCTCGTACCAGCGGTTGTAGTCCACCTCGTGGCCCCGGTGGGGCTCGACCAACGTGTAGAGGAGGGTGCCGATCCGGATGGGGTCGTCGGTGACGCCTCCGCTGGCTGGGGTCGAGTTGCCGGTCATCGTGCGTGTGCTCCGTTCGTGTCCTGGGCTGCCTGGTCGGCCAGGGCCCTCTTGTCTACCTTCATCATCGAGGTCAGGGGGAGACGGTCGAGGACCACCACCCGGTCCGGCGCCTTGTAGTCGGCCAGCGTCGCCCGTGCTGCGTCCCGCAGGCCCGCCAGCAGTTCGTCGGGGTCCGGGTCGACGCCGGCCGCCGGGACCACGAAGGCCACCCCGACCTCACCCAGGACCGGGTCGGGCAGGCCGACCACGGCGATCTGGTCGATGCCGGGGTAGTCGCCCAGAGCCCCTTCCACCTCGGCGGGATAGACGTTGTAGCCGCCCCGGATGTAGAGCTCGTTGGCCCGACCGACCAGGTGGAGGCGCCCGTCCCCGTCGAGGAACCCGAAGTCGCCGGTGGTCAGCCACCCGTCGTCGGCCAGCACGGCGTCGGTGCCCCGCCGGTCGAGTACCAGGCCGGCGGCGCCCGGGCCCGTCGGTGGACCGCCCCAGTAGCCGCGCATGACCGCCGCCGAACGCAGTCGGACCCGGCCGACCTCGCCGGCCGGCATGGGCGACCCGTCGTCGTCGGCCACCATCAGCGACACCCCGGGCACCGGACGGCCCACCGAGGTGGCGACCGCCTCGTCCGGGTCGCCGGGGACGGTGCCGGTGCCGAGCGAGGCCTCGGTCGAGGTGTAGCGCACCACCGCCGGGACACCGAGGGCCTCGCGCATTGCCGCCACCAGCTCGGCCGGCACCCGGGACGCACCGGTGCCGGCGATCCGGAGCGACGTGACGTCGGCAGCGGCCAGCTCCGGGCGGGCCAGCACCAGTGCCCACTGGGTGGGCACACCCTGGGCCACTGTGATCCGCTCGGCCTCCATGACCCTCACGGCATCGACCGCCTTCCACGGGGTCGGGGTGATCACCGTGGTCACCCCGTTGGCCGCCTCGTCCCACACCCGGGTCATCGAACCGACGTGGGCGAAGGGCAGCGGCGACAGGCGTCGGTCCCCCGCCTCGGACAGCACATCGGTGCCGTCGGCGACGGCGTGCAGATTGTCGTGGTCGAACACCGCACCCTTGGGCAGTCCGGTCGTCCCGCTGGTCCACACCACGGCAACCGGGTCCGACGGGTCGAGGTCGGGCCACGCCCCGGGCGGCGGCCCGTCGGCCGCGGCCACGCAGGCGGCGCGGGTGAGGACGGTGCCCGTCGGGCCGTCCGGCGGCTCGAGCCCGTCGTCGACGACGGTCACGGAAGGCCGGGTCCGCTCCACGATGGAGGCCACCTCGGGGGCGCCGAGCCGCAGGTTGATCCCCGACGTGATGGCACCCAGCCGGACGGCCGCCGAGTAGCAGACCATGTAGTCGATCGAGCTGGGCAGCAACAGGCACACCACGGTGCCCGGGCCCACACCGTGGGAGGCGAGGAGCCCGGCCACGCCGTCGGCGGCGCGGTCCCAGCCGGCGAAGGTGAGCGCCTGCCGGGCGTGTCCGGCGGTGGCCGGCTCGACGTACGCCTCGACGTCGGCGTTGGTCCGTGCCGCGGCGCGCAGGACGTCGACCAGTGTGGCGTGCTCCCCCTCGATCTGACGCGCCGTCATATCGGGGGCGACTGTACCAGTGCGCCGCGGGGCGGTCCCCCGAGGACGGTCACCCGTCGGCACGGAGCGGGGGCCGGCGACGTGCGGCGAGGGTCGTGGACTCGCCGGGGGGCCGTCGGTAGCCTCGTCGGCGGTGGGCACGGCATGCCGGTCGGCCCGGGACACAGGAGGCTCGACCGTGGACTTCGTCGTCAAGGGGACCGTGTTGCCCGTACTGGAAGCGGCCCTGCAGCCGGGTGAGACCCTGATCTCGACCCATGGCGACCTCGGGTGGATGACCCCTTCCATCCAGCTGAGCCAGACCACCGGCGGCAAGGGGTTCTTCAAGGCGGCCAAGCGGGTGGTCGGTGGCGCCGGCCTGTTCCTGACCCGCTACACCTCCGAGGGCGGGCCGGGCACGGTCGTCTTCCCGGCCAAGCTGCCCGGCAACATCATCAGCGTCGACGTCACCCCGCAGCAGTCGTACTTCGTCCACCGCTCGGGCTTCCTGTGCGGCACCGACGGCATCGAGGCGTCCGTCGCCATGCAGCAGAAGCTGGGCGGCGCCTTCCTCGGCGGCATGGGGTTCTTCCTCCAGCACCTGACGGGCCAGGGCCAGGCGTGGCTCGAGCTGTCGGGCGAGATGTTCGCCTACGACCTCGAGCCCGGCATGACCATGCGGGTCCACCCCAGCCACGTCGGCGCCTTCACCGAAGGCGTGGACTTCTCCATCGCCACCATTCCCGGCATCGCCAACAAGATGTTCGGCGGCAACGGGTTCTTCGTGGCCACCCTCACCGGTCCGGGCAGGATCTGGCTGCAGTCGATGAGCATCAGCCAACTGGCGGCCGAGGTCGGCGACTACCTGCCGGGTGACGGGTCGGGCGGCGGCGGCAGTGGCACCGGCTTCAACCTGAGCGGGGGCATCAGCTCGATCCTGGGGAACTGACCTCCGGCGCCCCCGGCCCGACCGGGCGGCGGAAGTGGAGCCAGCCGTAGACGGTGGGTACCCCGTCGCGCTGGTAGGCGGCGAGCAGCGCGCTCCGCTGCGTCTCCCACCCCGGGAAACCGGCGGCCACCTCGTCGGGATCCCACCGGAAGGTGGTCAGCTCGAGCCGGTTGCTGCCGAGGTTGGTCTCGACCCGCTGCGCCTGCGGTGGCCAACCGTCGAGCACCGGCTCGTAGGTGAACACCAGATGGCCGCCCGGGGCCACCACACGACGGACGTCGTCGAGCAGGCCCGGCAGGTCGGGGGTGAACTCGAATCCGCCGATGACCGTGACCACGTCGAACCACCCGTCGGGCGTGTCGACCACGAACTCGCGGATGTCGGCCCGGACGACCGTTGCCGAGGGCACGCGAGCGGCCGACCGGGCCACCATGGATGCGGCCAGGTCGACCCCCACCAGGTCGGCGCCGGGCAGTACCCGGGTCAGCTGCTCCAGGGTCTCCCCCGTCCCGCACGCCAGGTCCACGGCCCGGCGGACCGGGCCGACGCCGGCCAGGGCTTCCGCCAGCCGTCCGTTCAACCGCCAGCCCGACTCCCGGGCCGCGGTGTCGTACTCGGCGGCGAACTGCTCGAAGTAGGCCCGGGCCCGCTCGACCGCCGCCCCTCCGCCATCGGCATCCCGGTCGGCGGTGGGGCGTTCGCCAGGCACCGCTGGATGCTCCCAGGTCCGTGGTCGGGGGGCAATCCAGCCGACCAGCGGCCCCCCGGCCGGACCGGTAACCTTGGGGAGACGACGGGAGGCGGCCTGTCCAGAGCGAGACGAGGCCAGATGCCCGCAGGACCTGATGGTGCCGTGGGGCTCGCGGCCCCTCCCACCTCCCTGAAGCCCGTCATCGACGCGCTCCCCGACTCGGTCTACGACAACCCGACCTGGCGGGGCATGGCCTACTTCTGGCGGGACACCGCAATGTACGTCGCCCTACTGGCCCTGCTCGTCGTGGTCAGCAACGTCGCCGAGGTCCTCGTCCTCGAGGTCGCCATGGGTCTCGTGGTGTCCGGGCTGTTCGTGGTGGGCCACGACGCCGCCCACGGTGCCCTGTTCTCCTCGAAGCGGCGCAACTCGACGGTCGCCCACCTGGCCATGCTGCCGAGCTTCCACGTCTACGAGGGCTGGGTGCTGGGCCACAACCGCGTCCACCACCCCTACACCGTGCGTCAGGGCTACGACTTCGTCTGGCACCCGACGACACCCGAGCAGTTCGCTGGCCTCGCCTGGTGGCGGAAGCTCGTCCACCGCTTCGAGTGGTCCTGGGCGGGCGCCGGGGCCTACTACGCCCACCAGGTCTGGTGGAAGAAGATGATGACGGGCCCGAACCCGGCGCGGTGGGTCAAGGCCATCCGGCGCGACCGCTGGATCGTGACCGCCTTCATCGGCGGGATGCTGGGCCTCTTCACACTCATCGGCGTGGCCCGGGGCGAGTCGCTGGCCGGCGTGGTGTGGCTGGACGCCCGCACCGTCCTGCTCCCCTTCGTCGCGTTCTCGTACCTCATCGGGACAGTGGTCCACACCCACCACATCGCGCCCGACATCCGCTGGTGGAAGAAGGCGGAGTGGAACAAGTTCAAGGCACAGATGGAGGGCACCACCGTGCTGCGGGTGCCGAAGGGGGTCAACTTCTTCCTCCACTGGATCATGGTGCACGTCCCCCACCACGTTGACATGCGCATCCCGATGTACCACCTCGAGGAAGCGGCGGACGCCATCGAGGCCGCCTTCCCGGGCACCGTCATCGACAAGCCGCTCCGACTCGGCGACTTCGTCGCCAACGCCAGGGCGTGCAAGCTCTACGACTTCGACGCCGGCCGGTGGATGACCTACGCACAGGGGCGCCACAGTCTGGCCGAGGGCGCACGGGGTCTCGTCGACGCCTGACGCCCGACGGCGTCGGACCTTCGGCCCTGGTCGGACCCCGCGCCCGGTTCTAGGGTGCGGTCAGGACGGACCGGGGGGGATGGCATGGACAGGCTGAGCGCACTCGACGCCGAGTTCCTGCACCTGGAGGACGGGTCCGTCCACATGGCCATCGCCGGGGCCTGCGTGTTCGACGACCCGGCCCCCGGGATCGACGAGTTGGAGGCGCTGATCGCCTCGAAGATGCACCTGATCCCCCGCTATCGCCAGCGGGTCAGGACGGTGCCCTTCGAGCTCGGTCGGCCGGTCTGGGTGGACGACCCCGACTTCGACCTCGGCTTCCACGTCCGCCACACCGCGCTCCCCGACCCCGGCGACGACGAGGCCTTCCGCCGGCTCATGGGCCGGCTCATGTCCCAGGACCTGGACCGGGACCGCCCCCTGTGGGAGGCCTGGCTGGTCGAGGGACTGGCCGGGGGCAGGTGGGCCCTGGTCTTCAAGGTCCACCACTGCATGGTCGACGGGATCGCCGGTGTGGGGCTGCTCACCGCAGTGCTGGACCTGACGCCGGACGCACCGGTGGGCGAGCCCGAGCCGTGGGAGCCGCGTCCGGAGCTGCCCGGTGCCATCAAGGTCCTCGACGCCTGGGGCGGACTGGCCGGCGACCTCGTGGGCCTGGCGCGTGCTGTGCCGGGATCGATCATCCATCCGGTCCGCACGCTGCGCTCAGCTGCCTCGACGGCCACCGGGGCACTCCGGTTCACCGAGAGCCTCTCCCCCACCGGGCCGCTCTCCATCGAGGGCCCGGTCGGGCCCCACCGGGTGTGGGCCCACGCCTCGGCCTCCCTCGCCGCGGTCAAGACCGTCCGCACCGCGTTCGGGGGCACGGTCAACGACGTCGTGCTGGCCGCGGTGTCCGGCGGCTACCGGGCCCTCCTGCTTGAGCGGGGCGACGACGTCGAGACGGCGACGGTGCGCTCGCTGGTGCCGGTGTCCACCCGCAGCGAGGACGCTCGGGGTGTGCCCGACAACCGGGTGTCAGCGCTCTTCATCGACCTGCCCGTCCACGTGGCCGACCCGGTCGATCGCCTCCAGGCGGTCCGCGAGCAGATGGCCGGGCTCAAGACGTCCGGCATCGCCGAGGCCGGCCAGGTGATGGCCTCGGCCAGCGACCTGGTGCCGCCGATGGTGCTCGGCGCCGTCAGCCGCACCGTGATCCGCTCGATGCACCGCTTCGGGCAGCAGTCGCTCAACACGGTCACCACGAACGTGCCGGGTCCGCAGCTCCCGCTCTACTGCCTCGGCCACGAGATGCTGGAGTACCGCCCCTTCGTGCCCATCAGCCACGGGCTCCGGGTGGGGACTGCCATCCTCTCCTACAACGGCCGGCTGTTCTTCGGGGTGACCGGCGACTACCGGACCATGCCCGACGTCACCGTGCTCGCCGAGGCGACCGCCACCGGCATCGACGACCTCCACGAACGAGCGCTCGAGTCCCTGGGCGACCACCGCCCGTCCTGACCGGCGCCGGCGCCCGGTACCCGGTATCCGGCGCCGGGAGTCAGGTCGCGTCGAGCGCCTCCGGCTCCGGGAAGCTCCACGTTCCGTCCAGGATCGACGCCCGTGGCCGGTACATGCGGGCCACGTAGTTCCAGCCGTCCTTCACGTACAGGAAGTTGGGCGACCCGTCGGGCTCGGGGCCGAGGTGGATCGTGACCGCCCCGTCGTCGTCCGCCACCGCCGTCACGTTGTTGATGCTGTACGAGTCGTACGGGTTCTCGTCGAAGTAGCCGTCCCGGTCGTAGACCGACACCGACCAGAAGCCGTCCACCGGGACGTCGGCCACCCGGAGCACGTACCGGCCGGGCCGCTGGGGTGTGGCCCGGATGGCGTAATAGGCCTCCTCCTCGGGTAGCCCGCCGAAGCCGCCGGCGGAACCGATCAGGAACCGCACCGGGTCGACCGACGACCTCGTCCCGAAGGTCCGCCTCGAGTCGTGGAGACCCTGGCCGAGCGCCAGCAACGCCTTCTTCGTCGCCGAGTAGCTGGTCTCGTCGAACAGGCCGGGTGTCCACGGTCGGGCCGAGGGGGCGTCGACGACGAGCCCGCCCTGGAGCCGGTTGACCTCGGCCACGTCGTCGGCGACCGTCGGGTCGACCAGGATGCGGGCGATCAGCACTGCGTAGCCGCCGCCCACCAGGTCGGCCGACAGCTCGTGGGTGCCCGGATCGTGCAGCACCGTGTCGACGTAGCCGTCCTCGTCCATGACCATGACCGTGAGGTAGCGGTCGCCCGTGTCCGGCACGGTGACGGTCACGCCCTCGCTCGCGTCGACCACCGCCACGCTGTAGAGGGTGTCGCGGTTCATGCGGATGACCGTCTGCTGATCGAGTGGTGTGGGGGTGCGGATGTGGGTCCAGTCGTTGACCACCGCCCCGAACCCGAGGAACCGGTCGACCTGGGACGCCACTTCGGCCCGTGCATAGTTGTCGACGTTGACCTCGATGGCCATGGGGCACCTCCCGTGCGATGGGGCCCCACACTGGCAAGGCCGGGCGCGGACGGGCAAGTGGCGGCAGGGATCGCGCCGCACAGCGACGTCCGCCGTGCACCGTCCACCCAGGAGCAGGGCCGGTCCGAACAGGTCCTGGTACGGTCATCCAACGGGGAGCCCGGAGGAGGTTGCTGTGACTGCAGTCCACCGCACACTGGCTGCACTCGCACTGGTGTGTTCGGCGACGGCGCTGGCCTTCCCGACGACCGCAGGCGCAGGCGTGCCGCGACCGGCACCCGGCTACTGGCTGGCCGGTTCCGACGGTGGTGTGTTCGCGTTCGACGTACCGTTCTACGGCTCCGGGGTGGCGCCGTCGCTGGCCTGCTCGTTCAGCCCGCAGCCACCGAGCACCGCCGACGGCGCACACGGGTGCGACGCCATTGCCGCCACTCCGTCAGGGTCCGGTTACTGGCTGGTGAACATCTACCGTCTCGCCTCCGGTTTCGGCCAGGCCCCCGTGCCACCGCAGATCGGCTGCACGAGCCTCAACGGTGGGGAGGGGTCCTGGGTCGGCGCCACATCGACCGCCACCGGGAAGGGGTTCTTCCTGGCCAGCTCCAACGGCGCCGTGCTCGGGTGCGGTGACGCGGTGCCCTTCGTCGGGCTCGCCGACGAGTCGCTCAACGCACCCGTCGTCGGGATCGCGGCGACCCCGGCCAGCAAAGGCTACTGGCTGGTGGCCGCCGACGGCGGGGTGTTCGCCTTCGGGGACGCCACCTTCGAGGGCTCGATGGGAGGCAGGCACCTCAACGCCCCCGTCGTGGGCATGGCACCCACCCCGGACGGCAAAGGCTACTGGCTGGTGGCCGCCGACGGCGGGGTGTTCGCCTTCGGGGACGCCACCTTCGAGGGATCGATGGGAGGCAGGCACCTCAACGCCCCCGCCGTGGGGATCGCAGCTGCGCCGGACGGCCCCGGGTACTGGCTGGCCGCCGCTGACGGCGGTGTGTTCGCCTTCGGGGACGCGCCGTTCCAGGGCTCGATGGCCGATAGTCCCCTGGCCGCGCCGATCACCGGGATCGCCCCGTACGCACCGCTACCTGTCGGCTGACCGAAACGTCCGGCCCGAGCACGCCGGGCCCGGCCGGCTCAGAAGGTCAGGACGCCTCGGGCCAGCTTGCCCGCCTCCATGTCCTCGACGATGTCACGGAAGCCCTCGAGCGGCTTCTGCTCGGTGACCAGCTCGTCGAGCATGAGCTTGCCCGACAGGTAGAGCTCGACCATCAGCGGGATGTCGTGGTGGGGTCGGGACGACCCGTACCGACAGCCCAGCAGGCCCCGGTCCACGTAGGCCAGCGCGTTGACGTCGACAGCGACCTCGGTCCCCTGCGGGGGGATGCCGATGGCGAGTGCGTTGCCGCCCCAGTCGAGGACGTCGAGGGCGTTGCGCAGGACGGCCGGGTGGCCGACGCAGTCGAAGGACCACTTGACCCCACCGGTCCAGCCC
The DNA here is from genome assembly GCA_003164095.1 of Acidimicrobiaceae bacterium. Classification (GTDB taxonomy): domain Bacteria; phylum Actinomycetota; class Acidimicrobiia; order Acidimicrobiales; family RAAP-2; genus Bog-756. The sequence continues at coordinate 24,054 of PLRX01000109.1, read as the reverse complement.
AGTGCGCCCGTCACGAGGGCCGGGCCCGGAGGCACGATCTCGCGGATTGCGGCGACGGCGTCCGTCTCGGAGGCGTCGACGAAGTGGGTGGCACCGAACTGGCGGGCCAGGCCCTCCTTGGAGGCGAGCGTGTCGACGGCGATGATGCGGCTGGCCCCGGCCAGGCGCAGGCCCTGGATCACGTTGAGCCCCACGCCGCCGACGCCGAACACGGCCGACGTCTCGCCTGCCTGCACCTTCGCCCGGTTCAGCACGGCGCCGACACCGGTCAACACGCCACAGCCGATGAGGCAGGCCGAGGTCATCGGCACGTCCTTCGAGATCTTGACGGCCTGGACCTCCTTGACGATGGTCGACTCGGCGAACACCGACGTGGCGGCGAAGTTGGACGCCGGCTCACCTTTGTAGGTGAACGGCGTCGACACGTTGCCCAGTGTCTTGACGCACCAGGTGGGGTGCCCGGTCGAGCACGCCCGGCACGTGCCGCAGCTGGCCAGGGTGGCGATGACGACGTGGTCGCCGGGCTTGACCGAGCGCACCTCGCTGCCGACGGCCTCCACGACGCCCGCACCCTCGTGACCGAGGACCGAGGGAGCCTTCCACGGGATGGTGCCGTTGATGACGGACAGGTCGGAGTGGCAGACGCCGGCCGCGCCGATGGCCACCCGGACCTCGGTGGGACCGGGGTCGCCGATCGACAGCTGGTCGGTGACCTCGACGTCGGATCCGGTGTAGACGATGCCTCGCACGTGCTGCTCCTTCTGCTCGGTGTTGCGATCTGGTGTGTCGGTACTGCGATCTGTCCGGCGGCCGGCGGTGGCCGGAGGTCGGTCATGCCCGCTCAGGTTCCGAACGTGGCCCGGAGTTCGCGTTTGAGGACCTTGCCGCTGGCGTTGGTGGGCAGGGCGTCGACCGCCTCGACCCGGCGCGGCACCTTGAAGTTGGCGAGTTGCTCCTTGGCGAATGCCGGCAGCTCTACGCCGAGCGTCGTGACGTCGACACCGGGGGCCGGCACCACCACGGCCAGGCCGACCTCTCCCATCCGGTGGTCGGGGACGCCGATCACGGCCACCTGGCCCACCGCCGGGTGGCGGCGCAGGACGGCCTCGACCTCGGCCGGATAGACGTTGAAGCCGCCGCTCACGTACATGTCCTTCAGCCGGTCGGTGATGGCCAGGTTGCCCCCGGCGTCGAGGAACCCGACGTCACCCGTGTGCAACCACCCCTCCGCGTCGATGGCCGCAGCGGTGGCCTCGGCATCGTTGAAGTAGCCGGACATCACGTTGTAGCCGCGCACCACGATCTCGCCCGCCTCGCCGGTGGCGACCTCGCTCCCGTCGGCGTCGACGATGCGCACCTCCACGTCCGGTATGGCGCGTCCCGACGTCCCCGAGATCACCTCGGCGGAGTCGCCCCGTCGGCACATCGTGGCCGTCCCGGTGGCCTCGGTCAGCCCGTAGGCGGTCAGCACCGTCTCGATGCCCATGTCGGACCAGAGCGACTCGACGAGCTCGACGGGCACCACGGCGGCACCCGTCACCACGAGCCTCAGGGTCGACAGGTCGAAGGCGTCGCGCTTCGGGTGGTCGAGGATCGACTGGAAGATGGTGGGCGGGCCCGGCAGGACGCTGATCCGCTCGTCGGCCACCCGCTGGAGTACGACGTCGACGTCGAACACGGGCTCGGGCACCATCGTGGCGCCGGCCATCAGGCAGGCCAGGATGCCCGCCTTGTAGCCGAAGGTGTGGAAGAACGGGTTCACGATGAGGTAGCGGTCGCCGGTCCGCAGGCCAACCACCTCCGCCCAGGTGGCGAACGTCCGAAGGGTCTGGCCGTGCGTGGTCATCGCCCCCTTCGGATGCCCGGTGGTCCCCGAGGTGAACACCAGGTCAGACAGGTCCGCCGAGGTGATCGCCGCCGTGCGGCCGGCCGCCACGTCGGGCTCACATCCGACGGCTCCCGCCAGGAACGCCTCCCACCCGACGGCCGGCGCACCTGCAGCCGTGGTGGACGGGTCGACGGCCGGTCCGTCCGTGCGCAGGACGACGACCAGGTCGAGGTCGGGCAGCGCCTCGCCCGCGGTCACCGCCTCGTCGAGCAGCGCCGGGTAGTCGGTGCCGAGGAAGCCCTGCACCGTGAAGAGGATCCGGGCCCCCGAGGCCCGCAGGATGTACGCCGCCTCCGCACCCTTGTAGCGGGTGTTGAGGGGCACGAGCACGGCGCCGGCGCCGACCGCGCCCAGGGCGGCCACGATCCACTCGGCGCAGTTGGGGGCCCAGATCGCCACGCGGTCGCCGGGCTCGATGCCCTGGGCCACGACGGCCCGGGTGGCGGTCGCCACCTCCTCGGCCAGGCGATCGAACGACCATCGGGTGGTGGTGCCGCCTGGCCCGTTGCGGTCGACCACGGCCTCGGCGTCGCCGAAGCGGGCCGCGGCGTCCTGGACCAGGCCGGGAAGTGTTCCCCACTCGAGGTCGCCACGGGGATCGGTCACATCTGACACGCCGTCAGGGTAGTGCATGGTCCCGTCGCCGGGGTCGGGCCGCCGAGGCGTGCTCAGGGGTGCTGGCTGCTGACCGAGACGACTTCGCCGGTCATGAAGGTGGCGTAGCCGCTGGCCAGGAAGGCGATGACGTTGGCCACCTCCCACACCTCGGCGCCGCGGCCGAACACCTCGCGTCGGGCCAGCTCGGCCAGGTCGTCGTCGGCCATGACCTTGTTGAGGAAGGGGTGGACAGCCAGGCTCGGCGACACGGCGTTGATGCGCACCCCGCGGGGAGCGGCCTCCACCGCCGTGCACCGGGTCAGGGCCATCACGCCGGCCTTGGCCGCCGCGTAGTGGGCCTGGCCGGCCTGGGCCCGCCACCCGAGCACGCTGGCGTTGTTGACGATGACCCCGCCGCCGCCCCGGGCGTACATGTGGCGGAGGGCGGCCCGCGTGCAGCGGAACGTACCGGTCAGCGTGACGTCGAGGACGAGGTCCCACTGCTCGTCGGTCATGTCCACCACGTCGACCTGGCCCCCGAGCCCGGCGTTGTTGACGGCCACGTCGAATCGACCGTGCTCGGCCACGGCCGCGTCGTAGAGCGCCTGCACCTCGGCCTCCACCGTCACGTTGCAGGGGACGGCCAGCGGGCGCACCCCATCCGCCTCGGGCACCTCGGCGAGTGCATCGGCCGCCTCGCCCAATCGGCGCTCGTGGGCGTCGGACACCACGACCGTGGCCCCCTCCTCGATGCACCGCTTGGCCGTGGCGAAGCCGATGCCGGTGCCGGCGGCGGCTGTCACCACCACGATCTTCCCCTCGAGCAGGCCGTGGCCGGCCGGGGGCTCGGGGGCCGGGAGCGGTCCGGTCGGTGCGTCCGGCGTGGCCGGCGTGCTCGGTGCGTCGCTCAACGAAGCTCCCCCTTGGGCTCGGGCGGCAGTCCGAGGACCCGCTCGCCGATGATGTTCTTCTGGATCTCGTTGGACCCGCCGTAGATGGTCTCGGACCGGCTGAACAGGAAGGTCCGCTGGAACTCGTCGAGCTCGTACGGCGGCGCCTCGACCACCAGACCGGGCTCGCCCCGCACGTCCATGGCCAGCTCGCCCAGCCGTTGGTGCCACGACGCCCAGAACAGCTTGATGATCGAGGCCTCGGGCGGGGCCACCGGCCCGTCGTAGCCGGACAGGCTGCGCAGCGTGTTGTACCGGAGCACTTCGAGTTCGGCGTACGACCGGGCCAGTCGCTGGCGGATCACCGGGTCCTGACTGCGGCCGTTCGCCCGGGCCACGTCGAACAGGTGGTCGAGCTCACGGCGGAACGACAGCTGGTGGCCGAGGAGGCCGACGCCCCGCTCGTAGGCCAGGGTGGCGAGCGCCACCCGCCAGCCGTCGCCCGGCTCCCCCACCACCAAGTCCCTGGCCGTCCGGGCGCCGTCGAAGAAGACCTCGTTGAACTCCGACGTACGGGTGAGCTGCGTGATGGGGCGGATCTCCACGCCCGGCTGGTCCATAGGCACCAGTAGATAGGACAGTCCCTTGTGGCGCACCGACCCCGGCTCGGTCCGGCAGACCACGAAGCACCAGTCGGACTGGTGGGCCAGCGACGTCCACACCTTCTGGCCGGTCACCACCCACTCGTCGCCGTCCAACTCGGCCCGGGTGGCCACGTTGGCCAGGTCGCTGCCGGCATTTGGCTCGGAGTAGCCCTGGCACCAGAGTTCGCTGCCGTCCACGATCCGGGGGAGGAAGCGGTCCTGCTGGGCCTGCGTGCCGTACTGGATGATCGTGGGGCCGAGCAGTCCCTCGCCCAGGATGCTCACCCGGCCGGGTGCCTTGGCCTTGACGTACTCCTCGTTGAAGATGACCTGGTGGGCGATGGAGGCGCCACGCCCGCCGAACTCGACGGGCCAGCCCAGGCACGTCCATCCGCCGGCGGCCAATTCCTTCTCCCACTCCAGGCGCACGTCGAAGCCGAACGTCTCGTCGCCCGAGCCACCGCGCCCCCCGAGGGCGGCGTAGTCGCCGACGACGTGGTCAGCGAGCCAGGCCCGGACCTCGGCGCGGAATGCCTCGTCCTCGGGTCGGTCTCGTAGATCCATGGGTCGCGTCCTGTGTGGTGGGCGGTGTGGGGCGGGCGGTGTGGGGCGGGTGCCGGTGATCGTGTCGGCGATGAGGGGGCGGCTCGAAATCTGACGCGACGTTAGCAAAACGGGTTTCCGGACCGACCCGGCGTCCGGTCGGGTCCGGCCCGTGCCCGCCGTTCGCGTTGTCCCAGTTCAGGGCCTCAGAGGTCGGCCTGCGAGGTCGCGCCGGGCGCAACAGGTCCCGGCGGGCCGAGAGGCGGGAAGCCGTACGACGTTTGAATCCGCCACCGGACGGTGAAACGCGGACCGGGGGAGACTGCACTCCGACGCCAACCGGACCACCGCTCCCGCCCCATCGGGAGGGAACAGCCCCGGCCCGGCGGACGTTGAACTGATCGATCGACGTCGGACCCGACCCCGGGCGGTCCGTCGGCCTACCTGAAGGAGTGTCCATGAGCACCACCGACCCCACCCCGCACACGACCGACACCACGAACGACAAGGTCGAGCTGTCGGACGAGGAGTGGCGGGCCCGGCTGGCCCCGGAACGCTATGCCGTCCTGCGCCAGAAGGGGACCGAGCCGGCCTGGTCCGGCGAGCTCCTGCACGTCGAGGGCTCGGGCATGTTCACGTGTGCCGGCTGCGGTGCGGAGCTGTTCCCGACCGACGCCAAGTTCGAGTCCGGCTCCGGCTGGCCGAGCTTCACCCGTGCGCTGTCCGACGGCACCATCGAAGAGCACGAGGACGAGTCGTTCGGTATGCGCCGCGTCGAGATCACCTGTGCCCGCTGCGGCGGCCACCTCGGCCACGTCTTTCCCGACGGGCCGGCCCCGACCGGACTGCGCTACTGCGTCAACTCGCTCTCCCTCGAATTCGAGCCCACCGAGGGCTGACCCTGGCGGACCGTCCTCGGCGTAATGGCTCCCGGGCGGGACGGCTCCCGGACGGCCTGTTCAGGACGCCACGACGATCCGCCCCCGACCGCTACGGCCGGGGGCGGATGCGCGTGAGATGTGGCATGCGCCGACCCGTTCAGTTGGCGACGAGCCGCTCCTCCAACAGCTCGAAGAGGGAGCCGAGCGAGTCGGCCTCCTCGAAGCCGCCCGACCGGACGAGGACCCGACCGGCATCGGCCAGGGCCTGGCAGGCGCCGAATGCCTCCTCCTTGGACAGGATCACCCGGACACCGAAGTGGACCGGACGGCTGCGACCGTCGGACGACCGGTCCGGGCGGTCAGGCACCGACCCCGTCCTCGCTGAACGATCCGGCATCGGGCTCGGCGGCCGGACGGACGACCCGGTGGACGTCGACGGTGGCGAAGCGGAGTGCCGGGCCGACCTCGTCGGCGACGATCTCGATCTTGAAGCGCTTGTCGCCGTCCTCGGTCTCCCAGCTGCGCTGCTCGAGCCGTCCGGTCACGATGACCCGCATCCCCTTGGTCAGGCTCAGGGCGACGTTTTCCGCCAGGTCCCGCCAGGCGACGACGTCGAAGAACGAGGTGGACTCCTCCCATTCGTTGGTCTCCCGGTTCTGCCACCTGCGGTTGGCCGCCACGCCGATCGTGCAGGTGGCCTGTCCTTCGCGGGTGTAGCGGATCTCGGGATCGCGGGTCAGGTTCCCGACGATCGTGGTGGTGGTGGCGCTGCTCATGGACGGTCCCTTCGGTGCACCGGAGTGCGTCGCCGTCGGCACCGGGGCGCCGTACGGACCACCCGGACGGGCGGCACCGCCACCCTGGGCCCGGTACCTTGCACGACACCCTGCTCCCACCTCGACGACACCTTGCACGCCCACCGAGCTGATGGGTTCCTCAGCTGGAAGCCGCGACCTCGCCCTGGTCAGCTGCGTCGTCGCCACCGCCGACCCGTCGGGCAGCCTTCGGCAGGTCCAGCAGCTGGTGGCCCACATCGAGCAGGACGACGTAGACGACGACGACTCCCACCACCCCGTACGCGGCGATCACCAGGAGGTTCGACGTGATGGCCGTCGAGCCGAAGTACGCGATGCCGCGTGCGGCTGCCGTGCCCGCACCCGACGGCAGCCACGGGCCGATGTCCCGCCAGAACGGCGGCAGCAACTGCCACGCGTACGGGCCGCCGGCGCTCGGGTTGCCCAGGACGACGAAGACGATGATGGCCAGACCGATCCCGATGGTGCCGGCCACCACGAGCAGGGCCATGGCGAACGCACCGGCGCAGAAGATGACCAGGGCGCCGAGCAGTCCGAGCTGGTAGGTGGGGCCGGGTAGGGCGTGGAGGATTGGCCCGACGACGATCGCTCCGGCCATCCCGGTCACCAGCGCGTAGACGGCGATCGCCCCCAGGCGCAACGTGGCCCTCCGGGCGTTCGCCGGACGGGACCCGCTGCTGATGCCGAGGATCGAGGCGACGAGGTAACCGCCCACGATCCAACCGATCACCAGGTAGAAGGACGTCAAGCCGTTCCGGTCGCCGGGTGATGGCGGCCGGATGTCGTGCACCACCACGGTCCGGTGGTACCGGGCGGCCACCTGGTCGAACACGTCGGTGGCGGCCACCGACGCGGACACCCCGCTGGCACTCGCCTCGAGGAGCTGTTCGCTCGTAGCCGTGGGATCGACGACCAGGACCCCGAAGACGTCCCGGCGCAGTAGCTGGCGCGTGCCCACAGCTATCGACGGTGCGGCCGTCGCCTGGACCGGGTGCCCGGGGATCCCGTTCAACGCCTTCACCAGCTGCGGTGCGTCGGCCGCCGGGGCGACCACGGCGACGGGCAGGCCGTGGGGCTCCGGATGGTGGAACGCTCCGACATAGGAGGTGATGAAAGCCACCTGGATGACGGCCACGCCGATCACCAGGAACACGGCACGCGGGGTCACCGCGTCCTTGAACTCGTCCCAGAAGCTCATCGGTGTCGGGTCCGGTCCACTCATTGCCGCTCAGTCTCCCGCACCATGCGCTGCCGGAGGGGTGACCCGACCGTCGGTGCCGCTCTGTACTATTGGCCAGTCTTCCCGTCCGAAACCTCCGCCCGGGTCCCGCGGCCCGGCACATGACCCGGGGCACCGGGCCGCAGACACCGCACCAAAGGACGCCACCATGCCACCGACGCCGACCGGGCCGCTCCACGGGGTCCGGGTACTGGACCTCAGTTCGGTCATCATGGGTCCGCTGGCCACACAGATCCTCGGCGACCTGGGCGCCGACGTCATCACCGTGGAGGACCCGAAGGGGACGCTCAGCCGGGTCATGACCGCCGGCCCGGTGCCGACGCTGTCGGGCCTGGCCCTCAACCTCCTGCGCAACAAGCGCAACGTGGTCCTCGACCTGAAGGACCCCGAGGGACGCCGCGAAGCGCTCGAGATCGCCGCCACCGTCGACGTGGTGGTGACCAACCTCCGGCCCGGCACCCTGGCCCGCCTCGGTCTGGCCTACCAGGATGTGCGGGCCGTCTGCGAGGAGGTCGTCTACTGCCAGGCGCAGGGCTACCCGTCGGACTCCCCCGCCGCCGACGCCCCGGCCTACGACGACGTGATCCAGGCCGGCTCCGGCATACCCGACACGTTCCGGCGCATGGGCGGAGTGCCCGTCCTCGTGCCGACGCTGGTGGCCGACAAGGTGAGCGGGCTGACCATCGCGTACGCCGTCATGGCCGCACTCTTCGAGCGGGAGCGCACCGGCAGGGGCCAGCGCGTCGAGGTCCCGATGATCGACGTCATGACCGCCTTCACCCTGGTGGAGCACGCCGGCCCGGCGACCACGGTGCCACCACTCGGGCCCCCGGGCTACGGCCGTATCCTGAACCCCGAGCGCAGGCCCCAGCGCACCAGGGACGGCTGGATCAACGTGCTCGCCTACACCCGGCAGAACTACGAGGACCTGTTCCTGGCGGCCGGACGTGACGACCTCGTCCAGGACGAGCGGATCCGGTCGGCCCGGTCCCGCATCGCCCACGCCGACAGCCTCTACGCCGAGGTCGCGGCCGTGCTGGTCGACCGGACCACGGCCGAGTGGCTCGAGTTCTGCGGCGACAAGGGGATCCCGGCGTCACCCGTGCCCACTCTCGAGGAGCTGGTCGACGAGCTGCCCGAGGATGACCACCCGCTGGCCGGCCGCTACAAGGTCATCCCCCAGCCGGTCCGCTTCGCCAACCACCCCGGGCGCACCGTGCACCGCCACGCTGCCGTCAGTGGTCAGCACAATGCGGAGGTGCGGGCGGAGGTCGCCCAGTGGGCCGAACACCACGCCGAACACCACGCCCCACATCCTGGCGACCCGGACGCGGCACCCGACGTCACGACTCACGGCGTGACCGCCCAGGAGGACCGATGACCGGGACCGCAGCCGCCGCCTTCGGCGACGTGACCGTCGCTCTCGACGACCGATACGTGGCCGAGGTCGAGATGCACCGGCCGCCGGCCAACTACTTCGACGCCGCCCTGCTGGCGTCGGTGGTCGAGGCCGTCGCCTGGGCCGATGCCAGGGGCGGGCGGGCCGTGGTGCTGTGCTCAGAGGGCCGGCACTTCTGCGCCGGGCTCGACTTCGGGTCCACCGACCGCCCGGAGCCCGATGCACTCGCCACCCTCTACGGCACCGCGCAGCGGCTGATCGACGGACCGCTGCCACTGGTGGCGGCCGTCCAGGGGGCGGCCGTGGGCGGCGGGCTGGGGTTGGCACTCGCCGCCGACTTCCGGGTGGCTGCCGCCTCGAGCCGGTTCACGGCCAACTTCGCCCGGCTCGGATTCCACCAGGGATTCGGCATCTCGCTGACGCTGCCCGCCGTGGTGGGCCGACAGGCCGCCCTCGAGCTGCTCGCCACGGGCAGGCGCATCGACGGCGACCAGGCCCTGGCCATCGGGCTGTGCGACCGGCTCGACGACGACCCGAGGGCGGGTGCCCACGCCCTGGCCGAGGAGATCGCCCTCTCCGCGCCCCAGGCGGTGCGGTCGATCCGACGCACGCTACGTTCCGACCTGGTGGCCCGGTTCGGCGACATGGTCGATGACGAGCGGGCCGAGCAGCTGCGTCTCATGGCCACGGCGGATTTCCGTGAGGGGATCGCCGCGTCGTTGGCCCGACGCGATCCCAAGTTCACCGGCGAATAGCCGGAGCACCGAACAGGCCGGCGGCCGGCAGGTTTGCTCCCGAGGAGCCGGTCGGCCCGGTGGGCCTACTCCCCCGCCAGGTCCCGGGACAGCTCGGCCCGGGTGGCGTCCGACAGCACCACGCCGGGCGACCCGTCGGGATAGCCGGTGTGGTCGATGAGCAGGGTCACCGGCCCGGCCTCGAAGGCGGCGACCTCGGCCGGGGTGAAGGGGAAGCGCACGTAGTGGACCGCCGAGGTGACCTCCTCGCGGGTGAGCTGGGTCTCGTGCTCCTCCTCCGGGACCGACCGCACCACATGGCGGGTGGGTCCTTCTCCGATCTCGAGCACCACCGACCGCTCGACGCCCACCAGACGGGGCAGCCACGTGCGGAGGCCCTCCTCGGTGGTCAACTCGAGGAACAGGGTCGCCGACAGCTCGCCTGGAGCGGGGAGCAGCCGGTTGTAGACGTCGAGCTCGCGCTGGATCTGCTCGTCGGTCGTCATCCGCTCGGCCCGGGCCATCTCCTGGACCTGGAACCGCATGGTCATGCGGCTCTCGAAGGTGAGGGTCACGACCGGCCCGACGGTCACCCGCCGCAGCTTCTTGTGGGAGATGACGGCCTGGCGGAACGAGTCACGCTCGCGCTCATAGGCGCGCTGGTCGGCAATGTCGTCGAGGGTCAGCGGGAGGGCGGTCACGAGTCCTCCTCAGGAATGCCGTAGGCCCGGGCCATCAACTGGATCGGGTGGACGGGCCGGGTGCCCGTCTCCTGTTCGATGGAGCCGTTGGCGAGGTGGCAGTCGCCGCAGACCACGTCGTTGCCGGCCGCCCGGATCTCCTTGGCCATGGGGGCCGCCACCTTGCGGGCCAGTTCGTAGTTCTCCGCCCGATAGCCCCAGGTGCCATCGATGCCGGAGCAGCGCTGCACGAGCGTCGCCCTCACCCCGGCCACCTTCAGGAGGTCCCGGCTCTTCAGGCCGATGTGCTGGGCCTGGAGGTGGCAGGCGACGTGGTAGGTCACCGCGTCGGGCACCGCTCCCGTGTCCCGGCCGATGAAGTCGGTGGCGAGCTCGGTCCCCTCGCCCTTGTGGAGGGCCATGAGGTACTCGGCCGGGTCCGACGTGTGCTCGGCCACCAGCGCGGCGTCGGCCGCGAGCGGCGTGTGCTCGAGGTAGAGGGGATAGTCCCGCCTTACGACATAGGCACAGGTGGGCTGGGCCACCACGACGTCCTTGCCGGCCCGGACCTCGGCTGCCAGGGCCGTGACGTTTCGCTCCGCCGCCTTCGTGAACTCCTTGATGTTCCCCTGGTGGAGCCACGGGGCCCCGCAGCACGCGGTGCCCTCGGGCAGCGAGCAGGAGACGCCGTTGCGCTCGTAGACCTTGACGAGGTCCTGGCCGATGGCCGGCTCCATGTACTCGATGAAGCACGTCGGGAAGACCGACACCTCACCCTGACGTGCGCCGGACACGAAGGCCTTCGGCCCACGTCCCGCATTGCGGCGGCGGAACCAGGTCGAGAACCGCGTCCGTGCGTAGGGCGGCAGCATGCGCTCGGAGGCCATGCCCGCCGTCTTCTCCATCATGCGTCGCGCCCAGGACCCCGGCTTCCCGGTCACGGCGTTGGCGAGCGGCGCGGCGGCCGTCGAGACGCGGCCGACGAGATCGGTGCGTGCGAGTACCTGGTCGGTCACCCGCTCCCGGACCGGCTGGCCCTGGGCGTGGCCGACGGCGTGGGCGCGCATCATGAGGCGGGGGAAGTCGAGCTGCCACTCGTGCGGCGGCACGTAGGGGCACTTCGGGTAGCAGAGCTTGCACTGGTAGCACTCGTCGACGACCCGGTCCTGATCGGCGGCGGTCAGCGCCGACACGTCGCCGTCGTTGGCGTCGATCAGGTCGAACATCGTGGGGAACGACGGGCACAGGTTGAAGCAGAGGCGGCACCCCTGGCAGAGGTCGAATACCCGCTCGAGCTCGACGCGGAAGTCGGCCTCGTCGAGGTAGGCGGGATCGTCGGGGCTGTAGGTGGTGGTCATGGCAGCGGTCCATCCGGCTCGTGGTGAGGGGTCAGTTCGGGTGAGGGGTCAGAGGACATGGGTCAGTTCGGGGTGAAGTACCGACGCGTGCGACGCGTCAGCCCGCCCCGCCGCCCTGCCGGCCCCCGGTACGTTCCGGGGGCCGGCATCGGCGGTCGAGCTCAGGCGACGGAGGTGAGGCCCTCCGTGAAGCGACCTGCGTGGCTCTTTTCCGCGCGGGCGAGGGTCTCGAACCACTCGGCGATCTCCTCGAACCCCTCGTCGCGGGCCGTACGGGCGAAGCCCGGGTACATCTCGGAGTACTCGTAGGTCTCGCCCTCGATGGCCGACTTGAGGTTGTCCTCGGTCGGGCCGACGGCGGCGCCCGTCACCGGGTCGCCGACCTCGCGCAGGAAGTCGAAGTGGCCGAACGCATGGCCGGTCTCCCCTTCGGCGACCGAGCGGAAGAGGGCGGCCACGTCCGGGTAGCCCTCGACGTCCGCCTTCTGGGCGAAGTACAGGTAGCGGCGGTTGGCCTGGCTCTCACCGGCGAAGGCCTCCTTGAGGTTGGCCTCGGTCTTGCTGTCCTTGAGGTCGGGCATGGTGTTCCTTTCTGGATGGATGGTGGTGGTCGATACGTCAGCTGGCGGCGGCCGTGCGGACCGGCGGTGCGGCGTCGGCCCGGCACGCCGGGCACAGACCGCGGAAGATGACCTCGGCGGAGCCGAGTTCGAAGCCGAGGTCGGCCCCGTCGGGGACGGACAACCCGGGGAAGTCGACGACCAGGTCGCGCACACTGCCACAGCTACGGCAGACCAGGTGGTGGTGGGGGTCGTCGACGTTGGGGTCGAAGCGGGTGCGACCGGTGCCGACGTCGAGGGCGCTGATCTCACCCAGCTCGGCCAGGTCGTTGAGCGTCTGGTAGACGGTCTTGAGGGAGATGGTCTCCATCTCCTGGACGGCGACGGCGTGGACGGCCTCGGCCGACGGGTGGGTCTCGTCGCCCTGCAGGATCCGGAAGATGCACTGGCGCTGGGCCGTGACCTTCCGGCCCGACGCCCGGAACAGCTCGGTCAGCTCGTCGGGACTACGCACGACGGTCATGATATCACCATAGATTGTCAATCAACAATCGTTGGCGAAATCCCCCGGACTCCCGGCACCCGGGACGATCGCAACCATCCCGCCGTGCATCCACCGGACGGTCATGGCCGCCGCGGATCGGCCGTCACGGGGGGGGTCCCCGTGACGGCACTGCCCAGTCGCGTCCCCGGCCAAGCGTCCCGGCTGGGGTAGTCCCGACGTACGTGTGGCAGGCTTTCGACATGCCCGCACCCGACCCGGACACCGATCCCTTCTCGCGCGGGCGGGCACTGGCCCGGCTGGCCTCGGAGTCGTTCGACGTCCTGGTCGTCGGTGGCGGCATCACGGGGGCCGGCGTGGCACTCGACGCCGCCAGCCGGGGCCTCAAGACCGCCCTCGTCGAGCGCGAGGACTTCGCCTCGGGGACGTCGTCCAAGTCCTCGAAGCTCATCCACGGCGGCCTGCGCTACCTCCAGCAGCACGAGTACCGCCTGGTCTACGAGAACCTGGCCGAGCGCCAGCGCCTGCTGGAGAACGCCCCCCACCTCGTGTCCCCGCTCCCCTTCCTCATTCCGCTGTTCGGCAAGTCCGGTGTGGTCAACAAGAGCGTCGCACGCGTCTACCGGACCGCCCTCTGGCTCTACGACCTCACCGGTGGGGTGCGCATCGGCCGACGCCACGAGAAGGTCACCCGCGAGCAGGCCCTCGCCCACATGCCGACGCTACGCGCCGACCGCCTGGCCGCCGGCTTCCTCTACTGGGACGCCCGGTCCGACGACAGCCGACTCACGCTGACGGTCCTCCGGACCGCCGTCCTCGACCACGGCGCCACCGCCGTCAACCACACGCCGGTGATCCGCCTGGTGACCGATGCCACCGGTCGTGTCCGCGGGGCCACGGTGGCACCGGTCGGCGGCGAGCCCTTCGACGTCCGGGCCTCGGTCGTCGTGAACGCCGCAGGGGTGTGGTCCGACGAGGTGCGCACCCTCGACGAGCACCGCGACCCCCGGTCCATCCGGCCGGCCAAGGGCATCCACATCACGGTGCCCGAGGAGTCCTTCCCCTGTGACATCGCCGCCGTGATCCCGGTGCGCGAGGACAAGCGGTCGATCTTCGTCGTGTCGTGGGGCGACCAGGTCTACCTCGGCACCACCGACACCGCCTGGGACGGTCCCCTCGACGATCCGTCGTGCACCCCCGAGGACGTCGACTACATCCTGGACGCTGCCAACGCCATCTCCACCCGCCAGCTCACCAGGGCCGACATCACCGGCATCTGGTCGGGGCTCCGACCCCTGCTCGCCCCCGAGCAGAAGGGTGCCTCGAGCGAGCGCACCGCCGACCTGTCGCGCCGCCACACGGTGCGGACCTCGGACGGCGGCATGGTGAGCGTCACCGGCGGCAAACTGACCACCTACCGCAAGATGGCCGAGGACACCGTCGACGTGGCGGCCGGCGTGCTCGGCCGGAGGGGCCTGCGCTGCCGGACCAAGAACCTGCGACTGCACGGCGCCCCGCCCGGTGCGCGCGTCGCTCCCAAGGCGGGTGGCGCCGGTGCCAACGTACGTTCCGACCCGGCCCACCCCGAGGCGTCGCGTGCCGCCCACCTGGCCGGCCGCTACGGCACCGAGGCCGCCGCAGTGCTGGCCATGGCCGGGGGCCGGCCCGAGCTGCTTGAGCCACTGGTGGAGGGTCTCCCGTACCTGACCGTCGAGGCGCTGTGGGCCGTCCGCCGCGAGATGGCCGGCACCGTGTCCGACGTGCTCGACCGCCGCACCCAGTCGGCCTACCGCGATGCCCGGGCGACGGCCGCAGCCGCCGGCAAGGTGGCCGCCCTCATCGGGCCCGAACTGGATTGGGACGACGAGCGCCGGCGCGCCGAGGCCGAGGCCTACGCCACCCGGCTGCTGGCCGACCTGACGCGGGCCGGCCTCGACCCCGACCCGGTCAGCAACGCGGCGGCACGTGCCACAGCCGACGCAGCCACGACCGCCACCACCGGGGTCGCGGCGGTGGAGTCATGACCCGCCCGACCCCGGTCACGCCCATCGACGCCGGAACGTCCGGTGTGGTCGACCACCTCGACACCGCCCGGGTGGCCGTGGACGCCGGCCTGGCCGAGCGCCTGGGCGACGTCTGCGACTCCGTCTCCGACCTGGACGAGGACCGGGCCGAGGCCGGGCGCGACTGGTGGCCCGTCGCCATCGGTTGGGCGGCGGCCGGTGCGGTCCCCTCGCGCCCGGCGCTGGTGGCCCGGCCCGCCGACACCGCCCAGGTGTCGGCCGTGCTGTCCCTGTGCGACGAGGCCCGGGTGCCGGTCACTCCGGCCGGCGGCCGCAGCGGCGTCTGCGGAGCCTCGATCCCGCTCTTCGGGGGTGTCGCGCTCGACCTGTGCGGGCTCGACGGGATCGCCGACGTCGACGACACGTCCCTGGTGGCCGACCTGCGTGCCGGCACGTTCGGCCCCGACGTCGAGTCCGGGCTGCGCGACGGTCATGGTCTGACCCTCGGCCACTGGCCCCAGTCGATGGACCTCTCGACGGTGGGTGGCTGGCTGGCGTGCCGGGGGGCGGGCCAGTACTCCAACCGCTACGGCAAGATCGAGGACATGGTGCTGGGCCTCGAGGTGGTGCTGGCCGACGGCCGCATCGTCCGCACCGGTGGCCACGGGCCGCGCTCGGCCACGGGACCCGACCTGACGCAGCTGTTCGTGGGAAGCGAGGGCACCCTCGGTGTGATCACCGAGGGGCGCTTCCGCGTGCACCCGGTGCCCGAGGGCGAGGGTCGCCGGGCGTTCGGGTTCGCCTCGTTCGCCGACGGGCTCGACGCGTGTCGCCGCATCCTCCGCCGGGGTGCCTCCCCCGCGGTCCTGCGCCTCTACGACGCCACCGAGTCGGGACGGAACTTCGACCAGCCCGACACCAACGTGCTGGTCGTCCTCGACGAGGCCGACCCGGCGCTGTTGGATGCCTCCCTGGCCGTGGTCGACCAGGAGTGCGCAGGGTCGGACACGCTCGACGTCGGCCTCGTCGACCGCTGGCTCACCCACCGCAACGACGTGTCCGCGCTGGCACCACTGTGGCGGGCCGGTGTGGTGGTCGACACCGTCGAGGTGGCGGGCCGCTGGACCGCCCTCCCCGGCCTCTACCGCGCCGTCGTGGACGCGCTCGGCCGGGTGCCCGGCACGCTGGCCGCCTCCTCCCACCAGAGCCACGCCTACACCGACGGCGCCTGCCTCTACTTCACCTTCGCCGGCCGGCCGCCGGAAGAGCTCCGGGACGACATCGTCGCCCGTGACGCCTGGGTGGCCGACTACTACCGCCGGTCGTGGGACGAGGTCACCCGGGCCACGCTCGACGCCGGGGGCGCGCTCAGCCACCACCACGGCGTCGGCCTCAACCGTGGGCGCTTCCTGGCCGAGGCACTGGGGGGCGCCTTCGACGTCCTAGTGGCGGTCAAGGCCGCCCTCGATCCCCACGGGATCCTCAATCCGGGCAAGCTCGGGTTGCCCACCCCCTACGGCGAGGTGCCCTGGCCGTGAGCATCCTGGTCGTCGACGTCGGCACATCGGGCGTGCGCGGTGCCATCGTGCGCCCCGACGCCACGGTCGAGCACATCCACCACGTCCCGGTCCTGCCCGACACCCCGTTTGCCGGGCTCGTCGAGTTCGACGGCACGGCCATCGCCTCGGCCGTGGCCGAGGTGGCAGCCCGCAGTCTGGCCGAGGGCGGCCCGGTGGCCGCGGTCGGGATCGCCAACCAGCGGGCGTCCACCCTGGTGTGGGACCGGGCCACGGGACAGCCCGTCGGACCGGGCCTCGGCTGGCAGGACCTGCGCACCGTCGGGACCTGTCTCGAGCTGCAGGCCCAGGGCATCCGGATCGCCCCCAACGCATCGGCCACCAAGCTGTCCGCCATCCTCGACGTCGCCGACCCCGACCGATCGCGGTCCGAGCGGGGGGAGCTGGCCTTCGGCACCATCGACACCTGGGTGGCGTGGATCCTGTCCGAGGGGGTGTTGCACGTCACCGACGCCTCGAATGCCGCAGTGACGGGACTCGTCCATGGCGACGGCCGCGGCTGGAGTACATCGCTGCTCGAGGCGCTGCGGATACCCGAGGCGGTCCTGCCGTCCATCGTCGACTCGTCCGGCGTGCTTGGAACCGCCTCGTCGCTCGACGGCGCCCCGCCCATCGCCGGTATGGCCGGTGACCAGCAGGCGTCGCTCATCGGGCAGAGCTGCACGACCGCCGGACAGGCCAAGGCCACGTTCGGGACCGGCGGCATGCTCGACCAGTGCCTCGGGTCCGCCCGTCCGCCCCAGGCCGTCCGCGGCCCGGCCGGCACCATCCCGATCATCGCCTGGCGCCGTGGTGGCATCGATACGTGGGGCATCGAGGCGATCATGCTGTCGGCCGGCACGTGTGTGGAATGGCTGCGCGACGACCTCAGGATCATCGACGACGCCGCCCACTCGGCCACCGTGGCCGGGGCGTGCGACGACACCGGCGACGTGTGGTTCGTGCCCGCGCTCCTCGGCCTCGGCACGCCCGTCTGGGACTTCGGCGCCAGGGGGACCTTCACCGGGCTGACCCGGGGCAGCGGACGGCCCGAGTTCGTCCGGGCCGTCCTGGAGGGCGTGGCCCACCGCGGCGCCGACCTGCTCGAGGCGGCCGAGTCCGACTCCGGCCTGCCCGTCGGCGCGCTGCGGGTCGACGGCGGCATGACCGCCAACCCGGTCTTCACCCAGGCCGTGGCCGACGCCTGCGGTCGACCGGTCGAGGTGGCGCCCATCCTGGAGGCCACCACCCTGGGTGCCGCCTTCCTGGCCGGGATGGCCATGGGCACCTGGGCCGACGAGGACGACGTGGCCGCCGCCTGGATCCCCCGGGTCGAGGTGCTGCCGACCAGGTCCGACGCCGACCGGACAGCGGCGCGTGCCCGCTGGCTCGAGGCCCGCAGCCGGGCCGAAGGCGCCGTACCCGAACTGTCCGGCATCGACTTCTAAGGCGCCCCACCGGGTCCACCGGACCCGACGTCGGCGCGTTGTGGTCACGCAGAGTGGCCCTCTACACTGGGAAGCCGGAGCAGCCGCTGCGCCGTCGCCGACCCCACCGGCCGAGGCCGGGGAAGCAGGAGACCCCATGAGCACCGGCATCGAGACACGGGGTTCGGGGGACCTGCCGGTCCCACCGCCCGTCGCCGTGCCCGAGGCCCCGTCCGACGCTGCGCCCGGCGACGCCGGCAGTGCGGCAGCCGCCGTCGCCGATGCCGTGGATCTGGCACGCGGCCTGCACGCCGCCCTCTCCGACGTCCTCCTCGGCACCCCGGAGGCCGTGACCACCGCCGTCGTTGCCGCCCTGTCCGGGTCACACCTCCTGATCGAGGACGTGCCGGGAGTGGGCAAGACCGTGCTCGCCCGGGCGCTGGCCACCGCGCTCGGCGCCGAGTTGTCGCGCGTCCAGGGACACCCCGACCTGCTCCCGTCCGACATCACCGGCGTCACCGTCTTCTCCCCCGACACCGCCACCTGGGAGTTCCGACCGGGGCCCGTCTTCGCCCACGTGGTCCTGCTCGACGAGATGAACCGCACGCCGCCGCGTACCCAGTCGGCCCTCCTCGAGTCGATGGAGGAGCAGCAGGTGTCCGTTGACGGCGAGTCGTGGCCCCTGCCCCGCCCGCACCTCGTGATCGGCACCCAGAACCCCGTCGGGCAGGTGGGCACCTATCCCCTGGCCGAGAGCCAGCTCGACCGGTTCGGCCTGTCGACGTCGATCGGCTACCCCGACGCCGAGGTGGAGACCCGCCTCGTGCTGCACAGTGGCGGCCGCTACGCACTCGACTCCCTGGCCCCGGTGGCCGACACGGCGCGGTGGGAGCGGGCCATCGCCGCCACCGCGCACGTGCGCGTGGTCCACGAGGTGGCCGCCTACGCCGTGACGCTGGTGCGTGCCACCCGCGCCACCGGTAGCGTCCGCCTCGGGGCGAGTCCCCGTGCCGCCATCTCGATGCTGCGCAGCGCCCAGGCCCACGCCGTCCTGGCCGGGCGCCCCTACGTCACACCGGGCGACGTCCAGGCCGTGGCCGTGGCCTGCCTGTCGCACCGGCTGCTCGTCGAGGGCGGCGAGGGCGGGGCGGCGGCGCTCGTCGGCCGCATCATCGCCGACACCCCCGTACCGACGACGTGAGTCGGGAGTCCGCGCCTCGACCCCAGCCGGGCCGGTGGCGGGCGGTCCAGGCCGCGCTGGTCGGCGTGGCCGCCGGCATGGTCGGCGTCGCCATCTCGCGCTTCGCGTTCGGCCCGGCCGCCGCACCCGTGGGCATCGCCATCGGCGCCGCCGCACTGGTGATCGGCGCGATGACCTCGTGGCACCTCGACCACCGCCGCCGGCCCCCTGACTCCCCCGCGCTGCCCCGCGGTCTGCGCCTCCGCCGGCGGGTCCACCCCGTTGCCTGGATCGCACCCGTGGCCGGCAGCGTCATCACCATGGTGGCGTGGGCCGGCGTCGCCCATTCCAGCGGCTCGGGCTGGGTGCAGGCCGTGGGCGCCCTCCTGGGGGCGTTCCTGCTGGTCGGCCTGGTGGCACCTGTCGTCCCGGCCGGCCGGGCAAGGGTGACGTGCACGGAATCGCCCGGTGACGGACAGGCCGGACGGTCGGTCGAGCTGACCTTCGAGGCCGACCGCCCGGTGCGGGTCCGCCCCCACTGGCCGATCGGACCCGACCGCCAGGCAGCAGGCGGCCAGCGAGGGTCCCGTTCGGTGGTGCTGACCTGCACGCCCGGCCGCCGCGGCGTGCTCGACGCCGTCGTGGTCGAGGTGGCATCGAGCGCACCCTTCGGCATCCTGTGGTGGGCCCGGGACGTCGAGCTCCCCCTCCCCCGCCTGCTCCACGTCGCCCCGCGCACCGGCGAGGCCGGGCCACCGCTCGCCACCGCGGACGACGCCCACGGCGAAGCGTCCCTCCGGGTCCACTCGACGGTCGGTGAGCCACGTGGCGTGCGTCCCTACGCCCCGGGCGACCCGCGTCGTGCCGTGCACTGGCCCGCCACCTCGCACGTCGGCACCCTCATGGTGCGCGAGTCCGAGCGCCAGACCGACGACCCGGTGCTCGTCGAGCTCGTCCTGCCCGAGGACCCGGCGGCGGCCGAGGCGGAGGCCGAGCGCATGATGGCCGCCGTCGGCGACTGCCTGGCCGGCCACCGCCCGGTCGTGCTCGTCACACGTGAGCCCGACGGACGGGTGGCCCGGCCCGTCGTCGACCGGGTCGACCTCGGGCGGCGCCTGGCCCGGGCGGTGCCGGCATGACGCTCTGGCAGCGCTTCGTCGAGGTCAACCGCCCCGGGCCCCCCGAGAACTCGATCTCCTTCCGGACCGCCTCCGTGCTCGCCGTGCTGCTCGGCATCGGGGCCTGCTGGTCCGAGGGGGAGCTGAGTCCCGCCGTGTCGCTGTTCGCCGTGGTGGCGACCGTGGTCGGCAACATCGTCGCCTACCGGCGTCGCTCCGACCCGTGGCCCGGGGTGAAGCCGGTCCTGGCCGTCTGCGCCGTCGGTGGCTTCGTGTGGTTCCTGCTGACCGTCACCCACCACGCCACCCCGGGCGACATCGCCTCGGTCGAGGCACCGCTGGCGGTCCTGTTCGCCTGGGTGCTGTCCACCCACGCCTTCGACGTGCCGTCCCGCCGGGACGTCGCCTACTCGTTGGCCGGCTCCACCGCCCTGATCGCCGTGGCCGCCGCCCAGTCGGTCGACCTCGCACTCGGCGGCTGGGTGCTCGCCTGGGTGGCGTGCTGCGTGTGGGGTCTCGTGGCCATGTGGCAGTCGGTCTCCCAGACCGAGGGTGTGCCGTGGCGCTCGCTGCTCGTGGCCGGGGGCCTTGTGGCGGTGGCGGCCGTGCTGCTGGTCGGGATCCTGCCCGCCCCACGGGTCTCGACGTCGCTCATCTTCACCGCGTCGTCTGCCGACGCCGCACCGGTCACGTCGCCCTCCGGACTGACCGACGGCAGTGCGGCACTGCCCGCCCACGCGGCCAGCGCCACGGGACGGACCGGGGTGGGCGGCTTCCTCGGCTTCGCCAAGTCCCTCGACACGGCCGACCGGGTCGCACTCGGCAACGAGGTGCTGATGCGGGTGCGGGCCACCCGGCCCAACTACTGGGTGGGCCAGACGTTCGACCTGTGGAACGGGCAGTCCTGGGTGCAGTCGGCCAACCCGGTCGACGGCCCGAGGACCGAGAAGGTGACCGGCGGGTCGCCGTTCCTCATCCCCACCTACCCGGACCAGGTCGCCCCCCTCGCCTCCGGCACCGAGGACGTCCAGACCTTCTACCTGGCCCAGGGCGGCCCGAACCTGGTCTTCCACGCCGACAACGCCCAGCGCGTCTACCTGGAGACCCACACGGTGACCGTCACCCCCGACGGCACCATCACGTCGGGCACGTCGATGGGCCCGGGCACGATCTACACCGTGGTGTCGACCGACTCGGCGGCGACCCCGGCCCAGCTCGAAGCGGCCACCGCCCCCGTCGCCATCGCCCAGGCCGACGACCGAGACGGGTGGGGCCCGGCCGAGCAGGCCCGGTATCTGCAACTCCCCCACCCCGACGCCCGCGTGACCGCACTGGCCCAGTCGATCACCAAGGGCATCGGCTCCCCCGGCGACGCCGACCCCCGCTCCTACGCCAAGGTCGAGGCCATCGACAACTGGATGGCCGGGCACATCCGCTACACCACCGACATCCCGCCCCTGGCGGCCGGGACCGACGCGGTCGACTCGTTCCTCTTCGGCACCCGCCGCGGCTACTGCGAGCAGATCTCGACGGCCACGGTGGTCATGCTCCGCAGCCTGGGCATCCCCGCCCGGGAGGCCGTCGGCTACGTGCCCGGCCCGTTCAACCCGATCACCGACCTCTACGACATCCAGGCCAAGGACGCCCACGCCTGGGTCCAGGTGTGGTTCCCCGGCTACGGGTGGCAGAACTTCGACCCCACGGCCGACGTGCCGCTGGCCAACCCGGTACCGGGCACCGTGCTCGCTTCCTCGCTCGGCCGGGGCCTCACCCGCCTGCCCTGGATCCCCATCGGCCTGGTGGCGGGCGTGGTCGTCGTCGTCCTCGTGGTGCGGACCAGGCGTGCCAACCGGCCGGCCACGTGGGCCCACCAGGTGGCGGCCGACCTGTCTCGTGGCGGGGCCCGGATCGGCCTGCCGAGGCGCCCCGACGAGACGCTCACCGACTACGGCGGACGACTGGGTCGGGCGCTGCCCGAGCGCGCCTCCGACATCGCCGGGGTGACGGTCCTCGTGGAGCGCGCCACCTACGGCGGGATCGAGCCGAGCGCCAACCAGATCGCCGGCGCCCTACGCGTCACCCGCGGGATCCGGTCGGTGCCGCGTCGTCAGCGTCGCGACGGATCGGACGGGCAGCCGGTGCCGACCGCGCCGCACGGCTCGACCAGCGGACCCGGTGCCGGTCAGGACGCGCCGTGGGCGAGCGCCTCGTCGAACGAGGCGCCGGCGGCCAGCAGCGGGCGGTAGCCCATGAGCTTGGCGGGCTGGCTGATGGCCAGCACGCCGCTCAGCCGGTCGCCCGAACGGTAGAGGGCGACCATCCGGCCCTCCGTTCCCGAGCCGCTCACCACCTCGACCTCGTCCTCGGCGTCGGGCAGGCCGATCATCTGGATCTTCGCCTTGTACTGGTCGGACCAGAAGAACGGCACCGGGTCGTAGGGAACGGCGACCGCCGAACCGGCCAACAGGTTGCGTGCTGCAGCGGCACCACCCTCGGCGGCGTTCGTCCAGTGCTCGACCCGGGCCGATCGGCCCGTTGAGGGGCGGACCCAGTTGGCCACGTCGCCGGCGGCCACCACCCGGTCCCCTGCGAAGAGGGCACCGTCGCAGGCGATCCCGTTGTCCAGGGTGAGACCCGAGTCCTCGAGCCAGCCCACGGAGGGAGACACGCCGATCCCCACCACGACCACGTCGGCGGGCAGCCGGGTGCCGTCGGCCAGGCACACGACCACCGGATCCGGGCCGCCGGGGTCCGACTCCAGGTGGTCGATGGTCACGTCGCAACGGAGGTCCATGCCGTTCGCCACATGGAGGTCGGCGCACATCTGGCCCATCCGGTCGCCCAGCACCCGGACGAGCGGCGTGTGGTACGCCTCGAGCAGGGTCACGTGGGCGCCGAGGCCCTGACACGTGGCGGCCACCTCGGAGCCGATGAATCCCGCCCCGATCACCACCACCCTGGGCTCCGCGCCGGCGGCGGCCATGTCGGCACGGATGCCCAGGCAGTCGTCCAGGGTGCGCAACATCCAGACGTTGGACATGCCCTCGGTACCGGGCAGGTTGCGAGTGGCGGCCCCGGTGGCGATGACCAGGCCGTCGTAGGCCAGCTCGGTGCCGTCGGACAGCGAGACGCTGCGGCCGTCCACGTCGAGGCCGGTGGCCCGTCGGCCGAGCCGGAACTCCAACCCGATGGCGTCCAGGGCGTCCGGCGTGTGGTGGTGGATGCGCTCGACGTCCCACTTGCCGGACAGGAGCTGCTTGGACAGCGGTGGACGGTCGTAGGGGGCGTGGATCTCCTCGCCCACCACGATCACCGGACCGGTGTGGCCCTCGTGGCGGATCTCCTCCGCCGCCCTCAGTCCGGCCAGTGAGGCGCCGATGACGACGACGGTTCCGTCCGAAGGCACAGGTTCGCTCATGGAGCGAATGGTAGAGGGGTGGTCAGGCGCGACGCAGCATGCGCAGGTCGACCGAGGGTGGGTCCCGGTAGTCGACATCCTTGGCCAGGATGGTCACCCGCTGACGGGTCACCCCCAGCAGCGCGGCGATGCGCCCACGCGACAGACCGGCCCGCAGGCAGTCCTCGATCATGGCCATCCGCACCAGGCGGCGGGCCTCCCGGTAGTGGTCCAGCGGATCGTTGACCCGCTCGCGCAGCTCCATCGCCGAGTTGGCGCCGTCCTGGACGGCATCGGCGAAAGGTACCCCGGACCGGAGTTCGTGGACCATCCGCCTGGTCGACGCCTCGTTCCGGAGCAGCTCCAGACGAAGTGCGGCCGATGCCTCGAGCGTCTGCTCGAGCGCTGCGATCGCCTTCGTGTTGTCCCGTACGCCCACCCCGCGCCGGTAGGTATCCATCGTCATGCCCACACCGCCTTCACTCAGTCGACCGCCTGCGTGTCTGTACACCGCATCGACACTCGTGGGATACGTCAACGTATGTCGACGGACGAGGTTGTGGTTAGGGCCGAAAGTCCGCAATGACATTCGCGGGAGTTGCAAGCGGATCTGCCCCCTGAGGCGAAGATTCGCTGTTACCC
>PLRX01000078.1 GCA_003164095.1 Acidimicrobiaceae bacterium | reverse complement strand
GACCAGCGCGGATGCAATATCAGGGACTGACCCGGAGCGGAGCGGAGGGCCGGGGCGGGCGGGTCGGGGGCTCCGGGACGTCCCGGGGAATCCCGGCTGGTGGAGGCACTGTTGACCCCGCTTACGAGTACGCCGGATGGACGTTGTAGGGTGTCGGTCGGTCATGGCTAACAACTCGACGGGCAAGTGGGTGCAACGCGCTGCCACAACGGGCGGTGGACGGACGTATCGCGGGCAGATGCCCGTCAATTGGTATGCCAGCCTCGCCCTCATCTGCATCGTCGGGCTGTTGCTCGTCGGCGTCAGCCGCTACCAGTTGACCCACCGGTCGACGTCCTCCTCGGGCCCGCCGACCACCGCACAGACCTGGTACGCCGCTCTCGGCATCAATGTGTGCGGAACCGCCGAGGCAAACCTTCCGGCCAGTACCAACACGTCGAAGACCGGCCTGACGGCGAATGGCAACGGCGTCGTGACGGTCCATCCGAAGAACAGCTCGGAGTCGGGGAGCAACGCCACGCTCGGCAAGTTCGTGTCGAACTACAAGGGCCTCGAACTGACCAACACGACGCTCCGCTACCCCGGCAAGACTGCGTACACGAACGGTGATGTGTGCCCGAAGGGCACGCCCGACTCCGGCAAGCCCGGCGTCGTGATCGTCTACAGCTGGCCCAACTTCACGGCGAAGAAGGGTTCGGAGACACCCGGCGACCCTCAGAACCTCCTGTTCCAGAACGGCCAGCTGATCACGATGGCCTTCGTGCCGACCGACGTCACCATCCCGAAGCCGCCGGCTTCCGTCATCACGAACCTGATCACGGCTGACGAGGCCGGCCCGACGACATCGACTACGGCGCCGACCACGGCCACGACCGCTCCGACGACATCGACCACGGCGCCGACATCGACCACCGCCGCACCGACCGTCACCTCGACGACGAAGCCCGGCGGATCCAAGGCGTGAGGGCCGTCGTCCTGGTGGGCGGCGAAGGAACCCGCCTCCGCCCCCTGACGCTCACCGCCCCCAAGCAGATGCTCCCGATCGTGGAGCAGGCCATGGTCGAGCGGGTGCTGGGGCACCTGGCCTCCCACGGCATCGACGAGGCGGTGCTCTCGCTCGGCTACCGGCCGGACGCGTTCTCCGACGCCTACCCGGACGGAGTCATTGCCGGAGTGCGCTCGACGTACGCCGTCGAGCCGACTCCGCTGGACACGGCGGGCGCTATCCGATTTGCCGCCACGTTCGGGGGCATCGACGACACGTTCGTAGTCCTCAACGGCGATGTCCTGACCGACTTCGACATCAGTGCCCTCGTGTCGTTCCATCGGGAGCGCGGAGCGGAGGGCACCATCGGGCTGACGCCGGTCGACGACCCGAGCAGCTTCGGCGTGGTGCCGACCGACGCCGACGGCAAGGTCACCGCATTCATCGAGAAGCCCCCGCGTGACGAGGCGCCCACCAACCTGATCAATGCCGGGATCTACATCCTCGAGCCCTCGGTCCTGGATCGGATCGTCCCTGATGTCCGCGTGTCGATCGAACGTGAGACGTTCCCGGCGATGGTGGCCGACGGCACCCTCTACGCACGGGGCTCGGACGCCTACTGGCTCGACACGGGCACGCCCGACGCCTACCTGCGGGCCCATCGTGACCTGCTCAACGGCCGCCGCCCCGGGCCTCCGGCTCCAGACGCCGTCGAGCACCCCGAGCTGGGGCGAGGCGTATGGACCATCGGCGATGTCGATGCCTCCACCGGTTCGGTCGAGCGCTCACTCCTCGGTCGCGGGGCCTCCGTCGCCGCCACCGCCAAGGTGTCCGACTCCGTCATCGGCGCCGGCGCACAGGTCGAGGACGGGGCGACGGTAGTCGACAGCGTGCTCCTTCCCGGTGCGCGGGTCGCCGCCCGAGCCAGCGTCGAAGGGTCGATCGTGGGGCCGGGCGCAACAGTCGGGCAACGGTGCAAGGTCTCCGGCATCTCGGTCATCGGCGCCGGGGCGGTGATCGCTTCGGGCACTTCGCTCGACGGCGAGCGCTACCCGTCGGGGAGCTGACCGTGCGGGTCCTCGTCACGGGAGGCGCCGGCTTCATCGGTTCGACGCTCGTCGACCGCCTCCTGGCCGAGGGTCACTCGGTCGATGTGATCGACGACCTCTCGACGGGCTCGCTCACCAACCTGGCCGCCGCTCGAGTCACCGCCGACAATCAGCTGACCTTCCACCGGCTCGACATCCGATCTCCCGAAGTGGTGGACCTCGTGGCGCGCCGCCGTCCCGAGGTCGTCTTCCACCTCGCCGCCCAGGCCGACGTCCGGGTGTCCGTCGCCGACCCGGTCTTCGATGCCGACGTGAATCTTCTGGGCACACTGCGGATCCTCGAGGGTGCACGCGCCGCCGGTGCGTCCCGAGTGGTCTTCGCGGCCAGCGGTGGCACCCTCTACGGCGAGCCGGACGTGTCGGAGCTGCCCCTGAAGGAGTCGTTGCCCCAGCATCCGTTGTCGCCCTACGGGGTCTCCAAGAAGGCCGCCCTGGACTACCTCGTCGCCTATCGGGAGCTGCACTCCCTCGAGTTCGCGGCACTCGCCCTGGCCAACGTCTACGGACCCCGACAGGATCCACACGGCGAGGCAGGGGTGGTGGCGATCTTTGCCGAGCGGCTCCTCCGTGGGCAGCCGGTCACCGTCTTCGGCGACGGTGAGCAGACACGGGACTTCGTATTCGTCGACGACGTCGTCGACGCGTTCGTCCGGGCAGCGACGAAGGGTGGAGGACTGGTGTGCAACATCGGCACCGGCAAGGAGACCTCGGTCAACACGCTGCTGGCGGAGATGGCCCGTCAGGCCGGTGTGGACGTGGAGCCCGAGTTCAAGCCGCTGCGCGCCGGCGAACTGGCCCGTAACTGCCTCGATCCCACGCGGGCAGGAATCCAGCTGGGGTGGAGCTCGTGGACCGAGCTCGGATCCGG
The DNA here is from genome assembly GCA_003164095.1 of Acidimicrobiaceae bacterium. GTDB lineage: Bacteria > Actinomycetota > Acidimicrobiia > Acidimicrobiales > RAAP-2 > Bog-756. The sequence goes on along the minus strand of PLRX01000078.1, from coordinate 227 downwards.
GACCCTCGCCACCATCGAGTTCGTCCGGGACCGGTTACAGGAGGCGGGGGAGCTGTAGACCCTGGCGACGCCCCTCCGATCGGAGAGCGTCGCCCGCGGGGGTCAGCGCCTCGGGACGACCTCGGGCGGTCGGTCGAACAGGCTCCGTTCGTCGTCTGGTGGCGGGTGGACAGGTGGCGGGTCGACGGGTGGCGGGTCGTCTGGTGGGGCGTTGTCGGGTGACGGTC
>PLRX01000153.1 GCA_003164095.1 Acidimicrobiaceae bacterium | reverse complement strand
ATTCCCCCCGGCTACTTGCCTTAGGTGATGCCGGCTACTACGGCTCCATGGGCGGGAAGCCACTCAACAAGCCAATCGTTGGGATCGCGACGACCCCGAATGACAAGGGCTACTGGCTCGTCGCCTCCGACGGTGGAATCTTCGCCTTCGGCGACGCCACGTTTCTGGGCTCCATGGGCGGATCACCGCTGAACCAGCCCATTGTGGGCATGGCAGCCTCGCCCGCCGGTGGGTATTGGTTGGTGGCGGCAGACGGAGGGATCTTCTCCTTCGGAGGTGCCACATTCCATGGCTCCACTGGGGATATGCGCCTGAACCAGCCGGTGGTCGGCATGGCTGCCACAGCGGATGGTGGGGGCTATTGGCTGGTGGCCTCGGACGGTGGTGTCTTCGCCTTCGGAGATGCCGTCTTCCATGGCTCCACCGGGGCGCTCCACCTCAATGCGCCAATCACCGCAATAGACCCGACCCCCGCCGATTCCGGCTACTGGCTCGCAGCAAGTGATGGTGGAGTCTTCGCACTCGACGCACCGTTCCTCGGGAGTCTCGGTGGGCAGGGCTTGACGGACATCGTCGGCGTCGCAACATAGCTCTGGGGGAGCCTGGGGGGTGTCCCCGGTCAATCCTCGCTACCAATTATGTCCGCACCTCGTCTGGCCATGAATGGACTTGACGTCCTCAGCGTCGCACGCTGCTCCGCCGGCACCCCCTACTCGAATTCCACTACTCCCACCTGGACGTTCGGGTCGCCGCCTCATGCCCGAGTCGGTGGCACGACGGGGGAGAGGGGATCGCGTAAGAGGTGCGTTCGGCCAGGTCCGAGGGTCAGCCTCTGGAGCTGGGAACACCAGCTGCTTGAGCGGAGGCCGTCGCAAGTCAGATTCTCATGGAAGCTCGTCGAAGCTATTCAGGACTGTCTGGCCGCCTCGTCGGGATTCGACTGCTCGATCGAGGAATGACTCGGATCGAGGTCACTCTGGACAACGACGTCGGGATCCTTCGGACGGCTCGCCACCTGCGAGGGTAGGGCGACGAGCGTGACGACGGCACCGCAGAGGGCGACTGCGGCACCGACAGCCATTCCCACCTTGCTACCGCTCATGAAGGCGGCCCGCGCTGCGTGGGCCAGTTGAGCTCCGGTGGCACCTCCGACGCGTTCGGCCACGGCGAGTGCGCCGCCGAGCGAGCCGAGGATGGTCTGGAGGATGCCGGCCGGGACGTGGCGGCCGGCCAGGGATGTTGTCAAGTGATCCTGGTAGTGGGTCGACATGATGCTCCCAACCACGGCGACACCGAGCGCTCCCCCAACCTGCAGTGCCACGGTGTTGGTCGCAGAGCCGACTCCGGAGTCGCCTTTCGGCACGGACCCGAGGACGGTGTTGGTCGCCGTTGGCAGCAGGAGCCCGGCTCCTAGTCCGATCAGCAGCATGCCGGGCACAACCTCCTCATAGGTCGACGTGACGGTCGACAGTGCGGCGATCCAGCCCAGGCCACCTCCGACCGCAAGAAGGCCTGCGGTGGCGGTGAGCTTGACCCCGATGGCTCTGGCCACGACCGAAGACAGTGGTGCGACCAGGCAGATCACGGCGGCGATCGGAAGTATTCGCAAGCCTGCCTGGAGGGGGGAGTATCCGAGGTCGAACTGGAGGAACTGGGTCTGGATGAACAGCGCCCCGAGCAGCGCAAAGACGCCCAGGCTCTCGCCGACCATGGCGGCCGAAAACCGACGGTCCTCGAAGAGCTGGAGCTTCAGCATCGGGTGGCGACTGTGGGCTTCCCATCCGACGAAGGCACCGAGTGTCGCGACGCTCGCGAGACCGACGACGATGACGACCTCCGACGTCCATCCCTGGTCGGGGGCCTCGATGAGCGCCCACAGGAGGAGTCCGAGGCCTGCGATCGAGAGCAGCGACCCGATCGGGTCGGGCCGATCTGCTGCCGGGTTCTTTGAATCGGGTACGAACACGACGGCACCGATCATCCCGGCCAGGGCGATCGGGACGTTGACGAGGAAGATCGATCCCCACCAGAACCTCGACAGCAGCAGACCGCCCGCAATAGGCCCGATGGCGACGCCCAGTCCCATCGTCCCGGCCCACGCTCCGATCGCTCGGCCCCGCTCCACCGGGTCCCGAAAGACGTTGTTGATGATGGCGAGCGAGGCTGGGATGGCGAGGGCTGCACCGGCTCCCATGACGGCACGCCAGGCGATCAGCGGCAGGATGGAAGGGGAGAATGCGGCGCCGATCGACCCGCAAGCAAAAATGGCGAGCCCGAGGAGGAAGAAGCGCTTGCGCCCGAACCGATCAGCGAGGCTCCCTCCGACGAACAACAGTCCGGCGAAGGCCATAGCGTACGAATCGACGATCCACTCCAACTGGCTCGACGTGGCATGCAGGTCGCGCACCAACGTCGGCAGCGCCACATTGAGAATGGTGGTGTCCACATTGACGATCAGGACTGACGCGCACAGGACAATCAGAGCGCTCCACCGATGCGCGTGGTGATCCGTGGAGTAGCGCGGCCGCAGGCTCACGGTTCCATTCGATCCAATCCGGCTCCCCATGACCAGAGTCGAAGGGCACCTGGCTTGCCGCCCATCGGCCAGCGAGCGACGGATCACAAGTGCCGAACGCTGCCAGGCCCCCGTTCGGCAGAGGTGCCACGGGAATGGTCACGGCGATCAACCTGAATGGCCTTTTGGGGGAACAGCTGCCCTCAGCTGCTTGGGCTGAGGACGAACAACTGCGATGGCATTCCGACTGCTTCGCCGTTCGCAATAACCCTGGCTGCCGCAGCGGCCCAACCGAGTGAGTGCGTGAGTGCGGGTCGATCCCGGTTTCCGGAAGGTGGAGCCAAACTCAGATCCAGTGGCGGAGCTTCTTGGAGGACGCCGCACGCCAGCTCTTCCGCCACTGGGCTCTCAGTTCGAGTCGCAGCGATCGTTCCAGAGCGACCAGTTGGCCCGCCGCCAGGCCGCAGGAGGGGACGGCGGCGGTGGCGTGGCGAAGCCAGGACTCGGCGACGACGGCGTCATGGTGGTCACCGAGGACGGTCTGAACTTCTTCCACCGCCTCGGCGAACCGTGAGGCTGCCGGGCCGACGATGGGAGCGACCGCCTCGGCGGCATACCGGCAGCGTTTGGCGAGGATGCGAACCTGGTGCAGTTCTGCGTCGGAGGGATCCGGTCCAAGAGCGTCGACCTCACTGGCCAGGCGCCTCCACGGTCTGCGGGCGATCTTCGATGCCAGCTGAGCGTTCGACCAGCCTGTGAGGACGGGCATCTCACTGAGTGGCAGGACGGAGGCAAAGTCGACCAGCGCCTCCAGGAGCTCCAGGTAGCGGGCTCCACGCATTGCCTCGAGCATGACGCTACGGGCGTCGTCAGTTTCGTCCTCCAAACGGCGCTGCAGCTGCGCACCGGCATGAGCGTCAGCCTCGGGGAGGGTTGCGATGTGGGCGACAAGCCGGGTGGCAAGCACATCATGGTCACGCACGTCGCCGACCACGGTCCCGAGCCATCCGAGTTCAGCTCGCAACAGTCCGACCCGATCGCGTTCGAGCAGCGGGGCGAAGCTCCGCAGGTCAGAGCGCAACCGGCGGGCCCCGACCCTCAGCTGGTGGACGTTCTCGGGATCCCCGCCGAGGCGGACGCCCGGGTCGTGGCGGAGAACCTGGGCCACCGAGCGGGCTACGGCGTGTCGCAGAACGTCGACCACAGTGGCATCGGCGGTCAGCGTGGCGACAACCACGTCCGGAGCCCGGGTCGCCGGCTCGCCTAGGGCCCGCACCAGCTTTGGGACAGGGGGCTCGGCGACACAGCCGGCAGCGACAAGGCGCAAGGTCGCGCTGTCCAAGATCTGGCGCCCGCTGTCCCCGGGGTCGTGTAGCTCGATCTCGACCTCTCGAAACCACCCAGCGGGACGCCGGTCGCTGGTGACCGAGACGGTGTCGTCAACGACGTAGGCCAGGAGCCGGCCATCGCCATCGCGGATCTCGATGGGACGGCGGATGGTGGTCAGGCGGGCCACCGGCCGGATACATTGGGTCCTAGCGGAAGCGAGAACGAGGTCGGTGGCCGGGCTGGGAACCTTGTCCACTCGACCGTCGAAGCGGATCTCGTGCCGGTCCAGCGTCGGGCCCCCGACGTTGTGGGGGATCTTCACGGTCCAAGAAGGTCCAGGCTCGCCGCCTCGCCAGCGAAGGGTGATTCCCGAGCGCGCCAGGCGCAAGTCGTCCGTGTCGTAGTAGATGGCATCGAGGCGAAGCTCGGGCAGCTCGATGGCCGTCGCACCAGGCACCAGCCCTGTCATATCGGGCAGCCGTACCCCGGCCGGCGCCACCAACTTGGCTTCTCGCTCGATGACCGTTCCGGTAGGTCGAACCTTCTTGCTCACTCCTGCCGACGCTACCGGGGTCCGCGAGGAGCAGCACCGGTGCTCCCGGGACCAGGTGGCAGCGTGATCTATCCGACATCGCTCGAGCGCTCGGTCGGATGCTCTGAGCCTGCATCCATTGGACCGGATCCAGGAGATGCTCGGCAGATGTCCCCGGCTCACCCAGGTTGGAGGTTCAGGGCGCTCACCTACCGCCGAGGGGGAAGTCCTCAGTCACCCGTCACGGCACTCAGGCGGCGCGCCCACCGTTCGGCCGCTCGCCTCGACCATCACCCAGGGGACACGATGGGAGCCGAGATCCCGTCCCGGACTCGGATCGGGACTGATCACCGGGTGAAGCGATCCCTAGACCGATGCCAGCGCGGCTAGGGCCGCCGCGACCGCTTCGCCCCGCGAAGTGTCGACGACAGTTGCCGACCCCCATGGGTCCATGCGTCGTCGCATGGCTTCACGTACATCAGGCGTCGCCTCCGACAAAGAGGAACCTTCGGCGAGCCGCCGAAGGATTCGACGGTCTGCCTCCTCCGGGGGAACCTCACAGCAGAGCTCCACGAGCTCGCTCGATGTTCGGGCGGCCATCTCACGCGCCGCGTCCCTCTGACGGCCATCGATCCACGAGGCATCGAGGATCACCGAGTCGGCCCGCCCGAGGGCCCGCTCGGCCTGGCGCAGGAGCTCTCCGTACACCGCATCGGTCGCATCGGGGCCGTAATGCCCTGCCGGATCCTGCGTGATTCGTTCCTCGAGCGACCCGCGGGACTGCTTCCGAATCTCGTCTGACCGGAGGATGGTCCAACCCCGAGCATCTCCGAGGCCATTCGCCAGGGTCGACTTCCCCGAGCCAGGGAGTCCTCCGATGAGGACGAGCGTGACCTGTGATCGCCGCAGATGGTCCCGTGCGATCCGCTGGAATTGGCGCGCCTGGGCTATTGCATCGGGCGCACCTTGGTCCGCTTGCAAGCAGGACACTTTGGCCCGGACGTACGCATGCGTTGCCAGATAGTGATGGAGGAGCGGCTCGGGGAACCGGTCGTCGGCAAGCTCCTGGTAGCCGAGCAGGAACCGGGCAGCTGCTTCCGGGTACCCCAACCGCTCGAGGTCCATGGCCAAGAAGGCGACGTCGGCGCAGACGTCCACGTAGCGCAATTGATCCGAGAACTCGATGCAATCGAGAATTCGAACCCCGTCATCGAGGCAGAAGATGTCATCGGCCTGAAGATCCCCGTGTCCGTCACATACCCGACCACTAGCGATACGAGCAGTGAGCAGCCCCTCTCGACCGTCCACCCAGCGAAGGGCCCGCCTCCGGATCTCGACCTCGTCGGAGCCGTCGAGGACTGTGCCCACGAAGTGATTGGTCTCGACGAAGTTCGCCTCCCAGCCAGCCCGCAGCGCCACGGCGGTCGCGGCGTGCGAGATCTCTGGCGAGCGGGCCGCGTTCCGGTGGAACGAGACCAGGGCCTCCGCGACGGCTAGGAGCCATCCGGTGAGCTCTTCCCCCCGGGAGGCGATCGCCGTCAGTCGGCATTCCTTCGGCAGGCGCCTCATGACAACCATGTGGTCGAGGGGCTCACCGTCGAGCACCACGTCGGCCACACCCAGGTAGACATCGGGTGCCAAGCGACGATTGAGCATCACTTCGCGCTCACAATCGGCGCGACGCGCCTTTCGCTCTCGGAAGTCGAGGAACCCGAATCGGACGGGCTTGTGCAGCTTGAACACCCGATCGCCGACGAAGAAGAGCGTCGAAATGTGGGTTTCGACGATTGCTGCCTGCTCGAGGGGCGCTGCCGATGGAGCGCGCGTTGGTCGTCGCATCCCGAGTACCTTCCCGTCCCCGTTCCACCCCGACGGTAGCCGCGTTCTCCCGTGGGTCAATGGGCGCAGTCCGGCTGTTGGAGGACTTCCCCCCGGTCGCCAGCCAGGAATGTCGAGCAGCTTCGGTTTCCGCGATTCTCTCCCCGCGGCGACGCCCGCTCGTCGACCCCGCCCCTGGGAACGAACTCAGGACCAAGTCTTCTGTGCACGGAGGTCGACGGAGGCGAGCACTGCACTGAGGAGCAGCGAGAGCGGAGTATCGGTAGAGAGAGGTACAGCAGATGGCGCTCGTACATCGTGGCAATCATGTGACGGAATGGCCCATCTTCAGGCTTCCTGAACGGTGGGGCTGGCCCTTCGATTCTGGGGACGACCAACAGTGGCTCCGGGTCGAGGAGTTCCACGACGATGGCGACCTGGTGGTTCGGGCAGAGCTGCCCGACATCGACCCGGACAAGGACGTGGAGATCACGACCGAAGGCGGAGTGGCGAGAATCCACGCCCACCGGCAACAGAGGTCCGTGACCAAAGACAAGGAGGGCTACCGGTCCGAGTTCCGCTACGGCGAGTTCGACCGGGAGATCGCCCTGCCGCCGGGGAGCAAGGCCGAGGACCTTAAGCCGAGCTACAAGGACGGCATCCTCGAGGTGCGCATCCCCTCCCCGCCCAGAGAATCCCCTGCGGTGACCAAGGTCCCCATCTCCCGGAACTAGGCGCCTCTCAGGGAAGTCAGACTCGAGACCGGCTCGCGGATCCGAGGCGTCATGGACCGCAGACCGCAGGAGCCGGTCTCGACCAGAACGATCACGACTGTCGATCCTCAACACGATGAAGGGAGCGAACATGAAGGCGAAGGTCGGAGACCGAATCGTCATCAAGGGGCATCATGTGGGCGAGCACGAGCGGGATCGTGAGGTCCTGGAGTTCCGCCACGAGAATGGGGAGCCGCCCCACCTCGTGCGGTCGGGAGACACTGGCCATGAGGATCTCGTCTTGCCGGGTCCTGAAGCCTCCGTCGTCGACTACGAGCACGAGTGATCGACGACGGCGCGCCGGAGCTGGCGAGGATCAACGGCTCATTGTGCATCGACCCTGCCCCCTGAGAATCACATCGGGGCAGCTGGCCACCCTTAGGTTTCGAACCAACTGCCACAAGGGCGTCGCACCTGGTTCCGCATAGGATCGTGACAGTGACGGATCACCTGTGGCACCACGGGGAGGCTCCCGGTCAGCGATACCAGGAGGCCCACGGGATCCATCGGCGTCCGGGGAGTGCTCCCACTTCCGGCTGCGCGGTCGGATCCCAGCGGTAAGTCGGTGCCCGTCCCGGTTGACGAGGGGCTCCGCCGGGACGTCGGCTTCTTCGGCCTGCTCTGGATCTCGGCCGGGACGACGCTCGGTTCGGGCTGGCTCTTTGGGGCCTTCGTCGCGGTCACCATCGCCGGGCCCGCTGCGCTCATCGGCTGGCTCTTGGCCGCGGTCGTCATGGCACCGCTTGCGCTCGTCTATGGCGAGCTGGGCGCAATGTTCCCCGAAAGCGGAGGCCCTGGCCGCTTCGCTCACCACGCGTTCGGGAGCCTGGCCGGTGCGACCTTCGGCTGGTTCTCCTACCTTCAGGCGGCGACGATCGCGCCGATCGAGGTGCTCGCCGCCATCGAGTACTTGTCGACCAACTCGTGGGCCAGCGGCCTGTACGACGCGACCAAGGGGACGCTCAGTGCCTCGGGCTACGTCGTGGCCGTGGTTCTCATGGGCACCTTCGTTGCGCTGAACCTCCTGGGCATCCGCCAGCTATCTCGGGCCAACTCGCCAATCACGATCTTCAAGCTGGCCATCCCCTCGCTCACCGCCCTGGCTCTGATCGTGGCCGGCTTCCACCTCCACAACTTCACCGCCGCCGGCGGTTTCTTTGTGCACGGCGGCGCTGGGCCCACCCAGGCCATCCTCAGCGCCATCACGGCCGGTGGCATCGCCTTCGCCCTCATGGGCTTCGAAGGGGCACTCGAGGTGGGGGGCGAGAGTACCAACCCCCAGCGCGACCTCCCTCGGGCCGTGCTGGGTGCCTTCCTCATCTGCACGGTGATCTACATCGCCGTCCAAGTTGCCTTCATCGGTGCGCTTCCACCCTCCCTGCTGTCGCACCACTCGAGTTGGACGGAACTCGCGACAGATCCGCAGCTCTCGAGGGCGCCATTCTTCGCTCTGGCCAGCCTGGTCGGTCTGGTCTGGCTGGCCTGGATCATGCGAGTCGACGCCGTGGTCTCACCCGGCGGGACCGGCCTGCTCTACCTGACCGGGGCATCGAGGCTCAGCTTCGGACTGAGCAGGGACGGCTACGTGCCGAAGCTGTTCCTGGTCGAGGACGAGCGCAGCGACGTCCCGCTCTGGGGTGTGATCATGTCCGGAGCGCTTGGTCTCCTCTTCCTCCTGCCCTTCCCGAGTTGGAACAAGCTGGTGAGCGTCGTGACCGGCGCCGTGGTGCTCATGTACGCCGGAGCGCCGCTGGCGCTCGGCTCCCTGCGACGCTCCCGACCCGAGATGGACCGGCCCTACCGGCTCCCGGCGGCCGGCCTGCTCGCCCCGGCGTCCTTCGTCTTCGCCACTTGCATCGCCTACTGGTCGGGTTGGCAGACCATCTCCACCCTGATGATCGCCCTCTTCCTCGGCTACGGCTTCATGGGCGTGGCCCGCTCGCTCCACCTGGATCTCGCCCCCCCGCCGATCGAATGGGCATCGGCCTGGTGGCTCTTCCCCTATCTGGTCGGCCTCTCAGTCGTCTCCTACCTCGGCAACTTCGGCAGTGGCGGCATCTTGGGCGGGGCCGGACCGTTCAAGGAGGTCCTCGTGGGTGGTCGTGGCGTGATCCCGCTGTGGTGGGACATGGCCTGCCTGGCTGTACTCAGCCTGGTGGTCTACGCCGGCGCTATGGCCCAGGGAGGTAAGTCCGAGTCGCCGGCGCCCCCGATCACCACATCGACGGCCTGACCAGGTTCCAGGGGACGTGGTAAGCCTCGTGAAGATCTCTCGGTGATTAGGCTCCCTGGTCGAGCCGCCGCCGCGAGCAGATCGAAGAAGGCAGATCGGCACCCCTCCTGGTGCACCCGGGGACGCGATCGAAAGGGGAGTGTCACAGGAGGTGCGGTAGTGGCACTCGTGCGCTCAGCCGTTGGGGGCAAACGATTGGGCCGAACTGCGTAGCCGCTGCGACATCGGCTTGCTGCGATCAGCCAGTCCTCAGCTGACCAGGCAGAGGACGACCGCCATCCGCAGCGCTCGGCGCGCTGAGGCTGGCAAGTTGGAGTTGACCCGTCCTTGCGCACAATCGATAGTGGGCCTCAGTTCCGATGAAGGGGCGCCGATGGGCCAATCCAACCATCCAGGGGAGCTCCGGAATGTCGGCCCGCTGAGAGTGCCACGGTGTCGAGGAGGGTCCGGTCGGTGGTCGTAGTGGTGATAGCGCTGGCGGGGGCCTTCGCCATAGTGAATGGCGTCCATGATGCCGGGAACGCCATAGCCGCACCCGTGGTCACCCGTGCGATCCGTCCCGGTCCGGCAGT
>PLRX01000085.1:150-3835 GCA_003164095.1 Acidimicrobiaceae bacterium | reverse complement strand
TCAGAGTTTGGCCAGTCAGGCCCCTCCGACCTTGGCAGACCGGCCGGTAAGTAATCTGACCGTCTGAGCTGGGAATCGCGGCCCAACTCCGGGCTCGAACACAACACACGAGACATTGGGCAGCAGAGTGCTGAGGAACCTCCGGATCAGAGGGAGGGCAGTCGAGAGTGGCCCGCGGCTCGGTGGTCGCTCGCTGTCGCGAGCATTCGCGCATCATTCCGGGTGGCGGACAGCAGCGGTCACTCCAGACGTGCCGTTCTGCGCTGGTGTCCGGAGAGCGACGGGCACCGTTCTGTCGCCTCGTTCGGTGCTCGGTCGGAGACGCGAGATCGCCGATTCGGGGTGTGCTGACCTCCCTCGCCACTCCCAGTCCCTGCGGTCTCTGGCGAACGTTATGTGCGCCGGGGAAGCCCATCCGGCAACCTTGCTGCTCGCTAGGGTTTCATGCGCCCGCAACGGCACGAGTGGGGCACCCAGGTAGCAACTGGACGATAGTGGCCCGGCACCCCTGCCCGACCCCCTGCCGGCCTCTGCCTAGTGCGCTGGACGAACGAAGGCCCGGGTATATCGAGCTCCGGCCGTGGGTCTCGCGTCAGGTCACCGGGAACGTCGACGAAGACGTCACCTCTCCGGACCAGCCGATGAGCGTGACCGGTCCGGTGCTGGCGCCTGGAGGAACCGTCACCACGAGCTTCTTCGCCGTCTCCGAGACGATGGAGGCCTGAAGGCCGCCGACGAGCGTTCCGCCGACGGGATCACCGTCGATGTACACCGCGCTCACCTGGAAGAGGTCGGTACCCGTGATGGTCAGGTCGGATCCGGGTGCCGCTCCCTTCCTGGGGGAGAACTTCTTGATCTTTTCCTGCTGGGGACCTACGGACAGGGTGATCGACTCGTCCACCGGAAGCAGCACGTTCGTGCTCACCGTGCGGCCGTTGACCGCCACCTGACGCACGCACGGCGCCACCGCCTTCCTGGCGCACTTCTTGAGCAGGACATCCTGGCCCAGCGGAAGTGCGGGGGACGCGGTGCCACTGGCGCCCGGTGCGCGCGCCGAGGCTCCACCCGTCGTTGCCTGGGCAACTGCGCACACCAGGACGCCGCCCACCTCGGTCGCGCTCGGCGAGCCCCAGTTCGTCCCCCCGGGCCAGAGCTGACTGTCGATCATGGAGAGCGGGGAGGTGAGCGAGGCACCGCTTTCGCTCACCGTGATCTGCGACTGCTCGTAGTCCATGGCCGTCGGACATGCACCCCCGATCCCGGGATCGATCACCGGCACACCCTCGGTCAGCAACGCAGAGTAGGTGCACGGATTGCAGTCGGAACCGACCGTTGCGGACACGGTCGTGGATCCGTACTGGGCGACGGGGACCGTGCAGCTGGGCGAGGCGCAGGACGCGGTGACCGTTGGCGCCGACGCCGAGTAGGTGAACCGGTCCGCCGTTGTGGCGGCGCTGGACCCGAAGTAGTACTCCTGCCCCTGGTTCGTGGCGCTGGTCACGATGATGTCGTAGACCCCGGTCGACTGGGCCGGCAGTGTGGCGGTGAGCGAGGTTTCGTCCGGGTTGACCGTGACGTCGGTGGCCGCGACTCCCCCGACGTACACCTCGGTCTGCCCCGGCCAGAAGCTCGTTCCGGTGATGGTCACCGTGGTGGGCGAGGTCGTGGGCCCGATGGCCGGGGTCACGGCGGACACCGTCGGGTAGAAGAGCGACGCGTCGGACGGGCTGAGGTAGACCGTGGCCGATGCCGTGGCCTGGGGACTTCCGCCCCGACTGGCCGTCTGACCGGTGAACACTTCGCCGGTCGACGTTCCCGTCGAGTCCGTCTCGGTCACCGTCGCCACCTGACCGGCCGCGGTGTTCGTGTAGATGTGGGTGACGATCGGGGTCGTCGTGGTCTCGGTGGTGCCGTCTCCGAAGTTCCACGCGTACGAGGCGATGGTCCCGGTGGCGACGGTCGATGCCGATGCGTCGAAGCTCATGGTCGAGTTGCCGAGGGCGGTGACGTGCATGTGTGCGATGGGGGCCTGGTCCGGGGCGATGGCGATGGCGTACGGATTGGTCCCCTTGCTCCCGAGCGGGATCGGGGTCCCGGCGGTGCCCGACGCCAGATCCACCGGGACGAGGTTCCCGCCTGTCAGATCGGTCACGAAGGCGGTCGAGCCGTCCGGGGTGATGGCCACGGCGAAGGCCGACGCGATACCCAGGTTGATCGTCGTCGTCGGGCCACTCGGATTCGCCACCGGGATGGCGAGCAGCGCTCCCTTGTTGGTGGTGAACGGGCTGTAGGTGACGTAGGCGGTCGAGCCGTCGGGGGAGATGGCGACTCCCTCGGGATCATTGAGCGCCGCCACGGTAAGTCCGGAGTCGGTGGAGGTGCTGAAGAAGTTCACATTGTTGTCCTGGGGACTGGTGCCGACCACCGTGGTGCCGTCCGGGGTGATGGCCGACGCGAAGCCGCTGGGCGAAGCTCCAGGCTCAATCGAATTGGTGGTGAGATCGAGCGGGATGCCGGAGTCGTCGGCTCGACCGACATAGGCGGTGGAGCCGTTGGGGGTAATGGTGATGGAGATCGGTGCTCCCCCTACGGGAATGGGCGTGCCTGTCGTGTCAGTCACCAGGTTGACGGGGGTCACCGTGCTGTCGTTGTAGTTACCCACGTATGCGGTCTGGCCGTTGGGCGTGATGGCGATGGCATCGGGCCCGGAACCGACCGGGATGGGGGTACCCGGGATGTTCGTCGACAGTTCGATCGGCGTGACGAACCCGGGCGAGGTGTTCGTGGTGCCCTCGTCGGTCACGTAGGCGGTGGACCCGTCCGGAGTGATGGCGATGGCCGAGGGACCGGATCCGACGGTGATCGGGGCGCCCACCGCGTGGGTCGCCGTGTTGACCGGAATGACGGCGTCGGTGCTGTTGCTCACTACATAGGCGGTCCAGGCCGGCGGGCTGGCCGCTGCGGCCAGCGTCGCGGGTAGCGCTCCACCGACCACGGCGAGAGTCACGGCGCCACCGAGGACCAGTGATCCGGCCAGGAACACCCTCTGAATCTTTCCGAATCGAGACCCCATCGAGTTGCACCCTCCGCGCGTGGGGGTGCCGTCCGCACGCCCGCCTGGCTGCGTTATAACACCCGAGGGTCGCATTGGCAATCAGCGTCACAGTGCCGTCACGCGATGTTGCCGCTGAGCGACCAATCACTGCGGATACTGACCTAAATATCCCCGATCGCCGGCTCGAGGACGATATCTGCGGGCGCAGCCACTTCGATCTACCGTTGAGACGATGGCGCCGCACAAGCAGCCCACACCAGAGAATCGGAGCGATGCCATTCGGATCGCCCTCGCCGGTCTGGCATCCGGTGAGCAGTCCGAGGCGATTCTCTCCAAGCTCGGCGCCCTTCACATAGGGCACAACACCTTTCCCGCCGAGGAGCTCCTCGAACTCGCCTCGGACGCAATCGATGAGTCCGGCGCCACGCCAGCTGATCCCATCGACTGTGAGGGAATCCGGGAGCGCTTTCTCCCCGACCACTCTTTCTCCGGGAAGACGCAGCACTACAAGAGCAAGTACGCCATCTCTGCCGCCGCCATGATCCATGGGGGCGTGTATCCCGACCTCCTCGATGACGCCGCGTGGTGGGAGGCCGATGACTTGTGGGTCTACTCGTTCTTCGCGTTTCT
>PLRX01000085.1:0-139 GCA_003164095.1 Acidimicrobiaceae bacterium | reverse complement strand
GCCATCGGTCAGTGCGTCCCTGAGTGGGTCGCGACCCGTTCCTGTTACCCGCCGGCAACGAAGGCGACGACGACGTAGGCCGCGTGACGATCGAAGTTCTCCCGCCGCCGGTCATAGACCGTGGTCGTCCTTGGATCCG
>PLRX01000056.1 GCA_003164095.1 Acidimicrobiaceae bacterium | reverse complement strand
CCTCCATCAGACCCAGGGTGAATCAGTCGCCGCAGACTCAAGCCCGGCGAGCACCCTGGCCCTAGTCGTTGAGGGCGGTCGCAAGTGAAAGTCCATAGTTAGAACTGCACCCCGTTTGCGCTGCTAATCGTGCCAGAGACTCCCAATGCCGGGTCCGGTGTGTAGATGGCAGCGCTCGGAGCCTTCTGCGTCGGTGTTCCAGGAATCGGCGGTCCCAAGGTGATCGTCAGCGTATTCACGCCGTCCCAATGAATGGTGCTGCCGGGGAACGTTGTTGGCTGATTGAAGAACCCGGACTCACCCAAGTCGATGGTTCCGAAGTGGAAGCCGCCCAAGCAGCTCGGATCAGTGACCGACGAGATCACGTCGTTTCCAAATGTCGGCCCGCTGGTCACCATGACATCCCCGCCCGCAAGGTCTGGATAGCTGAGCGTCGACCAGCTCATGCAGAACAGACTTGGGGACGGGGGTGTGGCGTAGGTAACGATGATCTCATCGCCTTGGTCCGCCCTCCCAGCTTCTCCGCTCACGTTCACCAGGCTGAGGGCAGACGATCTGAGTGTCGCCGGGGTGACGGCCGGCGACGGGGCCGACGGGTTGCCCAGACCCACGCCGTTGATGGCCTGGACGGTGAAGGTGTAGGTGTCCCCATTGGTGAGGCCGGTGAGGGTGATGGGGCTGGTCGATCCGGTGGCCGTCTGGCCGCCGTTGGCCGGGGTCGTGGTGTCGGTGGCGGTCACCGTGTAGCCGGTGATGGCCGAGCCGCCGTCGGAGGTCGGGGCGCTCCACTCGAGGATGACCTGGCTGTCGCCACCGGTGCCCGAGAGTCCGGTCGGGTTCCCGGGCACCGTCGCCGGGATGACGACCGGCGACGGGGCAATGACCGAAGCAGAAGTGGTCGTCGTTGGGTCCGGCACTGATGTTTTGGAAGTGTCTGTGCTGACGGCCACAGCGGGCAGCAACATCGGCGTCGAACTCCTCGTGCCAGCACCCTCCCCATGGGCCGGGTTGGCATGGGCGGGCACGGCCGCAGCCGCGACAGCTCCAGTGTGAGGTCCAGCGTGTGCGGCACCAATGACAGTGGCTACCCCGATACCAGTGGCGACCACGGCTCCTGCTACGAATTGGCCGACACCCGCCATGGCCTGCCCGGCACTTTGAAGCACATTGAGACGCGACAAGTCCGCCAAGGCAGCCAATGGGGCACCGACCACGGATGATCTGCCCAGAGATGCTTCGAGGAATGCTCTCACGACGACAGGGTCGAATTGGGTGCCAGCGCAGTCGGCCAACTCTTTGCGAGCTGCCTCCGTGGTCATCGCCTTCTTGTATGACCGCACAGCCGTCATCGTCTCGAAGCAGTCAGCCACCGCCACGATTCGGCCACCAAGCGAGATCTCCTCGCCTGAGAGACCGGCCGGGTACCCGGTACCGTCGAACTTCTCGTGGTGCTCCGGGATGGTCCGTGCCCAGGGGCCCAGCCATTCCGCCAGAGGAGCAGCAAGCCGGGCGCCCTCTGCTGGGTGTTGTCTGATTACTGCAAACTCCTGCTCATCGAGTTTGCCTGGTTTGTTGAGCACAGCCGCCGGAACGGACAGCTTCCCGATGTCGTGCAGAAGAGCTGACCACCTCAGCCTGTCCTTGTCTGCCTGCGGAACCTTTAACTCGTCCGCAATCACATCGGTGAGCGCACGAACTCGCTCCGAATGACCTCGAGTCAGACGGTCGTGTTGGTTCAACGATGTGGCAAGCGCGAGGATCCGCCCGGCAACCACCACCGGTTCGTCCCGTCTCCCTGCGTCCCGATCACGTTGAAGCTGTCGCTCCAGCGCCTTGGTCCCCCCTGCTCGCCGGGCAACGGCCACACGACTGGGAGCCTTGTCCGGGAAGACCAGCGTCATTCGCAGCAGTACTGCCAGAGGGAGTGCTCGCCGTGCCCACCGTCTCGCACTCACATAGACGAGCAAGGGAGCGGACAGGATCAGCGTCCACCACAACCACAAACCCGGACCACCCGTTGGCCGCGGAACAATGTGGACAACCGCGAACGATACGACGAAAGCGACTCCGATCGGAGCCAGTACGATTGCGCCACCAACAACAAGGGAGAGCCACTTGCGCGCTGCCCACCGATCGGTCTCGGGTGGCTTTCGCCTACTCTTCGCTTGGCGCGGGGGAAGCAGGTCCACGATTGATCATCGGCAGACTTCGTGTCGAAGTTGACCCTCAACGCCGACCGCCGCGGGCTGTCCGCGGTCGAAGCCGAGTTAGCCAGGACTTGGCCCGCCTTCCGTGCTGGCCGCGATTCGCCCAGAGCAGGGTTCGTCGGTCCATGGCATCATCCGTCACCACGTTGGGCTGAGCGTTGTGCCCGAGCGTCTGCCTTGTGTGCCGCCGTGCGCGCCCTTGACCGCTGATCGCCTGATCCTCGTGTGCTCCCGACCCCCGTCACACGAGACGTCAGTGCGAGTTTATGCGCTGTCCGTCAACGATCAGTCCACGGGCGCAATGGCCGTGATGATGTGTTGACACAGGTCGTACTCCTGGTCGGTGTGCTTCTCATCCACCATGAGGTACTCATGAGAGTACGAAGCGAGGCGGGAACTTGCCCGCTCGATGGCCATTACCCGGGCACCTCGTCGACGTGCGTCCGAGATCCGCTCGAGAAGCCCTGGATCATCGTGATCGGGAATGACCAGGACTGTGCAGTCCCGCGACGCTCGGGCGACTTCATCCACGGACACCGAGAGGTGTGCGGGAGCCCCCGCGATGATCTGCCAGCGCAACAGCGTTGGCGACAGATCCGGTCGGCTACGACGGGCCGCTTCGTCGGCCAAGTGTGCGGTGAAATGCCATGGCTCGTAACTGTGCGTCCCCACGATCATCAACTTGCCGAGTCCGGCACTTCCCGAACCGAGCGCACATCCGAATCCTCTTGCCTCCCGGCCGAGGTCGCCCAATGACCTGATTAGTCGCTTGATACTTCGCTCGGGCGTCTCCACCGGACATGTATCGACAAGTGCGCCCCGAACCTGGAGTTGGCCTTCCGGTTCCGGTCATCTCGTTACTGTGACCAGCAGGATCATTGACGCGGCTGATCGGCAGCTTGCCTCAAGGGCGATGTGGCTGCGCCCAGCCCGATCACGTAGTTCCAGAATCAGTGGGGGTGCGAAGTGGACGGCATCGTGACCTGCAGCTTCTCTTGATTCGGTACGGATCGCGCGTCCTAGAGGCTCTCGTGGAGCAAGCCGCGGATGCCAGGTCCTCTCTCGGACCCCGGTGGGCCCAGGTCTGAGTGGCCTGGGTCGTGACGCTGGCCGGAAGCCGCCGCACGTTGCCGTCCGTGGCTCGCGCATTCGCGGACAACATTCGTTAATCCCATGTCTCCACCGAGCGACCTTGAATCGCGAATCCGCTGGTCATGAGAACTGTCAGGGCGACGCCCTCATTCCTCAGCAATCAGTTGCCCCATGTCTCGTGAGGAGGAGCGAAGCATCGCTTCGGGGTGTCAAATAGCAGTTCAGCAACGTAGAGCCCTCGGTTCGGGCTCGCCGGGGCGAGCGAAGATAGGGCGGGGTCAATCGAGCGTCGCGGTGGATCGCTCCAGTAGCGATCCCGTTGACCGGTTGGCACAATTGGTGCGCTCGTCCCGGTACGACACCGATTCCTCTGTAGTGCCGGTGAGCCTGTAGTTCAGCATGGTGGTGGAGGGCTCCCACGGGAACCGTGGACTGTTGCCTTTGAGCACGAGCGTCAGACTTCTGATTTTCGGCTCTCCTGACTGATCCGTGGGT
>PLRX01000125.1 GCA_003164095.1 Acidimicrobiaceae bacterium | reverse complement strand
CTCTCAAAGGTTGACAGGCGCCGTCCGGGACTCGCAGCGCCACCCTCAGGCTCCTCGGCTCACCACTCCTCAGTTGGAGGCACTCGACCTCATCGAGTCCATCGCCGATGACCCCGCCTTCCACTTGGAGATGGAGTTCGAGCCCGGCGACATCCAACTGATCTCGAACGCCAAGGTCCTTCACTCCCGCGAGGCGTTCGAGGACTTTCCCGAGCCAGAGCGGCGAAGGCATCTGCTCCGGCTGTGGCTCACCGCATGCACCTTCACCAGCGTTGACGACGTCTTGCGTGGCGGCATCCCGAAGCGCCGGTGACCTGACTGCCCAACGGTCGATTCCGTCATGATGGCGGTCGCGAACTGGCGCTTCGGGCATGGGCGGGCTCTTGGACCTGCGGCCACGAGCATCTGACGCCGTGAGGGCCGGAGCGTGTCTCACCGTCCCGGTGCCTTTCGGGAAACCTGGCCGAGCCGCTGGGATCACCCACTACGGTGTGCGAGTCCTGACGGGAGCCCGGGTCCACCTCGCCGCACTTGCGGCATCGTTCACAGTGGCGACAGTGGCCACCCCGGCTGGAGTATCCGGGGCCATCCTGCTTCTCCCATTCCGGGTTGGAGTCCTTGGCACCCCTGGCCCGTCAGTCATCTCCAACAACCTGCTCTACGACGTCGTGGTCACTCCTGGAGCCTTGTATCGCTACTGGCGACAGGGGCAGACGGGAGGTCGGTTGACCCGACGCCTCGTTCTCGGGACACTCCCAGGCGTGATCGTCGGATCGATCATCCGGATCGTCGCCGTTGCCGAGGAGCGCGACGCTGAGGACAAGCCGGTCCCCGCCTGCGACTCGACATCGGCAGCTCCCCGTTTCGGTTCCGGAGGTCGAACCAGGTGAGCTCCGGGATCAGGTCGACTCCAATGAGTCGGGCGTTCCGGGGGTTCGAACATCGCCAGTTGACTGCGCGGGCGAATCGAGGCCAAGAAACAACCACCTACCAGGGAAAACGTTGCAATTCTCACAACTCGGTGGAGGTGATGGGACCATGTTCGAACCCCTGCCCGAGCACACCACGTCGAGCGCGGCATCGCCTCCTGACCCTGTCGCTCGGCACAACGAACGGGCTTGGCAGTTCCGACTTGCTGATTCGGTCGGGGGGCGTGGTGCCGGCCGTTAGGGCCCGACCCGGAGGGGCACCTCAGCCAGAACCCTCTTCCATGCCAGGAACGAGTGCGGCTACTCCCGACAGCACACAATCGAGGCCAAACTCAAAACGCTCAGTTCTCGTCTCTGCCGCGTCTGGGTCAATGCCTTCGGTGAAGACGCGAACGACCCGCTCGAATTTGCCTGACTTGCTGAGCCGATCGATCCATTCGCGCATACCAGCTGCAAACTCGACATCGTCGAGCTCGGCTGTGGCTTGCATTTCCTCAACTTGCATCTCTCGAAGTTCATTGAGGACCGACCCTGTGACGTAGGTGTCGATCGCCATCAGGACATGAAGGGCGGTGCGAGTGTCGAGGTCGAAGCCATCAAGCACCGACAGTGATCGTTCGATGTGCAACAGGGCGTTCGGTCCAACATGCTCCCGACCACTCATGAAGTGCATGACCCAAGGATGGCCTAGGAGCGCAGTGCGTCTCTGCCTGGCGATCTGACGAAAGGCTGCCTTCCAGTCGCCGCTCACTTCGGAGTCCCCGCTCTCTCCTTCGACGACATCCAGCATGAGATCGAGGAGCTGCTCCTTGTCTGTCACGTACCAGTAGAGAGACATCACGCCCACGCCCAGTTCCGTGGCGATGCGACGCATGTTGACGGCAGCGGGGCCTTCTGCATCCGCCAAGGTGACGGCAGTCCGGACGATGCCGTCACGAGTCAGCGTGGTGTCCCGTCGCCGGCGCTGCCGCCCGGTCCCAGTGCCAGGACTGGAGGCCAAGGTGGCTAGGGGAGGCCAAAGATCTTCGAGCTGCGTGGGGGCGCCAGTGGTGGGCTCCTGCATCTCGTACACCGTACTGTATAGTACAGCGTATGACAATCGTACGGCGTACGAGTCCCGGCCGGCTGGCTGATGCAGATCTGGCGATCGAGGCACAGGGTCTCGAGAAGTCGTTCGGACGGACCCGCGCTCTGGCGGGCATTGATCTCGAGGTGCCAACGGGAAGCATCCTCGGCGTACTCGGGCCCAATGGCTCCGGAAAGACGACAACCGTGCGAGTCCTTACGACACTGCTGCGACCGGACCGAGGGACGGCGCGAGTGGCCGGGTACGACGTCGTCGCGCAGGCGACACAGGTGAGGAGCCACATCGGGCTGGCCGGTCAGTCAGCAGCGCTCGACGAATCACTCACGGGGTCCGGCAATCTCGTGATGATCGGTCAGCTCAACCGATTGGCCCGACGCAAGGCCGAGCAGCGGGCCGACGAATTGCTGTCACAATTCGACCTGGCCGATGCAGCCGACCGCGGCGTCAAGACCTATTCGGGGGGTATGCGCCGCAGGTTGGATCTAGCCGCCAGCCTCGTGGCGAACCCACCGGTCCTGTTTCTCGATGAACCCACCACCGGACTCGACCCTCGGAGCCGCCTGGGCCTGTGGGAGATCATCCGGAGCTTGGTGGCCGACGGCACGACCGTGCTCCTCACCACGCAGTACTTGGAGGAGGCCGATCTCTTGGCCGATCGCATCGTTGTCATCGACAGCGGCTCGATCATCGCCCAGGGTTCCTCGGATGAGCTCAAGGCCCAGGTCGGTGGCGACCGCATCCAAGTCGCCATCGCCCCTGATTCCGATCTCGACAGGGCATGTACCGTGCTGGCCCACCATACCGACAGCCCGGTCAACGTCGACGTCGAACGACGGTCCGTCGATGCTTCCGTTCCGGCCGGCCCCGCCGCCATTCCGGAAATTGCGGCAGCGATGAGCGCCGCAGGCGTGGTGATGGAAGACCTCGGCATGGTTCGCCCTTCTCTCGACGACGTCTTCCTCACCCTCACTGGCCATGCCGTCGATCCTGTCCCGGAGGCGGACACGCAGGCCAAGGAGGCAGAGTCCGTATGAGTGCCACCGTCGCAGCGCAGGTCGCCACCAGCGACGGGTCGTTGCTCGTCCGGGCATGGTGGGCCCTACGCAATTCCCTGGTGTTGGCCCGTCGTGGCGTCGAACGAATCATCCGAGAACCTTCACAACTCCTCGACGTCACCATCCAGCCGCTCATCTTCGTGCTCCTCTTCGTCTACGTCTTCGGTTCGGCGATCAGGGTTCCAGGTGGTGGCAACTACCACGAGTATCTGATCGGCGGCATGTTCGGGATGGCCCTCGTCGGGACGGCCCAAGGCACTGCGGTAGGTGTTTCGACGGATATGGCGACCGGTCTCACGGACCGATTCCGTTCGCTTCCGATCGCCCGGTCAGCTGTCCTCACCGGTCGCGTGATCGCCGATCTCCTCACCGAGATCGTGGCCGTTCTCGTCCTCGTCGCCACGGGCCTCGCCGTCGGATGGCGAATCCACAATGGACTCGGCAATGCACTGTTGGCCTTTGTGCTCTGCCTCTTGATCGCCTTCGCCATGACTTGGGCGGGCGCATGCGCCGGCATGTTGGTGAAGAACCCAGAAGCCGCGGCAGCTGTGGGGTTCATCTTCTTCCTTCCCATGGTTTTCATCTCGAACACATTCGTGCCGACTCAAGGCATGCCCTACTGGCTTCAAGTCGTGGCGAACTGGAACCCGGTCAGTGCCGTCGCCGCTGCTTGCCGGAACCTGTTCGGCAATCCAAATCCGTCTGCAGACATTTCGGCCTGGCCCATGCAGCATCCTGAACTTGCCACGGTGCTGTGGTCGATTGCTCTGCTACTCGTGTTCGCACCCTTGGCCGTCCACCTCTACCGAAGGAAGACCCGGCAATGAGGCGGACCGAAGTCTCACGACTACGGCTGGACAAGGGCAACCAGTACGCGGGTAATGCGACTGACCCGCCCTCACGCGCACGCTCAGGTTTCAGGGTTTCGAACATCGCCATTTGTGTGCGTCCCCCTGAGTGGTGGGCTTTGAGGTGAGCCGGGGGATCCACCAATCGGTGGGGCCGTCGGCGTGATCCTCGGTGTGTTCCTAGTGTCCTGAGTCGGAGATTC
>PLRX01000064.1 GCA_003164095.1 Acidimicrobiaceae bacterium | reverse complement strand
GCACGTCGACGACCTGGTCGGCCGGCAGCGTGCCGTCGACCCGCGCCGTCACCGAGCGGTCGAGGCCCACGAGGATGTCCTCGGCGTACTCGTCGGCCGCGTGCGCCACGCTGGCGTCGTCGCTCGCCATGCTCCGCAGCAGGGCGGCCAGGGCGCTCACGGAGGAGATCACCGTCACCGGGTCCCGGTGGGTCTGGATGACCAGGGCGTCGGGGTACTCGTCGAGCAGCGCACCGAGGCTCCACAGGTGGCACGGTGACTTGAGCAGCCAGCGGTCGCCGGCATGCCGGCTCTGGAGGTGTTGGAGGAAGATGCGGTGCCAGCGGTACGTGGGGGCCATGTCCGCCTCGTGGAGCAGCCAACGGTCGTAGGCCGGGATGTCGTACTGCAGCGGGAACATCATCGACCGGAAGTCGGAGCCCGTCATGCGGACGCACTCCTGGGCGAGGGTGGCGCCAAGCGGGTGGAAGTCCGTGAATCCGGGGATGATGAGGTCGGGCATGGCGGCCATGGCCTCCGACTCGGCGATCCGAGGGTCGGTGGCATAGGTGGCGGTCTCCGGCGGGGGGACCGGCTGGTCCACCTCCCAGGTGAGCGGGGCACGGTTGGACGGGTCCTGGGCCAGCAGGTCGTACAGGATGGTGGTCCCGGTTCGGGGCTGGCCCACGATCACGATCGGACGGGTGACCGCCCCGTCGGCCACCTCGGGGTGCTCCCGACGCCAGTCCAGGATCCGGAGCCGGGTGGTCAGGTAGTTGACCATCTCGGCCTCGACGATGGTCCGGCCCAGGTCGTTCAGACGTGCCGTTCCGTCGAGGCCGTCGAGCAGGCGGACGAGGCCCTCCTGCCAGGAGTCCTCGCCGAGGTCGCTGCAGCCGGTGGCCGCCATGGCGGACTCCACCATGGCATCGGCATCGAATCGTTCTGCGGTCACGTCAGGCCTCCTTGACGGGGAGGACGGCGGTGCGCACGTCGGGTGGTTCGGGGTTGTCGAGCCAGCGCACGCAGACGAAGCCGCGGTGACGGCCGCCGGTGTCGAGCCACTCGGAGCGCCCGTCGGCCGCCGACGGGGGAGGGGAGGCCGACACCACGACGCGGACCCTTCCGTCCGCACCGGGCGTCAACGCGGCATTGGTGACCGAACTGTGGCGGCGGCGGGAGTCGATGCACTCGTGCCAGATGTTCTCGATCGAGACGTTCCAGTAGCGGGTGCCCGGCGGCGTGAACTCGATGGTCAGCGCCTCGTCCTCGGCCAGACGGAAGGTTCCCAGGACGTAGAGGTTGTCCGGTGTGGTGTTCTCCCCGCCGAGGGCCGCGGCGGCCACGGTCAACAACTCGTTCGGACGCTCCAGTGCCTCCGGCAGTACGCCGTGGTGGAGTGTGAGCAACTTGGCCACGGTCCACCCCCAGGCCGTCATCTGTTCGGCGATCCGTTCGTCGGTGGGCAGGTCGGGTATGCCGGGTGGGTCGAGCGGCGTGATGGAGAACTCCGCCTCGACCTCCGCGGACCGGTCGCCGATGTACTGGCGCACCACGATGCCCGACGCATCCTCGGGCACCTGCACCCAGGTGGCACCGTCCAACTCGTCCGGCGCCGGCTCCTCGGCGGACAGCACGAGTGCGAACCGACCGTCGGCGTCGAGGACGAGGTCGGTGTCCGACACGTGGGCGGCCATGCGGCGCGGCGTCAGGCCGCGTCCGGCGAGGACCTGGAAACCGAGGTAGGTGACCGAGTTGCGCGAACCGCTGATCCGATACCGGTGGGTGCCGTCGATCATGGCCAGGTGGTAGGCACCGTCGGGGTTCGGGCCGCCCACCATCCGTGCCGGCGAATTCATGGGGAAGAACCACGGCAGGTCCGGGTCGACGTCGAGCGAGACCTCGGCGGACAGCGCCGTGACACGACCGAGTGCTCGGTAGCCCTCCAGTAGCTCGAGCTCCGTCTCCGACTCCGACGCGACCATGGCCGCCATGTCGTCGAGGATGGCGCGCACCACTGTCCACGCCTCCGTGGTCGCCTGCCCCCCGACCGTTCCTGCACTACTCATGTGCGTCCCCCTTCCGTCGCGACCGCAACCCTACGCACGAGTCGGCACCCGGCGCGGATCCGGGGCCGGGAGCGTTCAGATGTCCGTCACGACGTAGCGGGTGGCCGGGGTGCCCGGAGGGTGCGTGACCCCTGGCACGGCGTCGGGATTGGTGACGCAGACCTCACCCTCGAGGCCGTCGGGGTCGCGGAAGAAGATGCTCAGCACCGGCCCGAAGTCCGTCACGAACGAGTCGGCGGAACCCCTGGCGATGAGCCGCTCCCGGATCACCTCGAACGCCTCGATCGACGCGGCCTGCAGCGCGAAGTGGTCGAGTCTGCCGCGCCCGAACATCGGCACCTGGCGGTCGGCCTCGGTGTTGCCCTCGATCTGGAAGACGTTGAGCTCCGCCCACGGACCGACCTTGATGATGGAGAGGCGGACGGAGTCCTCGCCCTCCACCTCCGGGGCGTCCCGGACGACCTCCGCATCGAAGACCTCCTCGTAGAAGGCGTGCAGTCGGGCGGCGTCGTTGGTGAGGGTGGCGACGTGGTTGAGGCCGATGGTCAGCATGGTGGCTCCTGGAGGCGGACGGCGGTAGGGAACGGCGATGGCGGATGCCGGCTGAGGGCACCCCCCCGGGCTTCCAGTCAGCGTAGGGCGGGTGCCCGGGTGGGGCACCACCGCTCGACCGGTCTGGTTGACTTTCCCCATGACCGAGACCACCTCCGACCTACCCTTCCACGACCGGACCGATTTCGAGGACGCGGACCGTGGCTTCGTCGGCGCTCTGGAGCCGTGCGTCATCACCGACGCGTCGGGCAGGGTGGTGTGGGACAACGACGCCTACGGGTTCCTCCAGGGTGAGTGCCCCGACACCGCGCACCCGAGTCTCTGGCGACAGGGGCAGCTGGTGTCCCGCCAGGGCCTGTACGAAGTATGCGAGGGGATCTACCAGGTCCGCGGCCTCGACCTCTCCAACATGACGCTCGTCGAAGGCGACGAGGGCGTCATCGTCATCGACCCGCTCATCTCCGCGGAGACGGCGTCCGCCGCACTGGCGCTCTACCGCACCCACCGTGGTGAGCGTCGCGTGACGGCGGTCGTCTACACCCATGCCCACGTGGACCACTTCGGTGGTGTGCACGGCGTGCTCGAGGGGGACGTGCCCATCCTGGCGCCGGACGGTTTCATGGAGTCGGCCGTGTCCGAGAACGTGTACGCCGGCGTCGCCATGAGCCGCCGTGCCGTCTACATGTACGGCGCCGGGCTCGAGAAGGGTCCGGCCGGCCAGATCGGCTGCGGCCTCGGCATGACCAACTCCACCGGGACCATCGGCCTGGTGGCACCCACGGTCACCATCGATCGCACGGGTCAGGAGGAGGTCCTGGACGGCGTCCGCATCGTCTTCCAGGTGACGCCGGGTACCGAGTGCCCGGCCGAGATGAACTTCTACTTCCCGGACCGTCGGGCACTGTGCATGGCCGAGAACGCCACGCGCAACCTGCACAACCTGGTCACGCTGCGCGGCGCCCTGGTACGTGACGCCCGCATCTGGTCGGCCTACCTCGACGAGGCGATCGACCTGTTCGCCGCGGACACCGATGTGGCCTTCGCCTCCCACCACTGGCCCACCTGGGGTGGCGACCGTGTCGCCGACTACCTGGCACTCCAGCGCGACCTCTACGCGTACCTCCACGACCAGACGCTCCGGTTGATGAACAAGGGGCTCAACGGTGCGGAGGCCGCCGAGGCGATGGTGATGCCGCCCGCACTCGAGCAGGCCTGGCACACGCACGGCTACTACGGATCGGTCAGCCACAACGTGAAGGCCGTGTACCAGCGCTACCTCGGGTGGTTCGACGGGAACCCGGCGCGCCTGTGGCAGCACCCTCCCGTCGAGGCCTCGGTCCGCTACGTCGAGTGCATGGGCGGCGCGGACGCCGTGGTGGCCACGGCGCAGGGGTACGCGGACCGAGGCGACCTCCGCTTCGCCGCCGAACTGCTCGACCGGGTGGTCTTCGCCCAGCCCGACCACGCCCTCGCCAAGGAGCGTCTGGCAGGTGTCTACGACCTCCTGGCCTACGGTGCGGAGAACGGCACGTGGCGGAACTTCTACCTCACGGGTGCCCACGAGTTGCGCAACGGTGTCGGCGCCGAGTCGGTGTCGGTCGGCTCACCCGAGCTGCTGTCGGCCCTGACCGTCGGACAGCTGTTCGACGCCGTCGCCATCCGCATCGACGGACCGACGGCGTGGGACGAGGACCTGACCATGGACTGGCGCTTCACTGACCTGGGGGAGACCCACCGGGTCACCCTTCGCAACGGTGCGCTGACCCACCGGGTCGTGGTGGACCCGACGGCCCCAGCGGACCTGACGCTGTCACTCGCCCGACCGCAGATGTTGGGTGTACTGCTGGGCGGCAATCTCGACGGGATCGACACCGTGGGCGACGAGGACGTCGTGGCCCGGGTGGTGCGGGTCGTCGAGCTCGCCGACCGGAACTTCCCGATCGTCACACCGTAGGGCCGGCCTTCAGCTGACGAGGTCGACGATGTCCACGACGAGCAACGTGAACACCATGGCGCCGACGACCGCATAGAGCGCCGAGAACATCCACTTCTGGTGGTGGTCGGCCAGCCAGAACCGGCGGATGCCGAGGAAGTCGAAGGTGAGGGCCAGGACCCCGACGGGGATGGAGATGACCGGGCCGACGCCCTTCGCCAGTCCGAGGAGGGGGAGCAGGATCGGCAGCACGATGTAGCTGAGCAGGCAACGGGTGGCCGAGAGAAGGATCGAGGCACCGAAGATGCGGTGGGTGGACGACTCGGGCAGGGACGTGCGCTCCTCGGGGATCCGCAGCAGTGTCCGCATGGTCTGGTCCGCCCTCGACCGGTCACCGGTCGTGGTCGACACGCTGGTCACGGTGGTTGCGGTCGGTTCCACGGCACGAGTGTAGACCCGGTGTGGTGACGATCCGTGGGCGCGCGCAACATGTATGTTCCCGGTATGGGTGAGACCTCGTGACCGCCGACGCGTCCCGACGAACCCAGGCGGCGGCCAAGCGGGCGCCTACCGGGGGTGCCGGTCCCGGCGACACCGCTGCGGGCATGTGGTCCCTCCGGGGCACCGACGGGTCGATCGCCACGGGGTGGTACCTGCTTCCCCTCCGGGTCTTCCTCGGCGTCACCTTCCTCTATGCAGGCCTCCAGAAGCTGGCCAACCCGGACTTCTTCAAGAACTCGAGTCCCGTCTCGATCCACGCCCAGCTGGTCGGTGCCACCCACACCAGCCCGATCGGCAGCCTGCTCGGCCACCTGACCGGAGCCGCCTCGGTGATCGGCGCCCTGATCGCCATCGCCGAGGTGGCCATCGGCGCCGGCGCCCTGTTCGGACTGCTCACCCGGGTGGCGGCCGTCGGCGGCATGCTGGTGTCGTTCAGCCTGTTCCTGGCCATCTCGTTCCACTCCCGGCCCTACTTCACGGGGTCGGACATCGTGTTCGTGTTCGCCTGGGCCCCGGTCGTCCTGGCCGGAGCGGCAGGGGCCCCGGCCCTCGACACGTGGCTGGCGGGACAGACGGGGGGGGCCGACACGGCGTCAGACGCCACACGGGAGGGCGCGGTGTCCCGCGGGGCCATCATCGGCATCTTCGCCGCCAGCACCGCCGTGCTCATCGGCGCGGTGGTCGGGTTCGGGCGTGTCTTCGCCTCGTCGAAGACCGAGAATGCCGGTGGTCCCACGGTGACCACCGGTGCACCCACCACCACCGGTGCACCCACCACCACGGCGCCCGGCGCAACCACCACCACGACGGCGGCGCCGCCCAAGGGCAAGGCGATCGGACCGGCCAGCCAGGTGCCCGTCGGCGGTTCGGCGGCGTTCAACGACCCGAGCACCGGCGACCCGTCGCTCGTCATCCAGCAGACGGCGGACGACTTCAAGGCGTTCGACGCCATCTGCCCGCACGCCGGCTGTACCGTCGCCTACCAGGCATCGGCCAGCATCATCGCGTGCCCGTGCCACGGCTCCGAGTTCGACCCGAAGACCGGTGCGGTGATCCAGGGCCCGGCGACGTCGGGCCTGACCCCGATCAAGGTGATCAAGGGCTCCAACGGCGACCTCTACGTGGTGTAGTGACCGTCCGACCGACATCCTGCGGCTCCACTACGATGCGAGGGTCGTCGCCACCGAGCGGCAACCCCCTCCCATGACCGCAGCCACCGCTCAGACGCCCGCTTCACCGGTTCCCTCTTCGAACGACGCCGTCCACACGGACTGGGTCTCGGCCATCCCGTTCTTCGGGGTCCACCTCGCCCCGCTGGCGGCCTTCTTCGTCACCGTCACCTGGCAGGACTGGGTGCTGTGTGCCGTGCTGTACGTGACCCGCATGTTCTGCATCACCGCCGGGTACCACCGGTACTTCTCACACCGGGCCTACAAGATGGGCCGGGTCGCACAGTTCCTCATGGCGTTCGGTGGCACCACGGCTGTCCAGAAGGGGCCGCTGTGGTGGGCCAGCCATCATCGGATCCACCACCGCTACACCGACGTCGACGGTGACGTGCACTCGCCCCGGGATGGTTTCTGGTGGAGTCACGTGGGATGGATCCTCTCCACCAAGTACAAGGACACCGACCTCGACGGGATCAAGGACTTCGCCGCCTTCCCGGAACTGCGCTGGCTCGAGCGGTACAACTGGATCGGCCCGTGGTCGCTCGCCGTGGGCAGTTTCCTCCTCTTCGGGTGGGGCGGGCTGCTGATCGGGTTCTTCCTCTCCACCGTCCTGCTGTGGCACGGCACGTTCCTCGTCAACTCGATGGCCCATGTGATCGGTCGCCGGCGGTACGCCACGCCGGACACCAGCAGGAACTCAGCCATCATCGCCGTCATCACCGGGGGCGAGGGGTGGCACAACAACCACCACTACCTGCCCGCATCGGTACGCCAGGGCTTCCGCTGGTGGGAGTGGGACCCGACCTGGTACCTCCTGAAGGTCCTGGCCACCCTGCACGTCGTGCGTGACCTGAAGAACCCGCCTGCCCGCCTGCTCGACCAGGCCAGAGTCAGAGATGGTGCCTTCGACATCGGTATGTTCCGTTCCTACTGGGAGCGGGCCGCCAAGGTCACCGGCGAGCGGATCGCCGACCTGACCACCCGCCCCGTTCCTCCTTCGGCCGAGGTCGCAGAGGTGACCGAGGTGGTGGAAGTGAACGTGGTGGTGGAGGCGGTCGAGGTGGAGATCACACCGCGTGGTACCGAGCCTCCGGAAGGCTCCGAGGAGCGCTCGGCCCTGGCCGGGCTGATCACCCGTTCGCTCGAGTCGGCCAACCAGCTGGCCGCCGCGACGCGCCGCCGGAAGGGGACGAAGGTGGCATCGGAACCCGACGCCACCGAGCCCACATCCGAATGACCCCGATGCCGGCCGCAGTGGCCGCCGCCACCGTCTGGATCGTCGACCTCGACGGGGTTCTGTGGCTCGCCGGCGAGCCCATCGGTGACGTCGCCTCAGCTGTGCACGCGTTGCGGGCGAGGGGAGCACGGGTGGTCTTCGCCACCAACAACTCGGCGCCCACCACCGAACAGCAGCTGGCACGACTGTCGAAGGTGGGCATCGACGCAGACCCGGACGACCTCGTCACCTCGGCACGGGTGGCGGCATCCCTCCTCGAGCCCGGCCAGCGCGTCCACGTCCTGGGCGAGGCCGGTCTCGTCGAGGCCCTGGTGGAACGTGGCGTGGAGGTCGTCGACTCGGGTCCGCGGGACGCCGCCGTCGTCGGCTGGAGCCGGGACTTCGACTTCGCCGCCCTGGCGGCCATCTCCACGGTTGCACGCGAGACCGGGCACCTCATCGCCACCAACAGCGACCCGACCCATCCGACGCCCGAGGGGCTGCTGCCGGGGTCGGGCGCATTGCTGGCCGCGGTTGCCACCGCGTCCGGTGTCGCCCCCCTCATTGCCGGCAAGCCCAATCCGCCGACGGTCGACTACGTCCGCTCGCAGATCCTCGGTCCGGCGGGCGACCGGACGGCCGTCATGGTCGGGGACCAGCCGGGCACCGACGGCGCTCTGGCCGAGCGGCTCGGGATCCCGTTCGTCCTGGTCGACAGCGGGGTGACGCCGCCGGGAACTCCGGTCGACTGCCCGGTCGTCCTTCGGGCGGCCGATTTCGTGTCGGTCGTCGCCGCGCTACCTCCACGATGATGCACCCTCTTGCTAGCAAAGTGCTTGCTCGGCGCTAGCACTCGGGATACACTGGACCCATGGCCACCAACGACTCCCTCCAGCGTTACATCGACGCAGGCATCGCCTTCACCAACATGACCCGGAAGAAGGCCGAGGAGCTCGTCTCCGAGCTCGTCAAGAGCGGCGACCTCCAGACGGACGACGCCAAGGCGCGGGTCGACGAACTGCTCGAGCGCGGCCGTCAGGGCACCGAGGTCATCGTCTCCGCCGTCCGGTCCGAAGTGCATCGCCAGCTCGGCACCGTCGGCATCACGAACCTCGAGGACCTGGCCAACCAGGTCGCCACCCTGCTGGGCCGGTCAGGAACCGCCGGAACACCTGCCAGGAAAGCAGTGGCCAAGAAGGCCCCCGCCAAGAAGGCTGCTGCGAAGAAGGCGCCGGCCAAGAAGGCCGCCGTGAAGAAGGCGCCGGCCAAGAAGACCACCGCCAAGAAGGCGCCGGCCAAGAAGGCCGCCGCGAAGAGGGCCGCTCCCGCAGCGCCGCCCGCACAGGGATCGGCCGACTGACAACTCCCGCCCGCCAGCGCCTTGACCGCGCACTGGTCGCCCGCAGGCTTGCCGACAGCCGACCCCAGGCGGTGGAACTCATCGCACGCGGCGTCGTCCTCGTGTCCGGGTCCATCGCCGACAAGCCGGCACGGATGGTGTCGCCGGCGGAGCCCATCGAGCTGCTCGGCGCCGCCCCCCGCTTCGTCAGCCGCGGGGGGGAGAAGCTCTGGGCTGCCCTCGATCGGTTCGGCCTCGACCCGTCCGGTCTGCGCGCCCTCGACGCGGGGGCCTCGACAGGCGGCTTCACCGATTGCCTGTTGCAGGCCGGGGCCACCCACGTGGTGGCCGTCGACGTCGGGCACGGGCAGCTGCATCACCGGCTGCGTGGCCATCCCCGCGTAACCAACCTCGAGCGGCTCGACATACGGGACGTCACCGTCGGCACCGTCGGAGGCGACCCGGTCGACATCGTCGTGGCTGACCTGTCGTTCATCTCGGCCACCCGTGCCGTGCCGGTGCTGGCGGGTGGCGTCGCTGTGCCGGGGGCGCCGTTGGTCGTGCTGGTCAAGCCGCAGTTCGAGGCGGGCCGGGTCGAGGCGTCCCGTGGACGGGGGGTGATCCGGGACCCGGAGGTGCACCGTCGGACCCTCGGCGAAGTGGCAACCTCGCTTGACGCGGCCGGAGCAGTCATCATGGGGGCCATGCCGTCCCCGATCACCGGTCACTCCGGCAACGTCGAATTCCTCCTCTACGCCCGGACCCCCGGCGGGGTGCACCCTGCGGACCCGTCCGACGTCGACGCCCTGCTCGACGCCGCCGCCGCCGAGGTCCACGGCGGCACCGCCGCGACAGAGGGCTGACCGGTGGCCCGGATCGCCTTCGCCGTCCATCCCCGGCGCCCCGAGGCCGACGCGTTGGCCGAGCGCGCCGCCGCCTGGCTGGGCGAGCGGGGTCACGAGGCCGTGCGTGCCGGCGACCCCGAGGGCGGACTGGACCTCGACGGTATCGACCTCCTCGTCAGCCTCGGCGGCGACGGCACGCTGCTGCGGGCCGTGAACAGTGCCCTGGACGTCGAGGTTCCCGTCCTCGGCGTGAACCTCGGCCTGCTGGGCTACCTGACCGAGATCGAGCCCACCGGCCTGGAGGAGGGCCTCGAACGATTCCTCGACGGCCGGTACGAGGTGGAGGAGCGTATGACGCTCTCGGTGACGGTGCGCGGTGCCGACGGCACGCTGTCCGGCGAGCGGTGCGCCCTCAACGAGGCAACGGTCGAGAAGACGGTGCCGGGACACACGGTGCGGATCGCCGCGTCCATCGACGGCCACCCCTTCGTCACCTACGCCGCCGACGGTCTGCTCACCTCGACCCCGACCGGGTCGACCGCCTACAACCTGTCGGTACGCGGGCCGCTGCTGTCGCCCAAGCTACGGGCACTGATCCTGACCCCCGTCTCGCCCCACATGCTGTTCGACCGTCCCCTGGTACTCGACCCGGGCCAGCGGGTGCACCTCGAGGTGCTCGGGCCCCGACCCGCGGTGCTCGTGGTGGACGGATCGACGGTGGCCGCACTCGAGCCCGGGGCGACGGTCGACTATCGGGAGGGGGACCGGCCGGCCCGCCTCGTGACGTTCGGCGCCCGGGACTTCCACACCATCCTGCGGGCGAAGTTCCAGCTGGCCGACAGGTAGGGATCGCCATGGGTCGCCTCCTGGTGGAGCTCCACGTGCGCGACCTCGGGGTGATCGACGACGTCACCGTGTCGCTCGGACCAGGCATGACCGCGCTGACGGGCGAGACGGGGGCCGGCAAGACCCTCCTGGTCGGGGCCCTCAGCCTGCTGCTCGGCGGACGTGGCGACCCCGGCCTGGTGCGGGCCGGTGCCGACGAGGCCCTCGTCGAGGGACGTTTCAGCGACGTCGACGGTGCCGACGAGGTGACCGTGGCCCGGACCGTGGCCCGCGAGGGCCGCTCGAAGGCATGGGTCGACGGCCGGATGGTCCCGGTGGGAGCGCTGGCCGATGCGACGTCGGGCCTGCTCGAGCTCCACGGGCAGCACCAGCACCGGACCCTGGTGGTTCCAGAGGCCCAGCGTCGGGCGCTCGACGCGTTCGGTGCGGTCGACACAGGACCGATGGATGCCGCACGCAGCCGTCTGGCCGCCCTCCTGCGGGAGGCCGAGGGACTGGGCGGCGACGCCCACCAGCGGGAACGCGAGACGGAGGTCCTGGCTTTCCAGGTGGATGAGGTGGAGGGTGCCGCGGTGGCCGGCCCCGAGGAGGAGGCCGGACTCGAGGCGGAGGAGGAGCGCCTCGCCGAGGCATCGGCCCACCGGGCTGCGGCCGCCACCGCCCTCGTGGCGCTCACCGGTGCCGACGGCGGACCGGGCGGACCCGGGGCCGAGGAGCGACTGGGGGAGGCGTCGGGGGCGCTGGCCGGACGGGCTCCGCTGGAACCGCTCGACCGGCGGGTGCGCGGTCTGATGGCCGAGGTGGCCGACGTGGCGGCCGAGTTGCGGGACGTCGTGGACACCTGGGAGGACGACCCCGGGCGACTCGAGGAGGTCCGGGCACGCCGCCAGCTGCTCCACGAGCTCAAGCGGAAGTACGGCGCCTCGCTCGAGGAGGTCCTGGGGTTCGCCTCCGACGGCCGGGCCCGCCTGGAGGCCCTGCACGCAGCCGAGGCACGGGCCGTGGCCCTCGACGGGGAGATCGCCGACGTCCGAGTCGAGGTGGCCACCGAGGAGGCAGCCGTGGCGGCTGCCAGGTGCGCGGTGGCGCCGCTGCTGGCCTCCGAGATCGAGGCGACGCTCCACGACCTGGCCATGCCGTCGGCCCGGTTCGCCATCGAGGTGGCGGGGGATGCCAGTGGCGACCAGGTCACCTTCGAGCTGGCCGCCAACCCGGGTGAGCCCGCCCAGCCACTGGCCAAGGCGGCGTCGGGGGGCGAACTGTCCCGCACCATGCTCGCCGTGCGGCTGGCCCTGACCGATGCGCCCGGGGTCATGGTGTTCGACGAGGTCGACGCCGGGGTGGGGGGCCAGGCCGCCACGGCGGTGGGGGCGGCCCTGGCCGGGCTCGGTCACTACGCGCAGGTGCTGGTGGTCACCCACCTCGCCCAGGTGGCGGCCCAGGCCGACCGCCAGGTCGGAGTGCGCAAGATCGAGGACGGCGGGCGCACCCGCTCCGAGGTGACCGTGCTCGGCCCAGCCGACCGGGTCGTGGAGATCAGCCGGATGCTGTCCGGCAGCCCGGACTCCGAGGCCGCGCAGCGCCACGCCCGCGAGCTCCTCGGCGACCGTGCCGTCGACACGACGACCGGCGCGTGACGGGAGCGCGCAGCGGGGGCGTGGGGTCCGCACCCGGGCGTCGCTCGTTCCGGTAGCCTCGGTGGGTGCCCGATGGTGATGGACGCGACGTGAGCGGACGACAGACCAAGTACATCTTCTTTACCGGAGGGGTGTCCTCGTCGCTCGGCAAGGGGCTCACCGCCTCCTCCCTCGGACGGCTCCTCAAGTGCCGTGGCCTGAAGGTGACGATGTGCAAGCTCGACCCGTACATCAACGTCGACCCCGGCACCATGAACCCCTTCGAGCACGGTGAGGTGTTCGTCACCGAGGACGGAGGGGAGACCGACCTCGACCTCGGCCATTACGAGCGGTTCATCGACGAGAACCTGCACAAGGGGTCCAACGCCACGACCGGGCGCATCTACTCGTCGGTCATCGCCAAGGNNACCGTCCAGGTGATCCCGCACATCACCGACGAGATCAAGAACCACATCCACAAGCTCGGGCAGACGGGCGTCGACGTCGTCATCGTGGAGATCGGCGGCACGGTCGGCGACATCGAGATCCTGCCGTTCATCGAGGCGATCCGGCAGTTCCGCCGTGACGTCGGCCGGGCCAACGTGGCCTACGTCCACCTGACCCTGGTGCCCTACCTGCGTCCCTCGGGCGAGCAGAAGACCAAGCCGACCCAGCACTCCGTGACCGACCTGCGCAGCCAGGGCATCCAGCCAGACGTCATCGTCTGCCGGTCCGACCGGATGATCTCCGAGGACCTGAAGCGGAAGATCTCGCTGCTGTGCGACGTGCCCATCCAGGCCGTCGTGTCCTGCATCGACGCCGACAACATCTACCAGATCCCCCTCGTGCTGCACGAGGAGGGCCTCGACAGCTACCTGCTCGAGATCCTGGAGATCGACGTGGCCGACCACCCGATCGACCTGTCCCGATGGGAGCACCTCGTGGCCCAGGTGGCCGCCGCCGTGCGCCCCGTGCGGATCGGCATCATCGGCAAGTACGTCGACCTTCCCGACGCCTACCTGTCGGTGGTCGAGTCATTGCGCCACGCCGGCTTCCACCACGGGGCGAAGGTCGAGATCGAGTGGGTCCAGGCTGCCACCGTCCCGGACCTGCTGGAGCGCGACGGACTGCGCTCCTTCGACGGCCTGGTCATCCCGGGGGGCTTCGGCGAACGGGGTGTAGAGGGCAAGATCGCCGCTGCCCACTATGCGAGGGAGCACGACCTGCCGCTCCTCGGGCTGTGCCTCGGCCTGCAGGTGATGATCATCGAGGCCGCCCGGTCCCTGGCGGGCCTGGAGGGCGCCAACTCCCGCGAGTTCGAGGCCACCACCCGCCATCCGGTGGTCGATCTGATGGACGACCAGGTGGACGTGGCCGACAAGGGCGGCACCATGCGCCTGGGCTCTTACGACGCCCGGCTCCTGCCCGACTCGCAGGTGGCCCGCGCCTACGGCGACGTCGTGGTGTCCGAGCGCCATCGTCACCGCTACGAGGTCAACCCCCGGTACCGCGAGCGGCTCGAGGAGGCGGGGCTGGTGTGCTCCGGAATGTCACCCGACGGCCGCCTCGTCGAGTTCATCGAGCTGCCCACCCACCCCTACTGGGTCGGCACGCAGGCCCATCCCGAGTTCAAGAGCCGGCCCGACCAGCCCCACCCGCTGTTCCGCGAGCTGGTCGGCGCCGCCCTGGCCCGGGCCGAGGGACGCGACCCCCACCTGATCGACATCGGTGCCGTCGGCTGAGGTCGGGGGCACGCCCGGCCACGACCTGCCCGTCTTCACCCCGACCGGCGAGGAGACCGTCCACCAGGGCTGGTTCATCCGGGTCCAGCGGGCGACCTTCCGCGACCCGGACGGCGCCACGTTCGAGCGGGACATCGTGCGCCACCCGGGTGCGGTGGCCGTCGTGGCAGTCACGGAGGCCGACGCCGTCGTGCTGGTCCACCAGTACCGCCCGGCCGTCGACCGGTGGCTGCTCGAGATCCCGGCCGGCACCTGCGACGTCGACGGCGAGCCCTTCGAGGAGACGGCCCACCGGGAGCTGGCCGAGGAGGTCGGCCTGCGGGCCGACCACCTCGAACTACTGACCCGGACCGTGATCACCCCCGGCTTCTGCGACGAGTACACCAACATCTACCTGGCCACCGGGCTCCACTCCGTGCCGTCGGACCGCCAGGGAGCAGAGGAGCGGTTCATGGAGGTCATCGAGGTGCCCCTCGACCGGTTCGACGCCATGGTCGACGACGGGGCCGTCATCGACGCCTCGACCATCCTCGGGGTCGGTCTCGCCGTGCGCCGCCGGTCCACCCACCACTGAGGCGCCGTGGCCCAGGCCCTGTCGTCCGACGCCGAGGAGTACCTCTCCTGGTTGGCCGTCGAGAAGGGCCGCTCGCGCAACACCCTGACGGCGTACCGCCGCGACATCGCCACCTACGAGGCCTGGGCGGCCGCTGAGGGCGTCGCGGTGCTGTCGGCCGATCCTGGCGACCTGGAGCGCCACCTGGCGGCCCTTCGTGCCGAGGGGAGGAACCCGGCGTCGCTGGCCCGGGCCACCACCGCACTGCGCGGCCTCTACCGGTTCTGGGTGGGGGAGGGGACCATCGCCGCCGACCCCACGGCCGATGTGCGGTCGCCCAAGCTGCCCCGGAGGCTCCCCAAGGCACTCGACGAGGACCAGGTGCTGCGCCTGCTCGACTCGGTCGACGGGACCGACCCCGTGGACCTGCGGGACCGGGCCCTGCTCGAGGTCCTCTACGGCTCCGGTGCCCGCATCAGCGAGGTCGTCGGCCTGTCGCTGCTCGACCTCACGGGCGACGACGGCATGCTGCGGGTGTTCGGCAAGGGGGCCAAGGAGCGGCTGGTGCCGATCGGCCGTCCCGCCAGGGAGGCGCTCGACCGCTGGCTCGGTCCTTCCGGGCGACCGAGGATGACCCCCCACCAGTTCGCCCGACGTGGCGACGCCGAGGCGGTCTTCCTCAACGTCCGGGGCGCCCGGCTGTCGCGTCAGGGGGCATGGGCCGCCGTCCAGGCGCGCGCGGAGCGGGTCGGCCTCGGCGATGTCGTCAGTCCGCACGTCCTGCGGCACTCCTGCGCCAGTCACATGCTGGCCCACGGGGCCGACATCCGGGTCGTCCAGGAGGTGCTCGGGCACGTGTCCATCGCCACCACCCAGCTGTACACGCGTCTCAGTCAGGACCACCTGCGGGCGTCGTACCAGCGTGCCCATCCGCGGGCCGGTGGGGTCGGGGACGGGTAACATTGCCGGGATGCCGAGCGATGCCCCTACCGATGCCCCAGCCAGCGACTACCGGAACCTGCTGCAGCTCGAGCAGGCCCAGCTCGATGCCGAGCTGTCCGAGCTCGGGTTCGACGACGGCAAGACCGGGCTCGAGTACGACGCCAATTTCGCCGACACCAGCCAGGTCACGGCCGAGCGGGGCGAGGCCGAGGCACTGGCCGGCAAGCTGAAGGACGCCCTCGAGGAGGTCCACGCGGCCATCCTGCGCCTCGATGACGGCAACTACGGGACGTGCGAGGCATGTGGCGTGACCATCAACCCGGCCCGCCTCGAGGCGATGCCCGCGACACGCTTCTGCATCGACCACGCCAACCGGTCCTGACCGGGAGCGGACGGTGACGCCCTGGGGGTCCGGGGGGTCGGGCGCGGGCCGACGACGGCTGCCGGTGGACCAGCGGACGCTGATCATCGTCGCCGTGGTGGTCGTGCTGGGCATCGTGGTCGCTGCCTCGCACCGCATCAGCAGCGCCCAGCTCATCTACTTCCTGGTCCTGGTCCCCTCGATCATCATCCACGAGATCAGCCACGGGGCGGTGGCCCTGGCCTTCGGCGACAGCACGGCCAAGCGGGCCGGACGCCTCAACCTCAACCCGCTGCGCCACATCGACCCGATCGGCACGCTCCTGGTCCCGGCCGTGCTCTCGCTGTCGGGTCTGGGTGCCTACGGATGGGCCAAGCCCGTCCCGGTCAACCCGGCAAACCTGCGCAGCCCCCGGAACCACATCGTGTTCGTGTCGCTGGTCGGTCCGTTCATCAACTTCGCCCTGGCCGCGGTCCTGGGGGTCTGCTTCGTGGCGTCCGGCGGGCGGACCGCACTCCACGAGGTGGTGTTCTTCACCCAGTTGAACCTGCTCGACCAGGTCCTGCTCATCGGCGGGTTCGCCAACATCATGCTGGGCGTGTTCAACCTCATCCCGTGCCCGCCGCTCGATGGGGCGGCCATCCTCGAGCGCCTGCTGCCTGCCCGCCTGCTCCCGGGGTACTGGAACCTGCAGCCGTTCCTCATGTTCCTGCCCTTCCTGCTCATCCTGGTGTTCCGTGGCGCCTGGTCCGACCTCGTCAACCACCTCTACCAGCGGTGGGTGACCGCACTGGCCGGATGAGGCCGACCGCCTCCGGGCGACACACACGCCCCGACGTCGGCGCCGTGTCTCGCCGGGACCCGCGGGGTAGCGTTGCCACAGCCGGCCCGACCGGCGGGCGATGACCGTGGCGGAGCCGACCCGAGGGAGCGGGACAGGAGTGGACACCAGCGCGAACACGACGCCGCTGGGGACCGGTGTCGGCCCGTTGCCACTGTGGATCGCGGTGGGCGTGGTCGGTGCGGTGGCCATGGTCGTCACCGGCAGCGGCATCGGCGCCATCCCGCACCCGGCCGGCGACCGGTGGTGGTTCACCGTCCCGATCGGCACCGCCATCGGTGCCCACCTCGCCTTCTACACCTCGGTGGCGGTCCTCCTGGCCGCGTGGGTGGGCGTCGGGACCCACGCCTACCGGGGACGCCTGTCCGTGCCGACCGCATGGCTGGTCCTCGGCCTGTGGGGCCTGCCGTTCCTCCTCGGCGCACCGCTGTTCAGCCGTGACCTCTACAGCTACGTCGCCCAGGGCCAGCTCGCCCACCAGGGCTTCAACCCCTACCTCGTGGCCCCGACGGCCCTCGGCCCCGGCAACGTGCTCTCGTCGATCGCCACGGTCTGGCGCAACACCGCCTCGCCCTACGGGCCGCTGTTCGTCTCGACCGGTCGGGTCGCCGCCGAGATCGGCGGTACGTCGCTGGTCGCGCAGATCCTGGTCTTCCGGGTCCTGGAGCTGGTGGGTGTGGCCCTCATGATGGTGTCCCTACCCCCGCTGGCCCGGCGGTACGGCAACGACGCCGGACTCGCCCTGTGGCTCGGCGTCCTCAGCCCCCTCGCCCTGTTCAGCTTCGTCTCCTCCGGCCACAACGACGCCCTCATGGTGGGCCTCATGCTGGCCGGTCTGGCCCTCGGGACCGGCAACTGGCTGCGATGGGGTGTGGCGCTGTGCGCACTGGGCGCGACCATCAAACTGCCGGCCGGGGCCGGCATCGTGTTCCTCGTCGCCGACCGATGCACCCGGCTGGACCGCGCCTCCCGGTGGCGGGTCATCGCCGAGTCGGCCGCCATCACCGTCCTGGTGGTGGTGGCTGTGACCGTCGGGGCCGGACTGGGGTGGACGTGGCTCGGCCCCACGGCCCTCCACGTGCCGACCGAGCTCAAGGTGCTGATCACCCCGGTGGTGTCGGTCGGCTCGTTCGTCGGGGCCCTCCTCCACGCACTCGGCCTGCCGGTCTCGGTGTCGAACGGGATCTCCGTGCTCCAGGGGCTCGGCGCGGTGGCCGCCGTGGCCGGGATCCTGTGGATGGTCTTCCACGTCCGCGGTCGCGACCCGATCCGACTCTGCGGGCTGGCCCTGCTGCTCTTCGTGGTCCTGAGCCCGACCCTGTGGCCGTGGTACCTGATGTGGGGGGTGGCCGTGCTGGCCGCGTCCTCGGCGCAGCGGTCGAAGGCGGTGGCCGTGGTTGCGGCCCTGGCCATGCTGGTGGTCGGCGCCGGGGGCACGCCGCTGCTGAACGGCGGCGACTATTGGGTCGTCGGACCACTACTGGTCGGGGCCGGGGTCTGGTTCGTGGCGTCCGGTGCCTGGCGCGACGCACTCGGGAGGCCGGCCGGTGCCATCTGAGGCCACCCCCGAGCGGGCCCCTACCCGTACGGCGGGCCGGATGGCATCCCGGTCCGCGGGCGCGGACGACCTGTCCTCAGCGCCCACTGTGCTGCAATCAGTGGTCGCACCCGTGACGGCTACGCCCGAGGGCCCGGTGGGGGAGCGCGTCCGGGAACCGACGGGCGACCAGGTGCAGGTGGCCCATGCGTCCTCGGGGCGGTGGTTCCCCCGCACGGCCCTGCTCGTCTACGCCGGCATCCGGGTGGTGACGGTCGCACTGGTGGCCGTGGCCAACCTGTTCACCCACAACAGCCTCCTCTACGACCTCGACATCTGGGACGGGGCCTGGTTCCTGCGGGCGGTCCACCACGGGTACCCGGCCCACCTGCCCATGACGAACGGGCACGTGGTGGCCAACCCGGTCGCGTTCTTCCCCCTCTTCCCCCTGCTCGTACGAGGCATCGATCTCACCGGGCTTCCGGCGGGCTATTCGGCGCTCGTCCTGAGTGCCGCCACCGGGGCGACCGCCGTCTACGGGGTGGGCCGGCTCGCCCGCCGATTAGGCGGCGACGCTGCAGGCCTGCGGGCGGCTCTGCTCTTTGCCGTGTTCCCGGGCACCTTCGTCTTCAGCCTGGCGTACTCCGAGGGCATCGTGATCACCTGCGTGTCGATCGGGCTCATCGCCCTGCTCGACCGCCGCTGGTGGCTGGCCGGCCTGCTGGGTGCGGTGGCAACTGCGGCCTCGCCGGTGGCCCTGGCCTTCGTGGTCAGCTGCGTCTGGTGCGCCGGGCGCTCGGTGGTGAAGGACCGCCGGCTCGGTCCGCTCGTGGCGCCGCTCCTCGCCCCGCTGGGCTTCCTCGCCTACATGGCCTACCTCGACCGCCATTCCGGCACCCTGAACGCCTGGCGACTGACCGAGCGGGGCGGCTGGAAGAGCTACCCCTCGTTCGTCTATCCGTTCCGGATCGTGTGGGCCTTCCTGCACAATCCGGTGTCGCCCACCCTGACCGGCCAGATCCTGTTCTTCGGCACCGTGGCCGCCGTCGTCGGTGTAGTGCTCATGGTGAGGGAGCACCAGCCCATGGCGGTCCTGCTCTACGGCATCTGCGCGCTGGGGTCGGCCGCCGTCTCCCAGCCCGTCGGGCTGCGCCCCCGCTTCCTGATGCTGGCCTTCCCGATCGTGATCGCCCTCGGCACCCGCTACGACGGCCGGACCCACCGGTGGTTGGTGGCGGTCTCCGCCGTCCTGCTGCTCGGGTTCACCGCGCTGGAGCTCGGCTCGCGGGCGGTGTTCCCGTGATCCTCGACGCACCGCCGGAACCTGCATCCGACGAGGGGCCGGCCCGCGGGCCGGTGGCCACCACCGTGGACGGAGCCGTGCCCGGCGCCGACCGCACCCTCCAGCTCGTCCAGCAGTGCACCTGGTCGGTCGTCTGGCTGGGTGTCCTCGCCGCGGGTCTGGGCTACTGGGGCTCATGGTCGTCAGGGGCATGGGCCGCCGTGCTCGCGCCGCTGCTGGCCCTGGTCGCCCTCATCGGCTCGGTGCTGGTGTGGACCGACCGGCACCCGGTGTCGACTGCGCTGCAGTGGGCCGGACTGGGGGTCAGCCTGGTCACGGTGGCAGTTGTCCAGGGGACGGACATCCACAGTCGCCACTACTACTCGACCGACTCGGCCGCCTTCAACCAGGTGGCCACCCGACTGCTGTTGGACGGACACGACCCGTACACGTCGTCGATGGCGGGAGCGGCCCGCCTGCTCCACCCGGCGGCCGACTTCTGGACCTATCAGGTCGACGGCGCCCACACGCTCGCCGCGTCCTACCCGGCGGGGTCCTTCCTGCTCCAGGCGCCGATCATGGCCCTCGGGCTCACCCACATGGTCAGCGACTGGGTGGACCTGGCGGCCTGGCTGCTCACCGCCGTCCTCATCTTCTGCATGCTCCCGTCAGCGCTCCGGTGGCTGGCCCCGACGCTGCTGCTGACCGGGGTGTTCGCCGGGCCGTTCTCCAGCGGCGGCACCGACGCGTTGTTCGTGCCCTTCCTGGTCATCGCCATCTGGCGGTGGGACCGATGGCCGGCACGGGCCACGACATGGCTTCCGGCCTGGATCGGGCCGGTGAGCCTCGGCATCGCCTGCTCGATCAAGCAGACGCCTTGGTTCTGCGTGCCGTTCCTCCTGATCGGAGTGGCCTGGGAGTCCCGTCGGGCCGGTCGTGGCGGCATGTGGGGCGGAGTGGGCGCCGCCATCCGGTACGGCACCATCGTGCTCGGCACCTTCCTCCTGGTGAACCTGCCGTTCCTGCTGTGGGCGCCGTCGGCCTGGCTCAAGGGCACGTTCCTACCGATGGTCGACCCGTTGGTGGCTGACGGTCAGGGTGTCGTGGCCCTGGCTCTCCATGGCCTGACCGGCGGCGTGGTCCTGCCGTGGATGTCGGCCGCCGCCGGTGTCGCCCTGGTCGCCCTGCTCGTCGTCTTCGCACTGTGGGAGCCCCGGCTGCGCCGGGCGTGGCTGTTCCTCGTCCCCCTGGTCCTGTTCCTGCCCGACCGGAGCCTGGCAAACTACCTGACCGACTTCGTGCCCGCCGCCCTCGTGGCCGCCGCCAGCATCGCCACCGTCGGGGCGGCCGCCACGACCGACCCGACGGGCCCGGTCGACGCGGTGCCCTCGGCGTGGGCCGAGCGGCGTCCGTGGACGTCCCGGCTGGCCGTGGCGATACCGGTCCTCGGCGCGATCGCACTGGTCGTGGTGGCCCTCACATCGGCGCCTCTGGGGGTGACCGTGGACGGTGTGACCGCGCTCGGCACGCCCACCGTCGACGGGGGCCAATGGTTCGGCCACATCGACGTGTCCGTGCACAACACGGCGGACCACGCGCTGACCCCCCGGTTCATGGTCTCCTACGGCGGCGGCCATCCGACCGCATTCTGGCGGTCGGATGTCGTCCGGGGCCAGGACCCCGTAGCACCGGGCGGGGTGACGGAGTTCACACTCCGGCCGACGAGCTTCACTCCGACGCCGTCCCACGGGCAGTGGTGGCTCGTCGCCGTCTACACGACGGCGCCCGACGCACTCTCTACGTCGCCGCTCCAGCAGTGGCGGCTGGGCGTCGTGGGCCACTAGACGGGCGCCCGGCGCGCCGGCGCCGCAGGGTCAGCTGGACGGCCACGCCGACCAGGAAGGCGGCCATGAGGGCGAAGAACGACTGTCCGATCAGCAGCTGCCAGCCGTGCTCGTGGAGCTCGTTGTCCCCGCCGGACGGCACCCGGAGCAGCGGCGCCCAGACGAGCACCGCGGCGCCGACACCGGCCCAGGCCGGGCCCCCGGCCGGCCGGTCCGGGGCGAGGGCCAGCCACAGGAGGATCGGCACCGCCCAGACCAGGTGGTGCTCCCAGGAGATGGGGGACACCAGCATCCCGGTCGTCGCGCACACCAGGATCCCGAGGATCGACGACGACTCCCTGTAGGCCCACGCGGCGAGTGCGATGCCGGCCACCAGAACGAGGCCCTCGGCGGTCGTCACCAACGGCACCGACACGACACGGTGGTCGA
The DNA here is from genome assembly GCA_003164095.1 of Acidimicrobiaceae bacterium. Lineage (GTDB taxonomy): Bacteria > Actinomycetota > Acidimicrobiia > Acidimicrobiales > RAAP-2 > Bog-756. Next base: position 22,997 of record PLRX01000064.1, on the reverse strand, counting down.
GCCGGTCGACCGCGCCACGCAGGCTCTGGTTGCTGATGAAGAAGACGCCACCGACCCGCTGGGCGTCCGTCGCGTACTTGGTGAAGTACGACCAGGTGACCGACGGGTTGAAGAGGAGCGCCAGGAGCGTCGCCCCGGCGAATGCCGCGAGCGACGTCCACGCGGCGCGGAACTGCCGGGTGACGAACAGGTAGGGGACGAACACGAGGGGGATGAGCTTGACCGCCGCGCTGATCCCGAGGAGCACGCCGCGCGGCAGGGTGCGGTCACCGACCCGCAGAACGAGGGTGAGGTCGGCCAGGATGGCAAGACAGAGGACGAGGTTGACCTGGCCGAAGAAGAACGTCAGCCACACCGGCTCGAGCAGCATGGTAGGGCCCATGGCGCACAGCGCCACCAGTGTGCATCGTTCCCGGTCGATGCCGGGGGCGACCGCGCGGAACGACAGCACCAGGATCGCGTAGAGGCAGGCCACGTTGACCGCCGCCCACACCAGCTGTCCCGTCTGCCGGGACAGCGCCGTCAGCGGGATGAAGGCCAGGGCGGCGATCGGCGGATAGGTGAAGGGCAGGTGCGGCGGCGTCGGGAGCGACATGGTGTAGAGGCGGCCGTCGACCAGGTGGTGGGCACCGAGCACGTAGACGGCCAGGTCCAGCTGGTACTGGTGCCACGTCCGCCCCCATACGTCGACCAGGCACCAGACGAGCGAAGCCGCGCCGAGAGCCGACACGACGGCCACCCAGCGCCTCGACGGAGCGGTCCTCGCCGCGGTGGTCAGTCGCTCGACCGGCCCGTCCTCACGCACCGGGACGAAGGCGGCCCTGTCGGGCGCCGTGTCGGCATCCTGCGATTCGGCACCCGACTGGACGGTCCTCACGTGGAACGCGCTCGGGTCCGGTCGGCGCCGGGCTGCGGGGGCCGGGCGCACGTGTCCCTGGTCCACGCGTTCCCGGTCACGGCGTCCACAGGGGCCCGCCCATGGCCATCATGCCGAGCGCGGCCATGCTGAGCGCCGACAAGCCCAGCACCACCTCGAACCACAGCGGCGGCAGCTTCGCCCCGACGACGCCCAGCAGCGGGAAGCCCCGGAGTACGAGGCGGGGCGTCACCCCGATGACGGGGGAGAGGGCGCCGAAGAACAGGACAGCGACCACGTAACCCACCCACGTCGCCGGTGGTCGGGCCCGGAAGAACATCACCAGCAGCCCGACGGCGACGAGTGCCGACACGGCCTTGACGGCGTAGTCCGGGTCGGCGAAGAACTGGGTGAAGAGGTGGTCGAAGGACCCCGGGATGCCGCCGAAGTAGGTCCCGCCCTGCCAGCCTGCCCGTTGGGCCTTGAAGTACTCGAGCGGCGAGCCGGTGTGGACCCACAGGTACGCGAAGAACGAGACGATGCCGAGCGGCGCGAGCAGCGGGGCCCACAGGGACCGCCAGTCGCGACGGGCCCGGATGGCGAGGACGGCGGCCACGACGCACGGCACGATCACCGCGGCCGCCACCGGGTCGGCGCTGGTGACGACGCCGGCGCACAGGCCGGCGACCACCCAGCGCTCGCGTCGCAGTGCCATGAGGGCACAGGCCACGAGCAGGATGGTGGCCGCCTCGGTGTAGACGAAGCTGAGCACGAGCGCGCCGGGGGAGAAGACGACCAGGGCGGTGCCGCGATCGGCACCCGACTGCCCGAACACGTCCCGGAGCATCCACCAGACGGCCACCGTCGCGGCCAGGCCGAGCACGAACGTGGTGAGCAGGCCGGACACCGGGATGCCGAACCTCGTCACCTCGTGGGTGATCCTGGTCAGGACGGGGATGAGGGGGAAGAAGCCGAGGTTGGACTGGGCCGGGTCGCCGTGGCCCGGCGGGATGTGCCGGACGTAGCCCCCGGCCGCGATCGACAGATACCAGGTGCTGTCCCACACGGTCAGACTCTTCGACAGGGGCTGGTGCACGTCCGACGAGGTGGCGCTGGCGACGAGCAGCATGCCGCCACGCGACGCCAGGTACAGCAGCACAGGACGGAGTGACAGCGTCAGGAACCGGCGCACGGGTGACGCCGTCGTGGTCGCCGGGCCGTCGGCGCGCTCCGTGGCGTCGACAACCCTCTGCCCGTCCTGCACCTCCGGCGACGCCGGCACCGTGGTCGGTGCGGCGGCCCCTGTTGCCCCGGCGGGCGGACCTGCGCTCATGCCGGGCGGAGCAGGCCGACCGCCTCCGCCGCCCGGTCGTAGGTGGCGGAGGCAACCCCGGTGGCCTTCTCGGCGCCCCGGGCCAGGAGCGCGGCGACGGCGCCCGGGTCGGCGGCCAACTCCGCCCGTCGGGCCTGGAGGGGGCGCAGAAGCTCGACCAGGGCTTCGGCGGTGTCGGCCTTGAGGTCGCCGTAGCGCTCGTAGCCGTCCGCCACCTCGGTGGGTGTGCGCCCGGTCGCCACGGCGAGGAGCTCGAGCAGGTTGGCCAGTCCCGGCTTCTTGTCACGGTCGTAACGGACCTCGCCGTCGGTGTCGGTGACGGCCTTCTTGATCTTCCGGGTGATCTCGACCGGGTCGTCGAGCACGAGGACGGTGCCGAGCGGCGAGTTGACCGACTTGGACATCTTGCGCTCGGGGTGCTGGAGGTCCATGACCCGCGCCCCGGCCTTCGGGATGGCGGCCTCCGGCACCACCAGGGTGTCGCCGAAGCGGTTGTTGAAGCGGATGGTGACGTCCCGGGCCAGCTCGAGGTGCTGGCGCTGGTCGTCGCCGACCGGGACCCGTTCGGCGTCGTAGAGGACGATGTCCGCCGCCATGAGCACGGGGTACGTGAACAGGCCCGCCCGTACCGACTCCCTGCCGCCGCTCTTGTCCTTGAACTGGGTCATGCGCTGGAGTTCGCCCATCGTGGCCGTGCACTCGAGCAGCCACGCCATCTGCGTGTGCTGGACCACGTGGCTCTGGACGAACAGGGTGCAGCGTTCGGGGTCGAGACCGGCGGCCAGCAGGTCGATGGCGGTGTCGTGGGTGCGGGCCCGCAGGTCGGCCGGGTCGATGTCCAGCGTGAGGGCGTGGAGGTCGACCACGCAGTAGAAGGCGTCGTGCTCGTCCTGGTCGGACACCCAATTGACGATCGCCCCCAGGTAGTTGCCGAGGTGGAGGTCGCCGCTGGGTTGGATTCCGGAGAGCACACGTGCCATGAGTGGGACATCGTACGTCCTGGCCAGGGGGGTCCGGTGGTAGCCCACCCGGTGCACGAAGGCGCCCGCCGCGCCCGGTAACGTCGGTACCCGTGACCGCCACCGTCTCCACGCCCGCCTACCAGGGCCCGGTCGACGTCCTCCTGCAGCTGGTCAACAGCCACCAGGTGGACATCTTCGACGTGCCCCTGGCCGAGATCGTCGACGCCTTCGTGGCCGAGGTGGCTTCGTGGGACGTTGTCGATCTGCAGGTCCTGTCGGAATTCCTCGTCGTGGCCGCCGTGCTGATCGAGCTCAAGTCCCGGCGACTGCTGCCCGGCAGCGGCGACGTCGAGCCGGACGAGGAACTCGTCGGATGGGAGGAGCGCGACCTACTGCTCGCCCGCCTCCTCGAGTGCCAGGCCTATGCCGCCGCCGCCGACGGGTTCGCCCTCCTCATCGAGCAGGCCGCCCGGTCGGTGCCCCGGACCGCCGGCCTCGACCCGGACCTCGTCGTCCAGGCCCCAGACCTCCTGGGGGGTGTGACGCCCGACCAGGTGGCCGCGGCCTTCATGCGGGCCACAGCCGAGCGCCCCGCACCGGTGGTCGACCTCAACCACGTGACCGTCGACGCCGTGACCGTGGCCGACGCCGTGGCCGAGCTGGCGCTGCGCCTGCCGCGGTCCGGCCCCGCCACCTTCCGCCAGCTGACCGGCCACCTCACCTCACGGATCGAGATCATCGTCCGCTTCCTGGCCCTCCTGGAGCTGTGCAAGCAGGGTCGTGTCTCCCTCGACCAGGGGCACACCTTCGGCGACCTGGCCGTCGAGTGGGTGCACGGCGCTCCCGAGACGGTGTCCGTCGGCTTCGGACCCGCCGACGAGTACGAGGGCTGAGCGGTGCCGCTGTCTCCCGAGGCCCGAGCCGTCGAAGCCGTCCTGATCGTTGCCGTGGAGCCGGTCCCGCCCGGCCTCCTGGCCGAACTGCTCGAGCTCCCGGTGGACCGGATCGACCCGATCTGTGACGAGCTGATCGAGTCGTGCCGTGATGGCGGGCGCGGCTTCGAGGTCGTGCGCATCGCCGGCGGGCTGCGCATCCAGACACATCCCGACCTCGCCCCCTACGTCGAGCGCTTCGCCAACGTCGGGGTGTCGTCCCGGCTGTCGGCCGCCGCCCTCGAAACCCTGGCCATCGTCGCCTACAAGCAGCCCGTCAGCCGGGCCCAGGTGGCGGCTCTGCGCGGCGTCAACGTGGACGGCGTCGTCCGCCTCCTCGAGCACCGCGGCTACATCACCCCGGTCGGGCGGGCCACCGGCCCCGGCCAGGCCGTCCTGTACGCCACCACCGACGCCTTCCTGGAGCGCCTGGGCCTCGACCGGCTCGACCAGCTGCCGCCGGTGGAGGACCTCCTGCCCGGGCCCGAGGCCCTGGCCGAGCTCGAGGAGCAGATGCGCCCGGTCTCCGATGCCTGAGGGCGGATCGGACGGGGGCGGCATCGACGGGAGCGGCATGGGGGAGGGGCCGGAGGCCACCCTCCACACCGGCGAGCGGCTGCAGAAGGTACTGGCCCGCACCGGCGTCGGCTCGCGACGGGTGTGCGAGGACCTCATCGTCGACGGTCGGGTGACGGTCAATGGCGAGGTGCCCGTGCTCGGCCGCAGGGTCGACACGGCAACCGACGTGATCGAGCTGGACGGCGTGCCCCTGCCGGTGCGGCCCGGCCTCGTCCACTACCTGGTCAACAAGCCGGCCGGCGTGGTCTCCACGGCCGAGGACACCCACGGGCGCCCGACAGTGGTGGGACTCGTCCCCGAGGAGCCCCGCGTGTTCCCGGTAGGCCGCCTCGACATGGACTCCGAGGGCCTGATCATCGTCACCAACGACGGCGAACTGACCCACCGCCTCACCCACCCCTCCTACGGCGTCCCCAAGGAGTACCTCGTCCAGGTGGAAGGGGAGCCGTCGCCGGGTGCCGTGCGCCAGTTGCGCGAGGGCGTCGACCTCGAGGACGGCCCGACGGCACCGGCCCGGGTGGCCGTGGTGGCCCCGTCGTTGCTGCGCATGGTGATCCACGAGGGCCGGAACCGGCAGATCCGCCGCATGTGCGAGGCCGTCGGCCACCCGGTGGTGCGACTGGTCCGGACCCGGATCGGGCCGCTCGCCGACCCGTCGCTGACCCCCGGCTCCTACCGGCCCCTCACCTTCGACGAGGTCCGGGGCCTGGCCGCCGCCGCCGTGCCGGCGGACGACATCGACGACGCCGACCGCCGCGCCGGTGCGGCCGGGGCGGACCCGGTCCCGCCCCCTGGCTAACATGCCAGCCTGATGCCAGCCACCCTACGAGCCATCCGCGGCGCCACCACCGTCGACGAGGACACCCCCGAGGACATCACCGGTCGGGTGGTGGCCCTGCTCGGCGCCATCATGGAGCGCAACGACCTGGTGGAGGACGACATCGTGTCGATCCTCTTCACCGCGACCGACGACATCGTCTCGGTCTTCCCGGCGACCGCGGCCCGCACCATGGGCCTGGGCGCCGTACCGCTGATCTGCGCCCGTGAGTTGGCCATCGTGGGCTCGGTCCCGCACTGCATCCGGGTGATGCTCCACGTCACCACGACACGCGCCAGGGTCGACATCCACCACGTCTACCTCGAGGGCGCCCAGGGTCTCCGTGACGACCTCCCCGACTGAGGAGGCGGCGCCGCGGAGCGGCGGCCCGGGGCGGGCAATGGTGATCGGCACCGGACTCATCGGCGGCTCCGTGGGAATGGCCCTGCGGGCCCACGGCTGGTACGTCACCGGCACCGACGCCACGTCCGGGACGGCGGCCAGGGCCGTCGAGGACGACACGCTCGTGGCCGTCGTGTCCCACGTGCCCCACCTGACCGCCGCCGCCCGGCGGGCCGGGAGTGCCGGCGCCCCCCGACCCGAGGAACTGGTGGAGGTGCGTATCCCGGTGCGGGACCGCCCCGGCGCCCTGGCAGAACGGGGCCATCGGTGCAGCATCTCGCCGGTCGGGCCGGGACGATGAGCGGGCCCGGGACGCAGGCCCTCGAGGTACCGGGTGGTCGACCCCTGGTCGGCGCCGTCGGCGTGCCGGGCGACAAGTCGATCTCCCACCGGGCGCTCCTACTGTCAGCACTGGCCGAGGGGACGTCCACCATCACCGGTCTGTCGCGCGGCGACGACGTGGTGCGGACCCGGGTGGCCGTCGAGGCCCTCGGAGCACACGTGACCGCCGAGGGCGACCGGGTGACGGTCACCGGCGGGCGATCCCGCCTGTCGGCGCCGCCGACACCGCTCGACCTCGGCAACTCCGGCACCGGCATGCGGCTGCTGGCCGGTGTCGTGGCCACCGTTCCCGGCACCACCACGATGACGGGCGACGACTCCCTGCGGTCCCGGCCGATGGACCGGGTGGCCGATCCGCTGGGCCTGATGGGGGCGACCGTGGTGGGGGAGGGGGACCGCTGCCTCCCCCCGCTGGCCGTGTCCGGCGGTGAGCTGCGCGGGATCGACTACACCCCGCCGATGGCCAGCGCCCAGGTCAAGAGTGCCGTCCTGCTGGCGGGCCTCCACGCCGAGGGGGAGACGATCGTCCGCGAGTCCGTGGCCACACGGGCCCACACCGAGGAGATGCTGGCCGAGGCCGGTGCCGACGTGACGGTCGAGCCGGTGGGCGCCGGACGGGTGGTGCGCCTCCGACCGGGGCCCCTGCGCCCGAGGGCGTGGGAGGTACCGGGCGACCCGTCCCAGGCCGCCTTCTGGGTCGTGGCCGGTGTCGTCGTGCCGGGCAGCCGGGTCACCGTCGAGCAGCTGCAGCTCGGTCCCGAGCGCGTCGGGTTCCTGCACGTGCTCATCCGCATGGGCGGCGACGTCGTACTCCACGATGTCGGGGGCGATGTGGGCTCGGTCACCAGCGCCTCGTCGCGGCTCGAGGGCACGGTCGTCGGGGCCGACGAGATCCCGTCACTCGACGAGGTGCCGATCCTGGCCGTGGCCGCGATGGTGGCCGACGGACCCACCCGCTTCGTCGGCGTGGGGGAGCTGCGAATCAAGGAGTCGGACCGGCTCGAGGGCACCGCACAGTTGGTGCGCGCCTTCGGTGGTGGCGCCCATGTGGAGGGCGACGACCTGGTAGTGGAGGGTGGCACGACGCCGTCGCCGGGCCGCGTGGACGCCCGGGGTGACCACCGCATGGCCATGGCCGCCGCGGTGGCCGCCGCCGCCTGTCCCTCCGGTGCGCTCTCGGTCGTGGACGGCTGGGAATCGGTGGCCACCAGCTATCCGGGATTCGCCGACAGCCTCGACCGACTGGCCGGGGAGCCGACGTGAGCGGTCCGGTGACCATCGCCATCGACGGCCCCGCCGGCTCGGGCAAGTCGACGCTGTCGCGTGCCCTGGCCGCCCGCCTCGGGGTCGGACGCCTCGACACGGGGGCCATGTACCGCTCCGTGGCCTGGGCCGTGCTGCAGCGTGGGATCGACACCGCCGAACTCGACGCCGTGGCCGAGGTCGCCCGGACGCTCGACCTTGAAGTGGGGGACCGGGTGACGGCTGACGGTACCGACATCACCGAGGCCATCCGGGGGCCCGAGGTCAGCGCCGCCGTGTCGCCGGTGGCCGCCAACCCGGCCGTCCGGGCGGTCATGGTGGCGCGCCAGCGGGCCTGGGTCGCCGAGCACGGTGGCGGCGTCGTCGAGGGCCGGGACATCGGCTCGGTCGTCCTGCCCGACGCCGACCTGAAGCTCTACCTGACCGCGTCTCCAGAGGTCCGGGCCGCCCGCCGCTCGGAGGAGGGCGCCGAGGCCGTGGCCCGACGCGACAGACTGGACAGCACCCGGGCGCTCTCGCCGCTCGAGGTGCCCGACGGGGCCCGGGTCATCGACACCGGAGCACTCGGCGTGGACGAGATAGTGGAAGAGGTGGTGGCGTGGCTGTGAGTCCCGAGGGAGCAGACGGCACGGACGGGTCGGCCGGCGCAGCCGACGGGACGACGACCGGCGACGACGCCCCGCTCGCCCTCGACATCCGGGTGGACACCAGCCTCACCCCCGCGTACCGAGTCCTGAGGGTCCTCGTCCACTGGCTGAACCGGCTCGTCTTCCGCACGACCGTGCACCCGAAGGGGCTCGTGCCGGCGGAGGGGTCGGTCATCATCGCCCCGGTCCACCGCTCCTTCATCGACTTCTTCGTGGCCTCCGAGGTCACCGACCGCAAGCTCCACTACATGGCCAAGGACAGCTTGTGGGGCAACAAGCTCCTGGCCCGGATCCTGCCGCCCCTCGGAGCGTTCCCCGTCCACCGCGAGTCCGCCGACCGCGAGGCCATGCGCCGGGCCCAGCAGGTGCTCGAGGCCGGCGAGGTCCTGATCCTGTTCCCCGAGGGCGAGCGCCGCAGCGGCCCGGTCATCGAGGACCTGCACGAAGGGGTCGCGTTCCTGGCCGCCCGCACCGGGGCGACGGTGGTGCCGGTCGGCATCGGCGGGTCGGCCTCGGTGATGCCCAAGGGCACCAAGGTGCCGCGTCCTCGACACATCCACCTCGAGGTGGGCACCCCGCTGCGGCCCCCGGAGCGCACAGGCTCGGGACGCGTGCCCCGCAGTCGCATCCACCTGCTGACCGAGGAGCTGACGGCCGCCCTCCAGGTCCTGTACGACAGCTCGGTCGAGCGCGCCGGCCGCTACTGACGCGGCCGCTACCGACGCGGCCGGTGCGGGGTCGGCCGTCGCGACAGGCCCGGGAGTACGGTGGCACATGCAATTGACCCCCCGCTACGAGGGCGATCCGGTCCTCCGCTTCGACCCGCCCGTGGGGAACCCCGGCGTCCCCCTGTGCCGTCAGCGCCGTCGTCTGGTCGCCACCCTGGCCGGGTTCGACGCCGACCAGTGGGCAACTCCTTCTCGGTGCGACGGCTGGTCCTGCCGCGACGTCGTGAGCCACCTGTCGTCCGTCAACGCCTTCTGGGCGGTGTCCATCGCGTCCGGACGTGCGGGCCGACCCACCCGATTCCTTGTCGGGTTCGACCCCGTCGCGACCCCCGCACAGATGGTGGACACGGCGCCCGCAGCGCCCGACGACGAGCTGCTGGCCGACTTGGCGACCAGCACCGAGGCGCTGGCCGAGGCGCTCGAGGGGATCGACGCCGCCGGGTGGGCCCAGGTCGCGGAGGCGCCTCCGGGCCACCTGGCGATCAGCGAGGTCGCCGTCCACGCCCTGTGGGACGCCTGGGTCCACGAGCGGGACATCTGCCTGCCGCTCGGCATCGACGTGCCCACCGAGGCCGACGAGGTGGCCGCCTCCCTCCGCTACGCCGTGTCGATCGGACCGGCGCTCCTGGCCACCGCAGGTGCAAGCCGGGACGGTTCGTTCCGCGTGCAGGCAGAGGACCCCGAGGTGGACCTGGTCGTGGAGGTCGGGCCCGAGGTCGTCGTCCGTCCGGCCACGGCAGCAGACGAGGAGGTCCCGACGGTGCGCGGGTCGGCCGTCGGGCTCGTCGAGTCGTTCAGCCTGCGGGGCCGACGCCCGGTGGTGGCCGCCGACGCCCGGTGGATGGTCGACGCCCTGGCGGTGGCGTTCGACCAGGCCGGTTGAGTCAGCCCCTGCTGCCATGTTCTTGCGGCTCTGTCCCTACGGCGATGCCACCGGCTCCGGCTTCGTCGTGCCTGATGTCGCCGGGGACGGCGCCGTCGTCGTCGTCTTCGGGGACGGTGCCCCGTCGTCACCGACCGCCGCGTCGTAGCGGACCTGGCGCTCGACGAACGCGAGGTACAGAGCCATGGAACATGCCAGGCTCGTGAACAGGCTCATGACGAAGAAGATCCACGGGATCGCCAGGCCACGGCGCCGGCCGTCCACGATGGTCCACAGCGGCAGCAGGACGAGGTTCACGACCGTGTAGTCCTGGGCGGCCGAGGCTGCGGCCCAGTTGTCGAACAGGGCCCGGGTGTAGCTCCAGTAGCTGGCGTTCGCCGCGTGATGGGTGTACCGCACGTTGCAGTACCAGCCGCTGCACAGCGACACGACACCGACGACGTAGTAGACGGCCTCGAGGGACGAGGGTCGGCCGACGGTGCCTCCGGTGAAGAGGCGGCGGTTGGCCAGGACGGCCCACGCCGTGGTGAGGATCCCGAGCGCGCCGAATACGCCGAGCTGGATGGTCATGGTCCGCTCCGATCTCCCGTACTGCGGGGTCGCAACGGATCCTACGGAACAGCCGTCCCGTCCGCCCGGACTACCGCGGTCAGCGGCGGGTCCTGTTGCCCAGTGTCACGCGGGCCCACGTGGTGAGGATCACCCGGGCGTAGCTGAACCCGAAGACCAGGTTTCCGCCCTTCTTCGAGAAGCCGGATGCCCGGGGGTGCCACATGGTGGGCCGCTCGGCGATCCGCCACCCCCGGCTGGAGGCGGTGATGACCACCTCGGCCGTCTGGTACTGGTCCTGCACCAGGTGCGGGACGATGTCGTCGAGGACGTCGACCCGGAAGGCCCGGTAGCCGTTGGAGGAGTCGGTGAGCTGCTGTCGGGCGATGGCGTTGATCGTCCAGGCGTACAGACGGACCCCGGCCCGGCGGAACCGATCCGTCGTCTGGTCGACACCCAGGCGGCGCGAGGCGATCACGAAGTCGGCCGTGTCGTCGAGCAGCGGCGCCAGCATCGTGCCCATCTCGCCCGGGTCGTTCTGGCCGTCGGCGTCCAGCGTCACCACGTAACGGGCCCCGTGAGCCGAGGCCAGCTCGTAGCCGAGGCGGAGTGCGGCGCCCTGGCCCAGGTTGACCGGGAGCACGCAGGTGTACACACCGGCGTCGAGGGCGATCTCGGCGGTGCTGTCCGAGCCGCCGTCGATGACCACCAGGGTGGAGACCTCGAGGTCACCGACCAGGGTCGGCATGACCTTCAGGACGTCCCCGATGTTGTCCGCCTCGTTGTAGGCGGCCACGAGGGCGACCACCGGTCCGAAGTGGACGTTCGGGTAGCGGTCCGCGAACTCCGTCCGGGCCTGGGCGCGGACGTAGTCGACCAGTTTGGCGGACCGCTTGGCCGCCCGACTGTCCGGCAGCGAGAACCACCGGTGGTGCTGGGTCGCCATCAGAGCGAGTGGGGTGTGGCGAAGATGGCCCGGACCTTGGGCTCGAAGTGGGACAGCGGTTCGGTGGGGAAGTCCGGGTCGAAGCTCGTCTGGTCCCACTCGTCGGCGAAGCGCTCGGCAAGGGGATACCAGGACTCGTCCCGGTAGTTGTCACGGAGGTTCGGATCCATGTCGAAGTGGTGGAAGTAGTGCCTGCCCTGGAAGTCCTGGTGGTAGAGGATGGCCTCGGTCACCTCGTCCCGGACGTACGGCCGCAGGATCTCGGCTGCGATGCGGGGATGGTTGGGGACCGAGACGGCCTTGCCGATGTCATGGCACAGTGAGGCCACGACGACCTCGTCGTCCGCTCCGGCCCGTTCCGCACGGGTCGCAGTCTGCAGGCAGTGGGTGAGCTGGTCCACCGAGAACCCGTCCACCACGTCGGAGAGTGACTCGAGCATGGCCAGTACCCGGTCGGCGACACGCCCCTGGTTGGCCATCGTCTCGGTTCCGATGACCCCCCACTGGTCGGCGGTGGAGGTGTCCATGCTGGTGAACGATGTGGTCATTGTTACAGTCTCGCGCCAAAACCGCGTGGTGGGACATCTCCACACCCGTGGCGGCCCTGCACCCGGCTGACGTGGGCGGATCCCGCACGGCGCCACGGATGGTGGTGCCGTAGGGCGGCGGTGCTACTCCCGGTGCGAACGAGGACGCCGTGCCCCGGATGGCGGCCGATCGACCGGGAACCGGGCGGCACGACCCGCTACGCGAGCTGAGCAATCTCCTCCAGGACGTCGGCCGCCTCCGTCGAACGGTCGTCGCCCAGCACCCGATCGGCGGGACTTCCTGCGCCTGGCGCCCCGTTCAGCAGACCGAGTGCGGCCTCGAGGCCCCGCAGCAGGTCGCGGAGCTCTGGCGGTGGGGGGAAGTACTCCTCCTCGACCGTGACGGCGGCGCTCTCGACCCCGTGCACGGGAGCCAGGCGCTCGACGACTGCATCCACCAGAGCCTCCGGTGCCGAGGCACCGGCGGTCACCCCCACCGTGCCGCTCAGGTCGTCGGGCAGCTCCGAGGCGTCGTTGACCAGGACCACCCTCGGACAGCCGAACGCCGCGGCCACCTTGGTCAGGGCCACGGTGTTGGAGGAGTTCTCCGAGCCGATCACCACCACGGCGTCGCACCTCCCGGCCAGGGCCTTGAGCGCTGCCTGGCGGTTGGTGGTGGCGAAGCACAGGTCGCTGCGGTTCGGCATCCACAGTTCGGGGAACCGCTCACGGGCCCGGTCCACGATACCGGTCCACTCGTCGTGGCTCAGCGTGGTCTGGGCCAGGAGGGCGACCATCGGGTCGTCGCCCGGCCCAGAGTCCGGGAGGACCAGGTCATCGACATCCTCGACCCGCTCGAGCAGGCGCACGGCCTCGGGGGCGACGGCCATGGTGCCGACGGCCTCCTCGTGACCGTGGTGGCCCACGTAGAGGACGGTGTACCCCTTGCGGGCCCGGACCTTCAGCTCGTGATGGACCTTGGTGACCAGCGGGCACACGGCGTCGACCACCACCCGGCCGTCGTCGCGGGCCCGTTCCACCACCTCCGGCGCCGAACCGTGGGCCGACAGCATGAGGGGCGCACCGGCGGGGACCTCGGAGACGTCGTCGACGAACACCACGCCCTGGGCGACGAACTGGTCCACCACGTGTCGGTTGTGGACGATCTCGTGGTAGCAGTAGACGGGCGGTTCGAAGACGCGCACCATCCAGGCCAAGGCCTTGATGGCCTTCTCCACGCCGGCGCAGAAGCCGCGTGGCTCGGCGAGGATGACGCGGTCGACGGGCACGCCGTCCAGGCTACCGGGACGGGCCCTGCGCCCCGGGCGCGAGGGCGGCCACGTAGCGGCGGCGGGGTGCCGCCGGAAGCCCAGGTGGGAGCGGGTAGCCTTGGGGGCATGTCGGCGCCCCGGGTGACGACGGCGCCCAAGGTCGTCGCCGTCACCGCAACGTCCCCGGCCGCGCTGTCCGGACTGCGTTCCGGCGATGAGCTCCTCTCGCTCAACGGTCGCTCGCCCCGTGACGTCATCGAGTACAGCCTCCTGGTGGACGAGCCCGAATTGGACCTCGTGGTACGCCGTCGCGGGGTGGCGGAGCCCTTTGCGGTGGAGGTCCGCAAGGAGGCCGGCGAGCCGCTCGGCATCGAGGTGTCTTCCGCGGTCTTCGACCGGGTCCGCACGTGCGACAACCACTGCGAGTTCTGCTTCATCCACCAGCTGCCCACGGGCATGCGCCGCAGCCTCTCGATGAAAGACGACGACTACCGGCTGTCGTTCCTCTACGGCAACTTCACGACGTTGACCAGATTCACCGAGATGGACCTCGAGCGCGTGCTGACGGAGCGGCTCAGCCCCCTGTTCGTGTCGATCCACGCCACCGACCCCGATGTCCGCGCCGGGCTGCTGCGGAACCGGCGCGGCGCCACCAGCCTGCGGTGGCTCGGTGCACTGCTGGCCGGGGGCATCGAGGTGCACGGCCAGATCGTCGTGTGCCCCGACCGCAACGACGGTGCCGTGCTGGAGGACACCCTCGCCGGCGTGCTCGACCGCTACCCGGAGCTGGCCACCGTCGCCTGCGTGCCGCTCGGGGTCAGCACCTTCTCCCACGAGGACGCCATGCGGCCCCACACCGTCGAGGAGGCGGCCGCCGTGTGCGACCTCGTGGAACGGTGGCAGGGCACGTTCCTCGAGGCCATCGGCCGCCGGATGGTCTACGCCGCCGACGAGTACTACCTGATGGCCGAGCGGCCGTTCCCGCCGGCGGCCACGTACGAGGGCTTCCCCCAGCACGAGAACGGCCTCGGCATGGCCCGGGCCTTCGAGGCCGCCTTCGGCGGCGACGAGCACGCCGCCCTCGGGGTGCGTCCCGGCTTCTTCGCTGCAGTGGACGGCGCCCCGGCTACCGGCTACCGGGCGCCCCGCCAGGCTCCCGACGGGACGACCGCGACAGATGGGCACGACGAACGGAGCACCGGACGCCCCGTCGCCATCCTCACCGGTGAGTACGGTGCCAGGGTGCTCGCGCCCCTGATCGACTCGCTCGGCCGGGACGACATCCGCCTGGTTCCGGTGCGCAACGACTTCTTCGGGGGCAACATCGGCGTGTCCGGGCTGCTGACGGGCACCGACCTGACCGCCGTACTGGCCGACCAGCCGGCGGGCCACCGCTACCTGCTGCCCGACTCCTGCCTGTCCGAGGGCCGGTTCCTCGACGATCTGACCCTTGCCGACCTCCCCCGACCGGTCGAGGTGGTGCCCACCGACGGACTGTCGTTGCGGCGTGCGCTCGACGGCAACGGGCCGGACACCGCACCATCCCCCACGCCCGCCACGCCGGCGCGCGTGCCCGTCACGCTCGGAGCACCCCGATGACCCCCGCCAAGAACGAGATCCCGGCCCGCACCCTGCCCCTGGTGGTGGTGGCCGGTCGCCCCAACGTGGGCAAGTCCACCCTCGTCAATCGCATCGTCGGTCGCCGGGCTGCGGTCGTGGAGGAACGCCCGGGCGTCACCCGTGACCGCAAGGAGCTCGATGCCGAGTGGTGCGGGCACCACTTCACCATCGTCGACACCGGCGGTTGGCTGTCCAGCGACGACCCGCTCGACGCCCAGGTGAGCGCCCAGTCCGAACGGGCCATCGCCGAGGCGGACGTGATCCTCTTCGTGGTCGACGTGACCGTCGGCCTGACCGACGAGGACCTCGATGTGGCCCGGGTCCTCAAGAAGTCGCGTCGACCGGTCCGCGTCGTCGTCAACAAGGTCGATTCCGACAGCCGCGAGGCCGACATCTGGGACGCCCTGTCTCTCGGCCTCGGTGACCCGTGGCCGGTCAGCGCCCTGCACGGGCGCGGCACCGGGGACCTCCTCGACGATGTGGTGATGCTGCTGCCCGACAGCAGTGTCCCGGAGGCCGCCGACGAACCAGCTGCCGCCGACGACGACGGCCTGGTCGACCTGGTTGCCGCCTCCGGTGCGGCCGCCGGCTCCGACATCCCCCGGGTGGCGCTGGTGGGCCGGCCCAATGTCGGCAAGTCGACCCTGTTCAACCGGCTGGTGGGCGACGAGCGCTCGGTCACCCATGACGCACCCGGCACCACCCGGGACGCGGTCGACACCATCGTCGAGACCCCCGAGGGCACGGTCTGCTTCATCGACACCGCAGGCATGCGCCGCAAGTCACGGACCGAGCGGGGGACCGAGTACTTCTCGGTGCTGCGGGCCCTCGACGCGCTCGACCGGGCGGACATCGCCCTCCTGGTCATCGACGCCACAGCGGGCATCACCCACCAGGACCAACGGCTGGCCGAACGCATCGGCGCATCGGGCTGTCCCGTGGTGGTGGTCCTCAACAAGTGGGAGCTCGTCCCCACCGAGGAGCGGGTGGAGATCCTGACGGACGTGGGAGACCGGCTCGCCTTCCTGGGCGAGGCCCCGGTGCTGAAGATCAGTGCGTTGTCTGGTCTCGGGGTGCATCACATCCTCCCGGCCGTTGCCGCAGCCGAGGAGGCGTACCACTCGAGGATCCCGACCGCGGAGCTGAACCGGGCACTCAAGTCGATCCAGATGGCCCATCCGCCGGTCGGGGCCCGCATCCAGTACGGAGTGCAGGGCGCCAACGACCCCCCGACGTTCACGCTGTTCACCAACGGGCGACTGCAACCGACCTACCTCCGCTACGTCGAGCGTGGTCTGCGGGAGCGTTTCGAGCTGGGGCCGACACCGATCAAGATCAGGGTCCGCGCCAAGGGCGCCCACGGCAGCGGGGGGCGCAAGCGGTGACGGGCCACGCGTGCCGCGCCATCCACCGGGGAGCCGGTCGTGCCCTGGTGTGAGCAGTGCGATCAGCAACTCGAGGAGGCCGACCTGACCGAGGACGGCCACTGCCCCACCTGCGGGTCGGAGCCGCTACCGCACAGGAAGTCGCCGTGGTGGTTCAAGTTCCTGGCCGTGGCCACGGTCATCTACCTCGGCTACCGGGCGTTCCAGGGCATCACCTGGGTCGTCCACCACGTCTGAGGGCCCACCGCGACAGCCCATCCGCCGACCACCCGTCAGGCGCTCCCCGTCCATCACCCTCACTGGTCGGGGCACGCCCCAAGGGAACGGTCGGTGACAGACCATGCGGTGCAACCCGGGACCGCGGTAGCGGCCCGGGGGCAACGCGATCCCGTGCGTCGTGACGGCCAACACCACCATCCAGACCAACGTGACGAACCTCGTCACCGACCTGCACGCTGCGCTCGCCGCCAACGGCGACTCGTCGGCCCACATCGTCGGCATCACCCACCCCGACGTGATCCTGGGCGACCTGATCGTGCCGAAGCTGGCCTCGCTCTGACCCGTCACCCGGGGCACGGTCCCGGGTCGTGACCACGACGACACCCCCGGATCCCGCCGGGGGTGTCGTGCGCCCGGGTCACGTGCGCGCGTCGGGTGTCGGGTGAGCCCCTCAGACCAGGAACCCGCCGGACTGGTGCTGCCACAGACGGCCGTAGAGGCCGTGCGAGCCCGCGTCGAGCAGCTCGGCGTGGGTTCCCTCCTCCACGATCCGCCCCTGGTCGAGCACGACGATGCGGTCCATCCTGGCGATGGTCTACAGCCGATGGGCGATGACCAGTGCGGTCGTGTCGCGCATCAGCAGCCACAGTGCCTCCTGGACCAGGTGCTCCGACTCGGAGTCGAGCGCTGACGTGGCCTCGTCCAGGACCAGGATCGGGGCGCGCTTGGCCATGGCCTGGGCGATGGCGACCCGCTGGCGCTGGCCACCCGACAGCTTCAGGCCGCGCTCGCCGACCACCGTGTC
The DNA here is from genome assembly GCA_003164095.1 of Acidimicrobiaceae bacterium. Lineage (GTDB taxonomy): Bacteria > Actinomycetota > Acidimicrobiia > Acidimicrobiales > RAAP-2 > Bog-756. Next base: position 5,931 of record PLRX01000064.1, on the reverse strand, counting down.
GTACCCGTCGGGAAGCTCGCGCACGAACTCCTCGACGTGGGCGGCCTGCCCCACCTCGTGCACCAGCTCGTAGTCGACCGGCGGAATGGCCCCGGCGGTCGGGGGCGTCGAGGGCGCCGAGCCCGTAACAGATGTTCTCGGCAATGGTCCGGTGGAGCAGTTGGGGCTCCTGGGACACGTAGCTGACCCGGCTCCGCAGCGATCCCACCGTGACGTCCCGGACATCCTGGCCGTCGACCCGGATCGACCCGTCTCGCACGCCCATGAACCGCAGCAGCAGTTTGGACAGTGTCGACTTGCCCGAACCCAACGGACCGACGAGGGCCACGTGCTCGCCTGGCGCCACCGACAGCGACAGGTCGTGGAAGAGCGTGCTGGCCGGCCGGTAGCCGAAGTCGATGCGGTCGACATCGAGCCGACCGTCGCTCACGACCACTGCCGGGGCGTCGGGCGCGTCGCTGATGTCCGGCACCTCGGCGGCGATGGCCGCGTACTTGGCGGCGCGGCCAAGCGACCGCGAGAAGGACCGCAGGTGCTCGAACGACTGCTGGAGGCCCATAGCGAGCTGGGCCGAGTAGTAGAGGATCAGGTACAGCGCGGCGGTCGAGGCCCAGTGGTCGACGGCCATGGCCGTCCCCGCGATGAGGGCCAGCAGGGTGCCCACCACGATGGACGACTCAAGTTGCAGCTGCGTCCGGGCGAAGACCGACCGGGCCCGCAGGTCGGCCTCGACCGACTGGCCCATGAGGCCCTCGACCCTCACCCGCTCCTGGGACTCGGCCGCCGCCACCCGCACGGCCATGAGGTTGTTGATGGTGTCCGAGATCACCCCCGCTGGCCTTGGAGTGATAGCCCTCGAACTCCTCGCTGGCCGCCCGCACGAGCCGGAGCCGGCGGGACATGACCAGGACGAACAACCCGACCATCAGGGCCAGGGCGATGGCGGCCGGCCAGGCAGCAACGGCAAGGACCACGAGGGCGGACAGCACGATGACGGCCACCGGTAGGAGGCCCCACGAGAACCCGTCGATCATCTCGACGAAGGCCCACGAGAAGTTGCCGAGGGCGGCGATCACCTCGCCCGCCGGGTGGTCCATGTGCCACCGGTAGCTCAGGGTCAGCAGGTGGCGGTAGCTGTTGGTCGTGGCGTTGGAGAACGCCAGCAACGACGACCCCCACTGCCACCACCCGGCGATCCGCCAGAACACCACGGCCACCAGTCCGGTGATGGCGTAGGCGATCAGGGGCGCGCCGAACTGGTGCCACTCGCCCCCGACGGAATGGCGGGGGAGAGTGGCCACCCGTCCGAGGATGGCGGCGAAGATGAGCGGGGCGACCAGGTCCGTGGTGATCACGGCCAGGCAGATCACCACCCAGGACGCGACGAGGCGGCGGCGTTGGTCGCCGATCTGCTCCCAGCAGAATTCCAGTGTCGCCCGGGCCGAGGCCGCGGGGAAGTCGTCGAGTTCCATGCTTGGAGGTCCTGAAGAGAATGATGCAGCGGTTGCGTGGGCGTGCATGACGGTGGTCATGCGAGAAGCGTGCGCCACCAAGGAGTGGGGCGGGACGCAGGGGAAGGCGGGGCCGGGTCGGCAGCGGGCCGGTGGCGCAGCACGCACACCGACCTCACGACTGTACCAAGCCGGCACCCCGCCGCGGTCACGACCACCCGGGGCCGCATCCCGACCCGACCGGTCCATGTCCGGATCTGTGGGGGATGTGTCATTGACGCCACCCGACCACGCGCGCACGATGGGGGACGTGGCCGACCGGACCTTGGTGATCGTGGGGTACCCCGGGCTGCAGTCGCTCGACGTCACGGGGCCCTTCGAGGTGTTCGCCGGGGCGCGTCGGGCTGCCACGTCGTTGGGCATCGACGGTGGTTACGACGTCCGGCTCGTCGCCGCCGACCCTGGCCCGGTCACCTCGGAGAGCGGGCTCGCCCTCGCTGCCGGGCCGCTGCCCGTGCCCCGGTCCCGGATCGACACCCTGCTCCTTCCCGGTGGTGGTGGGGTCGAGGCCGCCCGACACGACCCGGGGCTCATCGACTGGGTGCGCCGTGCCGCCCCGCGCGCCCGACGGGTGGCCACCGTGTGCTCCGGGGCGTTCCTGGCCGCCGAAGCCGGGATCCTCGACGGTCGGCGGGTCACCACGCACTGGGCCCGGGCAGCGCAGCTCGCCAGCGACTACCCCTCGGTGGTGGTGGATGCCGACCCGATCTACGTTCGCGACGGCACCGTCTGGTCGAGCGCCGGGGTCACGGCGGGCATCGACCTGGCCCTGGCCCTGGTGGAGGACGACCTCGGCACCGATGTCGCGCAGCTCATCGCCCGCTGGTTGGTGATGTTCCTCCACCGACCCGGTGGGCAGTCCCAGTTCGCCACTCCTGTCTGGGTCCGCCGGGCCGTGCGCTCGCCGGTGCGGGACGCCCAGGCCCGCGTCGAGGCGGTCCCGGGCGACGACCACCCGGTGGCAGCTCTCGCCGCGTCGGCCGCCATGTCGGAGCGCCACTTCACCCGCGTCTTCGCCGCCGAGGTGGGGGAGACCCCGAGCCGGTTCGTCGAGCGGGTCCGGACCGAGGCGGCCCGGCGGGAGCTCGAGTCGACGGCCGACACGCTCGACGTCATCGCCGTCCGGTGCGGCTTCGGCACTGCCGAGACCCTGCGTCGTACGTTCCGGCGCCGCCTCCACACCAGTCCCGACGCCTACCGGCGCCGGTTCGCCACCGCACCGACGACCAGGAGCACGCCATGACCCCACGGACGACCGTCGCCATCCCGCTCTTCGACGACTTCACGGCACTGGACGCCATCGGTCCCTACGAGGTGCTCCAGCGGGTGCCCACCATCGACGTGGTCGTGGTCGGCCACGCACGCGGGGAGGTCCGCAGCGAGACCGGGATGCTGGGCATCACCCGGGATGCCACGTTCGAGGAGGTACCGGCTCCCGACGTGTTGGTCTTTCCCGGTGGTGTCGGTACGCGAGTACTCGAGCGAGACGAGCGCGTCCTCGACTGGGTCCGGTCGGTGCACGCCACCACCACGTGGACGACGTCTGTCTGCACGGGGTCGCTGGTGCTGGCCGCTGCCGGTCTGTTGACCGGTCTGACCGCGACCACCCACTGGGCCACCTACCCCGAGCTCGAGGCATACGACGTGACGGCGGTGCCCGACAGGGTGGTGGAGCACCTGGAACGGCGCATCCTGACCGCGGCCGGCGTGTCGAGCGGCATCGACATGGCACTGCGCCTGGTGGAGCTGCTGGTCGACACCACGGCCGCCCGGGCGGCGCAGCTCATGATCGAGTACGACCCGCAACCCCCCGTCGACTCGGGGTCCGTCGCCAAGGCGACCGAGGAGACGATGGCCCGGGTCATCGAGTACGCCTCGGCCGGACGGTCGTGACCACGGAGTGACGCGTAGCCGCTGACGCCGGGGACGCCGACCTCACGGTCGCAACCTGCGATGCTGGCACCATGACGCTCCGCCGCATGGCAGCACTGTTCGTTGGTCTGGGGCTCGCGTGTGTCGTGACGGCCTGTGGATCCTCCTCGCTGTCAGCGCCGACCACCCGTCCACCGGCCAGTGCGCGGGTCACCACCACCACGGCCCCGGTGATCTCCACCACGGTCCCTTCAACCTCCACGACGGGTGTCGCACCCACGACCACCGTGCCCACGGGACCGCCCTGCACGCAGGCAGCGATCGCGGCCGCGACGACCCAGGGCAGCCCCGGTACCACCGTGGTGAGCTTCGCGTGCTCCGGGCAGTACTCCTACGCCTTCGTCGACATCCCGTCACCCGCTCCACCTGCTGGTCCGGGCTCCATCGAGGCGACGTTCCTGTTCAAGGCCGACGGAGCGTCCTGGCAGCGAGCGGACAGGAGCACCGACTGTCCGTCGGTGCCGACGGCGATCTATCAGAATGCCTGCCAGACCAACTGATTCCGGCGGTTCCGCTCAGCTCGCCTGATCCGGGATGGGGGTCGCACGCCACGTGGCGTCGTCGCCGGGCCCGGGCACTACCAGGCCAGTTCGCCGTCGTTCTCCCAGAACGTGCCCGTGGGGCCGTCGGGACCGGTGGTCGCCATTCGCATGATGACCTCCGCGCCCTGCTCGACCGGCTGCCCGGTGCTGCTGATCGGGGTGAGGTCGGTCGCGGTGAACCCCGGCTCGACCGCGTTGAACTTGATGCCGGGCAGCGCCTTTGCGTACTGGACCGTGAGCATCGACACGGCGGCCTTGCTCGCGCCGTACACAACCGAGGGGAAGTGGAACTGGCGTCGTTCGGGATTGGTGACGGCCCAGAAGGAGCCGAGTGCGCTCGAGACGTTGACGACGACGGGGTTGGCGGACTTCTGGAGCAGCGGCAGTGCGGCCTGGGTGACACGGACGAGCCCGACGGCATTGGTGTCGAACACCCTTGATGCCTCCGGGCCGCTCACGTCCACCGACGAGCTGATGCCGGCGTTGTTGACGAGGACGTCCAACCGGCCCTCGCGGTCGGCGATCACAGCGAGGGCGGCCTCCACGGACGCTTCGTCGGTCACGTCAAGTTGTACGAAGTGTCCACCGAGCTCCGATGCGGCCGACCTACCGCGCTCGACGTCGCGCGCTCCGACGTACACGACGTGTCCGCGGTCGATGAGTTGGCGGGCGGTCTCGTAGCCGAGACCTTTGTTGGCCCCGGTGATGAGCGTCACAGGCATGTCTGGTTCTCCGTTGTAGGTAGCCGAGCAGGTACCGGTCTATCCGGTGATCACGAAGTGCAGGCCGACCCGGCGCGGACCCTTGCCGAGCCGTTGCCGTGGGACGTGAAGATGCTCGTGAGCAGCCCGCCGTTCGACGTGGGCTATCGATACCTTCGCCCGACAGGAACAGTCGGCTCGGTGACGGGCGGTGACGATGACCGGCCAGCACCTGAATGTGCTCTATAAGTACTCCGTCCGATGGCATCCATCGACCCGACAGAGTTGTCGGCCCTGGCTCGGCCCGGTTCCATGAGACTCCACATCTCATGGCCCAAGTTGACCATAGGCCGCCAGTGATTCCGGGTGCGAAAGTCACTTCCGAGGTAGGTTGCTCCACTAGATCAGTGCCGCCGGAGAGCATCCTGTCTCATGCTCGCGGGCGGGCGAGGGGCGGAAGTGCGGCGGTCTTGGGAAGTCCTAGTGGTCGGGGGATAGTGTCCACCCATTCTGGCGGGCGAGAGGGGGGAAGGGCTTGATGAAGGTTCGACGCACGGCGGCGACGGCACCAGGTCGACGGCCAGGTCTCAAGTTGGTCGCAGCCACCTGCTGCATTTGCTTGCTGGGAGCATTGGGCAATGTCATGTTGCCACCGACAACGGCAGAAGCGGCCACCGCTTCCTGGACGATCACTCCCAGTCCTAGCTTGAACAGCACTGGTGGACAACTAATGGACGTGACTTGCCTCAACTCGACCCTCTGCTTCGGGGTGGGGTATTCTGGAATCACCCCATTGATTGTATCTTGGGACGGTACCACCTGGTCATTTGTTCAGAACACCAGCCCGAGTGCAACCGCATACGGCAACCTGTATAGCATTTCCTGTGCCGATTCAGTTGATTGTGTCGCTGTTGGGAGTTGGGGTGACCCCAGTTGGGCCACCACAAGTTACATACAATCAGAGCCCCTGATTGAGGTATGGAACGGCATCGCTTGGTCGATAGCTCCCAGCCCAAACCCCTTTCCTAACGGTGGCAGTGGTGGGAATACCACAGCTGTCCTTTACGGAGTCTCATGTGTCTCGTCAACCAGCTGTACGGCAGTAGGGCAAATACAGAGTCGTCCTGGTTACAAGACGCTGATCGAATCGTGGAACGGCACTGCCTGGTCGATCGTTCCGAGCCCCAACCCGAATGCAAGCATTACCAGCAATCTGAACGGTGGGCGAATTCAAGCGGTGAGTGC
>PLRX01000141.1 GCA_003164095.1 Acidimicrobiaceae bacterium | reverse complement strand
CCTCGGCGTTGGGGATGACGACGGGCTCGCCACCCTCCAGTACGGCGACCACCGAGTTGGTGGTCCCGAGATCGATACCTACGGCCTTGGCCATGTCCTTGCCTCCTACTCCCTCGCCCTCTGCGGGCCCGGGGCTTGCGTTGCTTCCTCGTGTGGTTACTGCTGTGTCCGGGATGCCGGTGCTGCTACTGCTCCGGCGCCTCGGCGCCCTCGACTGGTGCGCCCTGCCTTTCGGCGGAGCCGTCGGCCGGACCGCCGGTACTCCCGACGAGCCCTGGGGCCTCTGTCTCCATGGACAACTATAGCAAACTTGAGTGCCTCTATAGCAAGTTTTCTGCACAATTCTTGTGACTATTCACCGCCAGGACCCGGGATACGCTCGATCCATGCCCCAGTTGGTGCTGCTCCGTCACGGCCAATCGCTCTGGAACGCCGAGAACCTCTTCACCGGGTGGTACGACGTCGACCTCTCGGTTCTGGGTGAGGAGGAGGCGCGGGGCGCGGGCGAACTGCTCGCCGCCGACGGCCTCGACCTGCGGGTGGTCCACACGTCCGTGCTGACACGGGCGATCCGGACGGCAGACCTCGCGCTCGACGCAGCCGGTCGGCCCTGGCTGCCCGTGCGGCGCCACTGGCGGCTCAACGAGCGTCACTACGGGGCGCTGCAGGGGCTCAACAAGAAGGAGACGGCAGCCGAGCACGGCGAGGCCCAGGTGAAGGAGTGGCGACGGAGCTATGCCTTTCCACCACCCCCCGTCGAGCGTGGCGACGCCCACGACCCGGCCGGTGACCCCCGCTACCGCGACGTGCCCACGGACTCCCTCCCGCTCACCGAGTGCCTTGCCGACGTGGTCGCCCGCACCGTCCCTTACTGGGCGGACGCCCTCGTACCCGACCTCCTGGCCGAGGGCGCCCGGGGCGGCGGCGTGCTGGTCGTCGCCCACGGCAACAGCCTGCGGGCCCTGCGCAAGCACATCGAGGGCATCGGCGACGACGACATCGTCGACCTCGAGATCCCGACGGGCATCCCCTATCGCTACGTCTTCGACGGCGAGCTCGGCGTCGTGTCCCACGGGTTCCTGGGTGACGCCGCCACAGCGGAGGCTGCGGCGGAGGCCGTGCGCCGCCAGGCCGGCTGAACACCTCACCTGCCTGAATCCATCACCGGCCGGACGGCTCGCCTCACCGGCTGGGCGCGGCCGCCCCGACGACCGGGCCGGCGCCGTGGCCTTCCGCCGCCCACGCCGCATCGCGGACGCGACGAGTGGCCGACCCCATCGGGCCGGCCACTCGTGCTGTTCGACCGTCGGAGGGGGGATCCGACGGGTATGACTGCCGGGGAGAGGGGGGCTTCCCCCGGCAGGGTCTGCTGGGCCCAGCGGCCCATGTGGGGGCCGTCGCCTAGAGGGCCTCGGCTCCCCGCTCGCCGGTCCGGACCCGGATGATCTCCTCGACCGGAAGGATCCACACCTTCCCGTCACCGATCTTCCCGGTGCCGGCGACATCGACGATGGCGTTGGCCACGTCATCCACCTGGGCATCGTCGACGACGACCTCGAGCCGGATCTTCGGCACGAACTCGACCTCGTACTCCGCCCCCCGGTAGACCTCGGTGTGGCCCCGTTGGCGGCCGAAGCCCTGTGCCTCCGTGAGCGTCATCCCGTGGATGCCGAGGGCCTTGAGGGCCTCCTTGACTTCGTCCAACTTGAACGGCTTGAGCACCGCCACGATCAGTTTCATGCTGCTTGTCTCCTTGTCGTACCTGATGATGTCCAGTCAGCTGCCGGCAGTGCCGGTGAGGGCCCGGTCACACCGGTTCCTCCTCGCTTGGCTGGAGTCGCTGTTTGGCGGCGCTGGCCTCACCGGCCATGGCGAAGGCACCCACCCGCTCACCGAGGGTCTCGGTCGGGAACGCCTCCTCGCCGTGGATGGCCAGGTCGCCGACCTCGAGGACCTCGTCGCTGTACCGGGCGCCACGGAGGACGAGACCGATGAGCTTCATGAGGATGAAGGTGATCACGGCGGACCAGAGGATGACCCACACGGCCGCCCGGAATTGTTCCCACAGCTGGTGTGCCGAGCCCGTGTAGATCAGGCCGCTGACGCTGAACGGCACGCAGGCCGTCGACGTCGGCGCATAAGTCAGCGGGACCGAGGCCGCACCGCAGGGGTACTGGATCATTCCCGGATCGGCGAACACGCCGAGCAGGAGGCCACCGAGGAGGCCGGCCATACCGTGCGTGTAGATGACACCGAGGGCGTCGTCCACCTTGGAGAAGGGGCGCACCTTGGAGAGGAAGTTCCAGGCGAACCACACGACGACGGTGCAGATGGCGCCGATGTAGATGGCGCCCTGTCCGTTGACCCAGCCTGCGCAGGGGGTGATCCCCACCAGGCCGCAGATCATGCCGTTGACACCACCGAGGAAGGTGGGCTTCTTCTCCTTGGAGAGCCAGGCGTCCAGAGCGATCCAGACGATCACACCGGTGGCGGTGGCCAGGTTGGTGTTGACTACGGCAGCTGCGGCGTCCGCACCTGCGTAGTACGGGTCACCACCGTTGAAGCCGTTCCAGCCGAGCCACAGGATGCCGGCACCGACCCCGGCCATGATCAGGTTGTTCGGGATGGCGTGCTGTCGGTCACGTGCCAGTCGTGGTCCGAGGACCCAGGCCGCCACGAAGCCGGACACACCGGCGGACATGTGGATCACGTACCCACCTGAGTAGTCGAGCGCACCCTCCTGGGCGAAGTAGCCGCCACCCCAGAGGAGGAAGGCATTGACGCTGTAGACGAAGGTCGACCACAGCGGCACCAGCAGGCACCAGGCGCTGAACTTGATCCGGCCGAGGACACTACCCATGAAGAGGAGCGGGGTGATGGCCGCGAACACGAACTGGAAGTAGGCCAGCGACGCGGTCGGGAAGTGGAACGGGATGACGGTGTTCGCTGCGGACACCGCCTGGCCCTGTTCACCCAACGGACTCGATATCGGTCCTGGCTTACCCCAGAAGTTGTCGATGAACTGTGTCCATCCACCTCTCCCGAGTTGTTCCTGGACGCCTCCCTTGACGCCGCCTCCCCACGAGTTGGCGCCGAAGCCCATCTTGTACTCGTAGAGGAACCAACAGACCATGACGATCGAGAATCCGGCGAACATCATCGCCATGACGTTGACCGCCCACTTCTTCTGGACGAGCGACGCATAGAGCACCGCCAGGGCCGGCAGGCTCATCAGACCGACGAACGTGGCGGCAACCATCTGCCACGTGTTGTCCCCTGCACTGAGCCACGCCGGATACGGAATGTAAACCAAGTTTGCTGCTAGCACTGCTGGGTGCTCCTCTCCTCAGATGCCTCGTGCGTTGACTGCTTCCCGGTCGTCCCGTACCTCGCGGTGCGGTACGACGGGAGCCAAGGCAGGCAGATTCGCTCTGCCGGGACACACAATGCAGCGTCGGGATTTCGGCACGGTCACTGCAGTGTTACCAACGCGTGAACTGGGCCCCGGCACATGTGTTGACGACCGTCAACACGGAAATCCCTGGTCAGGCCCGGGATTTGGGGAGAATGCCGAGATCGTGCCGCAGCACGGACCACCGGGTCGCCGGGTTGTTCGACGCGAACTGTCTCCCGCCCGTGAGCCGGGCCGAGGCCTCAGTCGCGCCCGACGACGACCGTGACGGGGTCCGTCCCCACGGTCACCCGGCCGGTGTGGCCGCAGGCGCGGACGTCGGCTTCGAACGCCGCTGTCTCGGCCTCGGTGTCCGGTGCCGGAATGAGGTGACTGAGGACCAGGTGGGGCACGCCGGCCGCTGAGCGAGACCGCCGGGCTCCACGGTGTCGGCGTGGTAGCTGACGATCGTCTCGATGAACGTCCCGGCGAAGGCATCGGCCGGGACGGTCCGGCGGCACGCCTCGTGGACGGCGGCCTCGGCGCCCGTCGCCAGCGACTGCACCTCCGCGCACACCCGGGTGTTCCCCGACACCAGACGGCGCCGTCCGGTGTCACCCGCTAGGCCACGGCGTCCACGGGCTCGTGGTGGACGGCCACCGCCGACACGACGACCGTGCCGTCGGCGCTCGTCCACACCACCTCGGGCTGCGAGGCGGGGGCGAAGGTGGTGCAGGCGACCCCGGGCGCGTCAGCGCCGACGCGCGCCATGCGTAGGGCGATGTCCTCGTCGAACGGTGCCAACATGCGGTCGACGAAGCGGGTCGTCGCTTCCTCGGGGCAGACCGCCGGCAGTGGCCCGTCCGGACGGAGCGGCCGCTCGATCAAACGGGTCATGGCCAGGTCCGCCAGGTCCACCACGTGGTCGGAGTGGACGTGGGCGACGAACGGCGCGTCCAGGTCGGCGGCATGCACGCCGGCCTCGGCAAGGCGGAGGCACGTGGCCCGGCCGGCGTCGAGCGGCAGGCTCACGTCACCCGTCCTCACGAGCGTGCCCGGCCCTGCCGGGCGCGGTGGAGGGAACGCCGGTGCCCGTCAGGGTCACCCGTGTGGTCACGCGACCGGTTCGGGGGTCAGTCGTCGGTCTTCGGCGGCTTGACCGGCTTTGTCGGCTTCGCCGGTCCGGTGACCGGTGGTGTATAGCGCTTGTTCGGCTGTGCCCTCCGCGCCGTCCCGCCCGTTCCGGTGGGCCCGGTGACGCCGTCCTCGTTGGCCAGTTTCAACTTCTGCTGGAAGCGGTAGGCGCGCACCAGGTACCACGAGCCGATCAGCAGGAACGGGACGCCGAACCCCCAGTAGTGGAGATTGAAGATCGACAGTCCGTAGAGGGCGAAGACGATGCCGAGGTACAGCCGCTTGCGGAACCACGCACAGGCCAGGGCCACCAGTGCCAGCCCGAAGAGGGCGAGAGCCAGGGTGGAATCGACGGAGGAGACCGGCTTGCCGGCCTTCGAGCCGTAGGTGCTCACGACGACAATGGCGACGACCCCGGCCAGCGGCGCCGCGGCCAGTCCGATCAGGCGCTCCCTGTCGTCCATCCTGGCGACGGTTTCCTCGAGCTCCTCGACCGTCTGCGGACCTTCGTCGACGGGGCGCTCCTTGGAGTCGGCCTTGATCACCGCTCGGGTGAATCGCTCCGAGAGTGTGGGCTTGTCCGGGTCGGCGGCCATGCGCAACGGTAGCGCGGCGTCAGGAGCGGCCTCCACGCCGCACCGTATTCCTCAGGCCCGGGACGCCCTCCGACGCCGGCGCAGCACGACCCAGACCAGCCCGGCGGCGGACAGGAGGAGCACCACGGCCGGCACCACGGCACGGGCCGCACCGGCCTGCTCGGAGGCCACCGCTCGCGGGGTCGAGAACAGCCCGGGGTCGCCCGAGGCGATGATCCCGTGGACGGTCGAGCCGACCCGCAGGTCGACCGATCCGGGCACACCCTCGGTGAAGGCGGTGCCGCGGTAGGGGTAGGTTCCGGTGCACTCGAAGCCGGCCGGACTCGATCCCGTTCCGCCGACCAGGGCGAGGCACTTCGTCACCGTCAGGTTGACCGGGACGACGTCGGCTCCCTTCAGATTGTCGATCTGCGCGTTCTTCTTGACCCCGGCGGCGAGCAGCACGCCGGCCACCACCATGACCGCCAAGAGGCCGAGGACGGCGGCGACATGACCGACGCGTGCGGCGTCGACCTGGACACCGGCACCGCGCAGTGCGCCGACCCGTTGGGGGTCGTGCTCCTCGTCCGGGCCAGCGGCCCCGGCCCCCTCCACCTCGTGCATCAGCGGCATCCGTCCCTCGCGAGTCCTCGACCCGCCGCCCGGGTCGACGGCGCGGACCGGTGAAACGGGTGATGGTAGCAGCGCGGCCCCGACGGTCCACCTGCAAACGCCTGCAACGAACGTCCAACGCGGCGGGATCCGGTTCCCGTTAGCCTGGGCCGATGACGAGCGGAACGAACACCACCGACCTCAAGACCATCTGGCTCTTCTCGGGATGCAGCGGCTCGGAACTCCGCAAGATCAGGGCCTCGCTGGACGCCGTATCGGTGCCGGCCGGCAAGGTCCTCGTCGAGGAGGGCCGCATCGGTCAGGAGTTCTTCATCATCGTGGACGGCACCGCCAAGGTGACCCGCAACGGCAAGAAGGTCGCCACCCTGGGCGCTGGCAGTCACTTCGGCGAGCTCGCCCTCCTGGACCGCCGGCCGCGTTCGGCCTCGGTCGTGAGCGAGTCGGACATGGACGTGCTCGTGATGTCCCAGCGCCAGTTCAACGGCCTGCTGGAGTCGGTGCCGACCATCGCCCGCAAGATGCTCTCGGCGTTGGCCAGCCGTCTGCGCGAGGCCGACGCCAAGGCGTTCGGCTGAGCCGCTGAGCCGTCGGTCCCGCCACCGCGGGACCGACCAGATCACACCTCGGTCGACGGCTCGTCGGCCGGCACGGGCTCTACCGCGGCGGGCGCTCCCGCACCCACGGCGACGGGCCCGCCCATCGACTCCTCGAGGAGTTGGGACAGGTCCATGACTCGGACGTCGTCCTCCTTGGCATTGGCCCGCACGGCGTCGTCCAGCATGATCATGCAGTAGGGGCAGGCCGTCGAGACGACGTCCGCACCCGTGCCGATGGCCTCGTTGGTCCGCTCCATGTTGACCCGCGTGCCGATGTTCTCCTCGAGCCACATGCGGGCGCCTCCTGCGCCGCAGCAGAAGCCCTTTTCACGGCAGCGCTTCATCTCGATCTGCTTGGCGCCGGGAATGGCGTCGATGACCGAGCGCGGCTCGTCGAAGACCCGGTTGTGGCGTCCCAGGTAGCACGGGTCGTGGTACGTGACCGATCCCTTGTAGCCCCCGCCCGGGGTCAGCCGGCCGGCCTGCACCAGATGGTCGAGGAGCTGGCTGTGGTGGATGACCTCGAAGTTGCCGCCGAGCGCCGGGTACTCGTTGGCCAGCGTATTGAAGCAGTGCGGGCAGGTGGCGATGACCTTCTTGACCCCGGCGTCGGTCAGGGTCTCGATGTTCTTCATCGCCTGCTCCTGGTACAGGTACTCGTTGCCCAGCCGACGTACCGGGTCACCGGTGCAGGACTCCTTCGACCCGAGGATGCCGAAGCTGACGCCGGCGCGGTGCAGCATGCGCGCGGTCGCCTGGGCGCCCTTGCGCGCCCGCTCGTCGAGAGCGCCGGCACAACCGACCCAGTACAGGTACTCGATATCGTCGGGAATGGTGCCGCTGATGACCGGGACCTCGAAGTCGAGCGACTCGATCCAGTCGGTCCGCTTGGAGCCACCCAGGCCCCAGGGGTCACCCTGGTTCTCGACGTTGCGCAGCATGAGTCCGGCCTCCGACGGGAACTCGGACTCCATCAGCACCTGGTAGCGGCGCATGTCGACGATCGTGTCGATGTGCTCGATGTCGACCGGGCACTGCTCGACGCAGGCACCGCAGGTCGTGCACGACCACAGGACGTCGGGATCGATGACGAGCCCCTCGCCGACGAGGCCCTCTACTTCCTGCCCGGCGGAGCGGTTGCGCTGCATGATCCGGTCGGCGTTGGCGAACATGTTGTCGCGCAGGTCCATGATCAGGAGCTTGGGCGACAGCGGTTTGCCGGTGTTCCAGGCCGGGCACTGCGACTGGCAGCGACCGCATTCGGTGCAGGTGGCCAGGTCGAGGAGCTGCTTCCACGAGAAGTCCTCGATGCGCCCGGCACCGAAGACGGCCTCGTCGTCGTCACCGACGTCCTCCATGGTCATGTCCGGCGTGGAGGCCAGCGCACCGAGGGCCCGCGGCCTGCGGGAGGTGGCGACGTTGATCGGTGCCAGGAAGATGTGGAGGTGCTTCGAGTACGCCACGAACACGAGGAAGCCCATGATGATGGCGATGTTGGCCAGGAGCGCCGTGGTCTCGATGACGCTGTTCACCCCGGTGCCCAACGGAGCGAGCGCCTTGGCCAGGCCGTGGGAGGCGAAGGCCGCCCAGCCGTAGGGGAAGTTGCCGGTGTTGACCTGGGCGGCGCGGTACAGGAGCAGCGAGATGATGACCCCGGAGATGGCCAGCAGCACCAACCAGGCCGCACCGGTGTGGGATCCGAAGAACCGGGACCGGCGGTTCTCCCGCTTGGGCGAGTGCTTGACCCGGATCACCACGAAGGTGGCGAGTGACACGAGTACGGCCACGGCGAAGAAGTCCTCGATGAACCCGATGGGGCCCCACGTCCCGATGATCGGGATGTGGAAGTTGCGCTGGAACAGGCACCCGAAGGCCTCGACGATGGTGAGGATCAGGACGGTGAAGCCCCACATGGTGAAGAAGTGGGCCGTGCCGGGGACCGACCACTGCAGCAGCTTCTTCTGTCCGGCCACCTCGACCAGCTCGACCTTGAGACGCTTCGGGATGTCCTTGGCCCGGCTGGGTACGGCGGGCTGACCGGAGGTGATGAGTCGACCGAGCCAGAAGAAGCGCCGTCCCGCGATGGCGAGCATCACGAACGTGATGACGAGCCCGATGCTGATTCTGACGGCCACTGCGGATCCTCCTAGGAGTTACTGACGGGTAACCAAGTTACCGGTGCTGGGTCGGTGCGGGACAATCCGCAGCTCAGGCGCGGAAGTTGTCCGCGTAGCGGCTCGGGGTCGGGCCCCACTGGCCCTGGTACTTCGACTTCAGCCCGTCCGAGCCGTAAGGGTGCTCGGCGGAGGTCGTCATCTGCAGGAAGCTGATCTGGCCGATCTTCATGCCCGGGTAGACGGTGATGGGCAGGTTGGCCACGTTGGACAGCTCAAGGGTGAGGTGCCCGTCCCACCCGGCGTCGACGAAGCCCGCCGTCGAATGGATGAGGAGACCCAGGCGGCCGAGGGACGACTTGCCCTCCAGGCGGGCGACCAGGTTGTCGGGCAGGGTCACCTTCTCCGTGGTGGAGCCCAGGACGAACTCGCCCGGGTGGAGGATCAGCGGATCGTCGCCCACGTCGACCAGCTCGGTCAGGTCCTCCTGGTCCTCGCGCACGTCGATGACCCGGCTGGTGTGGTTACGGAAGAGGCGGAAGTAACGGTCCACATGAAGATCGACCGACGAGGGCTGGATGCAGGACTCGTCCAACGGGTCGATGGAGATGTGGCCGGCGGCGAGCGCCTCGCGGATAGAGCGGTCTGAGAGAACCATGCCCGACAGACGATAGTGTGTTCTCCTCATCGCGGGTGTAGCTCAATGGTAGAGCGCCAGCTTCCCAAGCTGGACACGCGGGTTCGATTCCCGTCACCCGCTCTTCGGTGTGTCCCGGCGGCCACGGCTCCCGGTCAGACCGCCACCGCCCGACCGTCCTCCGCAGGAGTCAGCCTCGACCGGAGCCGGTAGAGCAGGAGCCCGCCGACCAGCGCTCCGATGCCCACCGCGTACGGCCAGAGGTCGGCGAGGTGCGACCCCAGGAGCAGGCCGGCCACCAGCGGGGCCACGGCACCGGACAGACCCCATGTGAGCCCGAACGCCGCGTTGTACCGGCCGTGCAGGTGCTCGGGTGCGAGATCGTTGACCAGCGCCGGCCCGACCGGTGACCAGAGCGATGGACACCACGCGCACGGCCAGATGGCCCTGGTCCACAACGAACAGCGAGAACCCGGCGTCCAGCGAGCCGTACCCGAACGTCAGCCGGACGATGGACGCAGGACGAAGAACACGAGGCGGTGGTCGGCCACCACCTCGCGCCACCCCTCAATGCTCTCCTGCTCGGTGAGGTCCCCCGGGGGAACGGGACCACCCAGTCGACGGATGTGCAGCATCGGCAGCAGAGCCAGGGCCACGAACGTGGCCGTGCCCAGGTAGAGCCACGTGAAGGTGACCGGGTGGCGGAGGTCGACCACGGAGGCGGACACCAGGCCACCGAAGCCGATGCCCAGGTTGAGGATCATGAAGTTGGTCCGGAAGGCCTGCTGGCGGAATTCCTCGGGCACCAATCGGGCGAGCGGGGCCGAGCCCGGGCCGAACAGTGCGCCCCTGCTGGCGGCGAGCATCATCGACGTCACCAGCAGCCAGAGGAAGCTGTCGGCGAACGCCGAGCTGGCCGTGGCCACCACCTCGGCACTCACCAGGCACAGATAGACAGGGACGGGGCCGTGCCGGTCGGTCATGGTCCCGATGACGGGGGAGGCGGTCAGCCCCACCACGGCGTTGACGGCCAGCAGTCCGGTGGCGAGCGCCACCGAGAAGTGCCGGACGTCATGGACGTAGACGACGTTGAAGACGAGGGTCAGCCCGATGCCCAGCGACGTGACGAGGGTCGCCGCGTAGAACCACCCGAGCGGCCCCCGGAGGAGCGCCCGGAACTCCCGGGGGACCAGCGAGCTCACCTGACGAATCCAGCCATCCGTACCGGCGGAACACCCTGGGGGGCGTGCTCGGGCTCCCGTCAGTGGTGGCAGCGTCCGCGCCTACTCGCTCGCTGTCGTCGGACGGGGTCCGACGATCGGTGGGGCAGCTGATGTTCCGCGCTGCGAGCCGAGAGAAGGGGGGCTCGCAGCGCGGAGGCATCATCGATAGGGCGTCGTCGGACTGCCCTTCGAACGTGGGCGGAGCCGGTGGGACCGGCCACCCGCCGAGGTCATGGTCGCAGCAGGGTCAGGGGAGTGGGGACCGCAGACGCAAGGCCCTCCGATGTCGCCTGTGCCGGCCTGCCGACCACCGGGGTCGAGCGCACTGCCTCGTAGCTGCCGGCAGGGTGGAGGTCGAAGAAGGTGACGTCGACCAACGGTGGCGAGTAGACGTGCAACGTCGTGGCATCGGCGCCCGACCGGTTGCTCAGTCCGTGGACGACCGTCGGCTCGGCGATCGTCACCGACCCCCGTTCCAGGGTCCGGACGGCCGACTCCACGCTGGCGGCGCGGTCCGAGTAGGTCTCGACGAGCTTGCCGTCCACGACCTGGAGCACGCTGCGTACGTCGCCGTGGCCGTGGGGCTCGAGTCCGGATCCGTCGGGCCAGGTGATCAGCCACACGTCGTAGAAGGCGGTGGCGATCAGTCGGGACGACCGGGTGCCGTCGCCCGTCCCGTCGAGTGGGAGCGGCTGCTCCACCCGGGCGAGTCCGGCGGCGATGGCCCGCAACGCCCGGAACGAGAGCGAACCGACGGGTCGGATCCGGGCGGGCGTGCCGTCAGCGGAGGGATGGGCGGGCCGGACCTTCGCCTGGATGTCGGCGGGGGTGGGGGTAGGGGTGGTGGCGAAACGTGCGAGTGACACGGGATTCCTTCCGGGGATGCGATGGGGTGCGTGGCCGCGTGGGCCGGGATCAGCTGCTCGGGGTCACCGACAACACGCATCCCGAGGGTGCCGCCCCGGTGCTCCGGAGCTGCCTCGGCCGATCGGGTGGAACGCCATGGATCCACTGTACGGCGCAATACTTGACTTGTCCAGTCGGTTTTATAGGAAATGTGCCCGGGCCGGCCAGCTGCCCGATTCGAACCCGGCTCGGTTCAGCCTCCGAGCCCTCGCCGCAGATCGTCGAGGTCCACACGGAGTGCCGCCACTTCCCCCCGTAGTGAGGACAACTCGTCGCGGAGCGCTTCCAGCTCGTCGTGCCGTCCCTCCGTGACGGTGGGCGCCGGACCGCCCGACCACGCGGACCCCTTGTCGCCCGTCCCGCCGCTCGGCGTGTCGTGCCCCACGTCGGTTCCGGTCGACGCTGCGGACGGGCTCCACGGCGAGGCCACGATCTGCTGCCAACGGTCCTCTTTCTGACCCGGCGCACGTGGGAGTGACCGGACCAGCCCGTCGGGATGTTCGGCGAGCACGGCCAGCTCCGCCTGCACGTCGCCCACGGAGGGCAGGTCGACCATCCGCTCGGTCCTCGCCCGCAGCTCACCGAGCGTCTGGGGCCCTCGCAGCAGCAAGGTGGCCAGCAGGCCGTACCGGGGGGCGTCGAGCCCGTAGACCTCGTCGAGCACGTGGCGGTACCGCTTGACGGATCGCCCGTGGGAGGGCAGGACCACCCGGATGAGGTGGTTGCCCCGGAGCTCGTCGAGGGCCGCGAGCACGACGTCGTCACCGAGGTCGACCACGGGATCGCGGTTGGTCGCCTGGTTGGTCGCCGTGGTCAGCGCGTTCAGAGTCAGCGGATACTGCTGGGGCGTGGTGAGCTGCTTCTCCACCAGGCACCCGAGGACTCGTCCCGCCTCGGGGGAAAGGGTCACGCCCGGACAGTAGTGCGTCGAGGTGGCGGCCCACCCGGCCGGGACCGGGAGGCGTGAGGACGAAGCCGGGTCAGCCGACCTCGACCCGGTCCGAGGACTGCAACAGATCGCTCAGCCTGGCCATGACGGGGATCGTCCGGCGGATTGCCGTGCGCTCCGCCGGGGTCAGGTCCGCCAGCGCCCGACGCAGCGCCTCGGTGTACCGGGCGCGCAACTGGTGCAGGAGTGCATCACCCTCGGGGCGCAGGCGCACCAGGCTCGCCCGGCCGTCGAGCGGGTCCGGCACGCGCTCGATCAGACTGCGATCCGACAGGCTGTCGATCACACGGCTCATCGTGGCCGCCGTCGTGCCCTCCAAATCGGCGAGTGCCCCGAGCCGGAGGGGCCCGTCCTGCTCGATCCGGGCCAGCGCCGACGACTGGGACGGTGTCATGTCCGAGCCGGCTCGGGCCCGCAGCTGCCGCTGGATCCTGACGATGGCCACTCCGAGGCCGGTCGCCTCCTCGACGGCATCGACGTCGTACCCGCCCGCGTGCTCCGCTTCGTCGATCATCGTCGCCATTCTCCCCCGGGTACGCCCGTCTCGTGGGCTCTGCACAGTTCCCAGCGAGCACCAGTATAGTTAGTTAGCAGAAAGCAACTAGTTTGTCCGAACACCCCCTCCCGCTCCGGTGCCGTTCCAGGTCCGGAGCGGGTGGGTATCCGGAAGGGGTGCGCATGCCGCAGGCCGTCGAGACCAAGAACTACAAGTGGGTCGCGCTGACCAACACCACGATCGGCACCCTGATGGTGACGATCAACGCATCGATCCTGCTCATCGCGCTGCCCAACATCTTCCGGGGCATCGACCTCAACCCGCTCTCCCCCGGCAACACCTCCTACTTCCTGTGGATCCTCATGGGGTTCCTGCTCGTCACCTCGGTGCTCGTCGTCAGCTTCGGGCGGGTGGGCGACATCTTCGGCCGGGTGAAGATGTACACATTGGGCTTCGCCATCTTCACCGTCTTTTCCGTGCTCCTGTCCGTCACCTGGATGTCCGGGCCCAGCGCCGCGCTGTGGATCATCGTGATGCGCGTCGGCCAGGGTGTCGGCGGCGCCTTCATCTTCGCCAACTCGAGCGCCATCATCACCGACGCCTTCCCCGCAGACGAGCGGGGATTCGCCCTCGGGATCAACGGCGTGGCCGCCATCGGCGGTTCGTTCCTCGGGCTGCTCCTGGGTGGCCTGCTCGCGCCGGTCGAGTGGCGCCTGGTGTTCCTCGTCTCCGTCCCGTTCGGCATCTTCAGCACGGCGTGGGCCTACTTCCGCCTGCACGACAACGGCATCCGGATCAAGGCCAGCATCGACTGGATCGGCAACATCGCCTTCGCCATCGGGCTTGTCGGCGTGCTGACCGGCATCGTCTACGGGCTCCAGCCCTACGGCGGCCACACCATGGGATGGACCAGCCCCTTCGTCCTGGCCGCCCTGATCGGCGGCGCTGTCGTCCTGGTGGGCTTCGTGATCATCGAGCACCACGTCGACGACCCGATGTTCCAGCTCCACCTGTTCCGCAGCCGTTCGTTCACCATGGGGAATCTGGCGGGCCTGATGGCCGCGTTGGCGCGCGGCGGCCTCCAGTTCATCCTGATCATCTGGCTCCAGGGGATCTGGCTCCCCCTCCACGGCTACAGCTTCGAACGGACGCCGTTGTGGGCCGGCATCTACATGATCCCGCTCACCGTCGGGTTCTTCATTTCCGGTCCCCTGGCCGGCAAGCTGGCCGACCGCTACGGGCCGCGCCCCTTCGCCACCGCGGGCCTGATCGGAAGCGGTCTCGCCCTCCTCGGGCTCCAGGCCCTCCCCATGAATTTCCCCTATCCCCTGTTCGCGCTCCTGCTCCTGCTGGTCGGACTCTCCCTCGGCCTGTTCGCCGCCCCGAACACCAGTGCCGTGATGAACAGCCTCCCGGCCAATCAACGGGGTTCCGGCGGCGGCATGCTGAACACCTTCCAGAACTCGGCCAGCGTCCTGTCCATCGGCTTCTTCTTCACCATCATCACGCTCGGTCTGGCGAGCGCCCTCCCCCATGCGCTCTATGGCGGTCTGACCGCCCAGGGGGTGCCCGCCTCGGCGGCCCAGTCGATCTCCCACCTGTCCCCGATCGGCAGCCTGTTCGCCGCCTTCCTCGGGATCAATCCGATCCACCAGCTGCTCGGTGCCCATCTACTGACCCAGCCCGGCGTCCACGGGGCCTACCTGACCGGCCGCAGTTTCTTCCCGAACCTGATCTCCGGGCCCTTCGGCAAGGGCCTGCGCCTGGCCTTCAGCCTGGCTGCGGTGCTGTGCTTCATCGGTGCCGTGTTCTCGTGGATGCGCGGCTCCGGCCAGTCCGAGGTCCACCACTCGTTCGCCGAGGACGCCGAGCAGGGACTCGCCGATGTCGGCGACGTGGCCATGAGCGAGGTCGGGGCCTGACGCAGCCGGGCGATGCTCGGCAGACGGAGCTGGGGTCTACACGGCTTCCGTCGACGATGCCACAGGGTCCTCCTGCGAGGCCCGGTTCGGCAATGCGACCAGGACGATCAGTCCGGCCAGTGCGACGACCGCCGCGGCGACGAGGAACCCGAGGTCCATGCCCGACACGAAGCTGCGCCGGGCAGCCTGCGCCAGTGCGGTGCCAGCACTGCCGGGGAGGTGTTGGGCCACCGCCAGTGCGCCGCCCAACGAGCCGAGGATGAGCTTGTCGATTCCCGCGGGTATCGCCTGGTGGGCGAGTAGGGGGGTCATGAAGGCCTGGTAGCGGAAGTTGAGGACGGTGCCGAGCACGCCCACGCCCAACGCCCCGCCGATCTGCATCGACGTGTCGCTCGTGGCCGAGCCGACCCCGGCGTCGTCCCTGGGCAGCGAGCCCATGACCGACTCGGTCGAGGGCGCCATCGTGAGCCCCACTCCGGTGCCGATGAGTGCGAACCAGGGGATGCAGTCCCGGTAGGTGGTGTGGACGGTCGTATGGGACAGGAGTCCGAGGCCGATGGCGATCAGCAACAGGCCGCCGGCGACGACGGGCTTCGTACCGAAGCGGCGGGCGAGTATCACCGACGACGGGGCGGCCACGAGGAGGACGAGTGCGATCGGAGCGAGCCCCAACCCCGTCCTGAGCGGGCTGAAGCCCAGACAGAACTGCAGGTACTGCGTCACCAGGAAGAACAGGCCGAGGAGTGCGAACAGCACCAGCGCGAGGGACGCGATCGCCGCGCTGTAGCGGCGGTTGGCGAAGAACCGCATGGGCAGCATGGGGTGGTCGACGTGTCGCTCCCACACCACGAAGGCGCAGATGACGACGACCGCGCCGACAAAGGCGGCCAGGATCGGCGGCGACGTCCAGGTCCGGTTGGGGGCCTCGATGATCGCCCACAGCAGCGCACCGAGTCCCACCATCGACAGGATCGTGCCCACCGGATCCGCCCGCTTGGAGTTCGGATTCCTCGAGTTCGGGACGAGGAATGCGGCGGCCACCAGTCCGGCCAGGGCGATTGGGACGTTGATCAGGAAGACCGAGCCCCACCAGTAGTGGACCAGGAGGAAGCCGCCCAGGATCGGCCCGATGGCCACGCCGAGGCCAGCCGTGCCGGACCAGATCCCGATGGCTCGTGCGCGGTCGTGCTCCGCGGTGAAGACATTGGTGAGTATCGACAGGGTGCAGGGCATGAGCGCGGCCGCTCCTACGCCCATCACGGCGCGGGCCGCAGTCAGGCGGTCCGGAGTGGGCGACCACGCAGCGAGAGCCGACCCGGCCCCGAACACGACCAGACCGCCCATGAAGACCCACTTGCGCCCCACGCGGTCGCCGAGGGCTCCCAACGTGAGCAGCAGGCCGGCGAACACGATGGCGTACGCGTCGACGATCCACTGCAGTTGAGAGGAAGTGGCGCCGAGCGCGCGGACCACCGAGGGCAGTGCGACGTTCAGGATGGTGTTGTCGAGGCTGATCAGCAGCAACGTGACACACAGGACGGTGAGCGTCGCCCACCGTCGTCGGCCACCCGTCATGTCCACACGCCTCGGGCACCCGTCACAGCAGCGATCTTTGCCCACCGGTGGCCGGCCCCATAGGGCAGGAAGACCCTGCAGCGCGGGGATCGGTCACCTGTCGTGGCGGACGCTACGTGACGGTGATCACCCCGTTTCCGGCGAGAACGTTCCCTGGAGTGGTCACCGGTCTCCGTGATGGTGGCGGTACCGTCGCCGCCATCACCACCGGATCCCGAATAAACTTGACTAATCCGGTCAGTTATCTAGGCTACGCAGCGACGAGCAGGAGAGGACGACCATGACCATCACACAGACCAGGCTCGATGTGACCCCGCTGTCAGCCCACATCGGGGCCGAAATCCGAGGGGTCGACCTCCGCAACCTCGATGCCGACATCGTCGCCGAGATCCGCAAGGTCTGGCTCGACCGCAAGGTCGTCTTCTTCCCCGACCAGGACCTCGACCAACGGAGCCATCTGGCCTTCGCGTCGTGGTTCGGCGAGCTCACCGAGGGTCACCCCGTGATCCCCGGGGTCGACGGGTTCCCGAACCTCTTCGAGATCGACTACTCGAAAGCCCGCGAGGTCTACGCCTCCTACGGCGACGTCTCGACACGCGCCCAGGGCCTGGACTGGCACACCGATGTCACCTTCGTCGAGCGGCCGCCGCTCGGCTCGATCCTCCGTGCCCTCGTCATCCCCCCGTCCGGCGGCGACACGGCGTTCTCCAACCAGCAGGCGGCGTTCGAGGCCCTCAGCCCCCGACTCCAGGCGTTCCTCGAGACGTTGACGGCCGTCCACGACGGGCGGGCGGCCTTCCAGGCCGCCTTCGACCGGAACGGCCCGGGTAGATGGGAGGGCGAGGAGCTCCCCGAGCTCACGCCCGTCGTGCACCCGGTCGTGAGGAACCTCACGGAGTCGGGGAGCAAGGCGCTCTTCGTCAATCCCGGATTCACGTCCCACATCGTGGAACTCGGACGCTCCGAGAGCGACGCCCTGCTGAGCTTCCTGTACCAGCACTCGGTCAAGCCCGAGTTCACCGTCCGCTACCACTGGAAGGCGGGCGACGTCGGGTTCTGGGACAACCGGACCACGCAGCACTCGGTGGTCGGCGACTTCGGCGACCAGCACCGAGTGATCCAGCGGGTGGCGATCAAGGGCGAGGTCCCGGTCTGAGCCCTCCCCGATCTGCCGGACCGTGAGCGAAGGACGCCCCCCGACCTCGCACACGGCCCGGCAACTCGACCGTTGCCCGCCACCGGAGCCAACGGTCGAGCTACCGGCGACACGGACCGCCGGCACCACCGCCCGGTGGTCCGTGTCGTCAGGTGAGGAACAGCGAGAGCGGCGAGTCCGGGGGAACCCGCTCGATCGACAGCGGGCTCGTCTCCATGCGCACGAGTAGGCCGTCGAGGTCGGATGCCTGCTCCAACTCGATGCCGACCAGGGCGGGTCCGGTGTCCTTGTTGGACTTCTTGACGTACTCGAACAGGACGATGTCGTCGCCGGCTCCGAGTACCTCGTCGAGGAAATGGCGGAGGGCGCCGGGCTCCTGGGGAAAGGTGACCAGGAAGTAGTGACGCAGCCCCTCGTGGACCAGCGAGCGCTCGATCGTCTCGGCGTAGCGGCTCACGTCGTTGTTGCCACCGGACACCACACAGACGACAGGTCCCACCGGCGTGGGGTCGAGCAGGCGGGCGGCCGTGGTGGCCAGAGCGCCGGCGGGCTCGGTGATGATGCCGTCGACCTGGTAGAGGTCGAGCATTTCGGTGGCGACGGCCCCTTCGTGCACCACGATGATGTCATCGACCAGGTCGCGCACGATGGGGTAGGTGAGGTCGCCCACCCGCTCGACGGTGGCTCCCTCCACGAAGCGGTCGGTCGACACGATCCGCACCGGTCCGCCTGACGCCAGAGCGGCGGTCATGCTCGGGGCGCCCGCCGGCTCGACCCCGACGAGGCGGGTACTCGGCGAGTGTGCCCGGAACCATGTGGCGACCCCGGCGAGCAGCCCACCGCCCCCGACGGGAACCACCAACGTGCCGACGGGGTCCGTCATCTGCCCGGTGATCTCGACGGCGACGGGGTCCGTCATCTGCCCGGTGATCTCGACGGCGACGGTGCCCTGGCCGGCGATCGTCCGCCGGTCGTCGAAGGGGTGCACATAGATGGCGCCGGTGGCCGACGAGTCGGCCCTGGCCGAGGCGCTCGCCTCGTCATAGGTGTGGCCGGCCACCACGGTCTCCACCAGCTCGCCGCCCGTGGCCTGGATCTGCTGCCGCTTCTGGCGGGGCGTCGTGGTGGGGAGGAACACACGGGCACGGACGCCGAGGAGCTGGCAGCTGTAGGCGACACCGAGCGCATGGTTGCCGGCACTGGCACACACGACCCCGAGTGCCCGCTCGGACGTCGTCAACGACGAGATGAGTGTGAAGGCACCCCGCAGCTTGTACGACCGGCTGACCTGCTGGTCCTCGCGTTTGAGCCACACGGGTCGGCCGAGCGCCGCGCTCAGCCGGGACGACTCGTGCAGCGGCGTGGTGGTGACGACGGAGGACAGCCGTTCGGCCGCGGCCGCGATGTCACCGGCATCGACGACGTCGCTCATCTGCTCCGCCCCAGGTCCCTCCGGGACGGGATCAGCTGACCAGGACGTCGGGCCTGGGCAGCCCCTCGGCCTCGCACAGGGCGTAGTACGCCTCGAGCGCGCCTGGGCCGTCGAAGACGCTCTCGATGGAGCCGTCATCGGCCAGGTTGAGGTTCACCCCGTACATCTGGAACCACACCTGCGTGTCGTCCTCGATGCACTCGAGGGTGTGCACCGATCCGGCGGGCTCGAACAGGAACGACCCGGCCCGGTTGACGTAGTCGTACTCGCGGTACTTCCAGGCACCGGACATCGTGTAGGCGTAGACGGGCCCGGTGTGGCGATGCGTCTGGACGGCATACCCGGTCTGGAAGATGTTCTCCACGATCCACAGGCCCTCGGCCACGTCGACCTGGATCACCTTCAGCTTGTTCCCGCCGCCGATCTCGGCGAAGGGGAGCTCGGCGGCGCCCCGGTGCTGGGCATGTGGTGCTGTGGCGATGGTCATGTCGACTCCTGGTGGTTCCGGGGGGACCGTGCGCCGGGCGATCTGCCCCGCCGACACACGGATCAGTGGTGGTAACCACAGTGGCACAGGCCGACCGTCGGGTCCACGGAGGCCGTCCCGACCGCCGGGGCAGGAGGGACGGATGCACCGGCCACGGCGGTCCGCAGTGCGGTGGGAGACTCGGTGCGGTTGTTCCTCCGACGGGTCCCGTGCGGTAGTGGGCCACGTGGATCGACGTGACCGGAGCCGCTCCGGGCGAATGGATGGAGGCGACATGGGACGACGAACCGGCTATCGCCATTCCACACGTCGGTTGCCCCCGAGCACGCCGAACGCGCCCGCATGAGGCCGAACTACGCAGCGCGTCGGCTGATGGCCGCCCTGATCGCGATCGCCGTGATCGGAGGGTGCGTGTGGCTGGTCAACCTGGCAACGTCGCCCTCTCGGAACGGGTCCTCCGGTTCCGCGGGCCACCACGGCCGTCAGGCAACGGAGCCGATCGGCACCGGGCACACGACGACGAGCGGTACGTCCCCGACCACGGTCCCGGTCGGGGCCGGGGCCCCTGTGCTCCGGAACCTCGCCGTCACCATGACCGAGCTGCAGCTGGTCGACACGAGTCGCGCCCTGGTCAGCAACGGTGTCGTGCTGGCACCGGACCGGAGTCTGCCGACCTACGTGTGGACACCCGTCGCGGCGGGACGGTACCCGCTCGTCGTCTTTGTCCATGGCTACGACAGGAGCCCGCTGCAGTACCAGCGATTCTGCTCGACACTGGCGTCCTCGGGGTACGTCGTCGCGGCACCATCGTTTCCACTGGAGGATCCGTCAAGGGGAAACGGCCTGAACCGGGCCGACCTCCCGAATGAGGCCGTCGACGTCTCATACGTCATCACGTCGATGGAGGCCGATGCGTCGGCCAACAGGCTCGAGCCGTCGAGTATCGGCGTCGTGGGCCATTCCGACGGCGCCGACGTCGCGTTGGAGGTCGGCTACGAGCAGGGGACGGCCGACCACCGCGTCCTCGCCGTCGTCGCCGACGCTCCGGATCCGGTCACGAGTCCCCTGGTGCCGTCCACCGCGCCATTGCTACTGATCCAGGGGACCGCGGACTCGGTCGTCCCCTACTCCTCGAGCCAGGCCGTGTTCAGCCAGCTACCGGGACCCACGTACTACGTCTCACTCCTCGGTGCGGACCACCTCCCGCCCATCGCTGGTGGCACCCCGTGGACCCCGGTGCTCGACACGTCCGTGGCGGAGTTCCTCGACGCGACGGTGGCGGGCAGGGGCCCGGGCACGTCCGTGCTCGCGGCCCAACTCGGGAGTTCGCCCCTGGTGCGCCTGGCCACGAAAGGCTGACGTCGGGTCGCACCTCCCACGTCGGTCGAGCCTCGATACGACCCAGGGCCGGACGTCGTCGACGGCCTCCGCGTGCACGAGCTCACCGAATGCCGGAGCAGCCCCCTGGATCTGCCTCCCCTGTGACCACCCGACGGCCCGTGGCCCGGTCGACCAACGGTCTCGGACCAGGTCACAGAGGGATCGCCGTGTCCGTAGCCGGTGGCCATGGGGAGGATCACGCCGGCCGCCCATGTCGGGGTACAACATGCGGCGGAGGACGATCACCGACGAAGGGGAGCCACGTGGACGCGTCTGCGCTGCCGAGCGATCTGCCGATCATCCAGGCGCCGATGGCGGGTGGTCCGTCGACGCCCGCACTGACCGCCGCGGTCAGCCGCGCCGGCGCGTTCGGCTTTCTTGCCGCCGGCTATCTCACACCTGAGCAGCTACGGGCTTCCATCACCCGGACGAGGGAGCTGACAGGTGCGCCGTTCGGCGTCAACGTCTTCTGTCCGGGCGAGCCGTCCGATCCGGCGCTGGCCCGGACCTATGCCGACCTGATCCGGCCGGAGGCTGAGCGGTTGGGTGTCCCACTCGGCGAGCCCCGTTGGGAGGACGATGCCTTCGGCGACAAGCTGGAGATCGTCGCGGCCGAACACGTCTCGATGGTGAGCTTCACGTTCGGGCGCCCTGATCCCGGGGTCGTCGAGGAGCTGCACTCCGCCGGCTGCTCGGTCACCGTGACCGTGACCTCGTCGGCCGAGGCGCGTGTCGCCGAGGAGTGCGGCGCCGACCTCCTGGCCGTGCAGGGTACCGAGGCCGGCGGCCACCAGGCGTCGTTCCTGGACCGCGCACCGAACGTGCGACCGTTGACGATGCTGCTCGAGGACGTCCGCGCATCGACCGCTGTCCCGAGATCCACCACGTGACCCGACCTCTGCGCGCCGCCGCAGTTCAGGCAGGCGATTCGGGTACACCGAACCTGTGGGCCGGACAGGGCTGGGCCGCCGTCACGACCGAGCCGGCGGAACTGGTCGTCCGGCACCTCACCTCGGAACTGGACGGGACGATCGGAGCCACCGCCTGACGGCCGGGCTCGGGAGGGGCCCGGTCTGCTGGCGGACCGACCGCCGATTGAGCGTCGCTGACGGGAGGTGCCCCGTCGCCCCCACTCAGGACAGCACGACGCCGATGACGACCCAGGCGAGGACCCCTGAACCCAGGATGCGTCGCCAGGGGTTCACCCCGCGGACGATCTCGTCGACGGACCAGACGATCAGCGCGATCGAGGCGACCACGTCGACGACGGTCCCGACCGTGCCGGACGTGCGGGCGATCAGTCGGAGGGCCGCCGCCGCCAGGAATACGACGAGCGCCGGGTTCGGCGCCTGGGCGATGGTGATCCTGCCGGTCCGGCGGTTCCGGAAGAACCAGTCGATCACAGGTTCCACACCCCGGCGGCACCCCGCGGGGCCCCTGGCGCCACCGGACATGGTGCGGATGCGGAACTGCCGGGAAGGATCACCATTGTGCGATACCCCGTAGCGACGCCGGCAACCCGGGTCGTCAACTGATCGTGAGCCCTGGCCGGGGAGCAAGTGCCGACTCCCGGGTCCCCAGCACCGCGAACGCGTGGACGATGGCGACGACCGTGAGGATCGGCAGCGCCTCCTCCATGTGGATCCAGGGGATCCACCACGCAGCCACGCCCACAACGGCGACGGCCATCGCCGTGGCGAGCCGGAGAACGGCCAGGGCGCCGGTCGGCCGTCGTCGCGTGCAGGCACCGATGCCCGCCAGAGCCACGTAGAAGAGCGCCAGGGGAACCGTCAACTTCAGGATCTCGAGATCCGGGAGCCGACGGCTGACCGTCAACCCGATCAGCTTCGACGCGGACACGGCCGTGGCCGCGATGCAGATCTGCGCCACCAGGTGCAGTCCGGCCCACCAACCGAACAACCGCTGATCGAGGCCCGCGGCGGGAATGTCCTCGAAGTAGCTGGTGAAGATGGCGAAGACCAGGACGAACTCGAAGACGAGCGAGACGACGTCGACCCTCGTGATCACGGGGCCGCTGACGGCGAGCGCGATCTCGATGAACGCCTCGCCGCACACGATGAGCGTGAACGCGCCCATCCGCTCGATGATGTGCCGCTCGTCCTCTTCGGAGAAGGCCTGCATCTGATGAAGGAGCGTGATGGACCCTACGACCAGCAGGGCCAGCGCCACTCCACCGACGACCAGGCGCGGTGTCTCGGGCAGGAATGCGGCGATGACGAACGCAACACCGGCTGCAGCATTGAGGGACGCCATGCGGCGCGCGTAGGTCTGATCTGCGCCCGGTCGGCGGGAAGCACGCTGGTAGATCGCTGCGATCGTCAGCAGGAGGAGCCCGTATTCCAGGGCGAGATAGGCGGAGTCGCCGGTCACGGACACCCGCGCCTCCATCGCCATCAGCACGATGATGAGCATCTGCACCAACAGCAGGAGCCGGTGTGGCAGGTCGCTCATGTGGAACCGGTTGGCGCAGACGGTCGTGGTGAACCACACCCACCAGGAGGCGGAGAAGACGAGCACGATCCAGGTGCTGTCATACGACGGGTGGATGTGTGCGACGGCGGCGCTGAAGATCAGGATCGCCGCGACGAAGATCAGGTCGTAGAAGAGCTCGATCCAGGTGGACATGTGATCGCCCGTCGGCGCCACCCACTCACCCTGTCCGGAACCACCGTCCGTCGATGCCAACTCCGCCCTCCAGGTCGAACCGCCCGCTGCGGGAGGCCCCAATGCTAGGAGAGTTGCGGTGTGCCGCCACGGGGAGCGACCCGGGGTATCAGCCGGCGAGACCCACGATCGGCGCCAGCAGCGGCCGGACCCCCATGGACCCGTCGAACTCGGCGTCACCGAAGGTGAAGATGCCACCGTCGGCCCCGGCCATCCGGTAGCCACGACCGTCAGCGGTCGACGAGACGGCCACGATCGGTCCGTTGAGCAACTGTCCCCCGAGCGAGCCGAGGAACGGCGCGTCACCGAAGGCGAAGACGCCACCGTCCGCGCCGACCTCCCAGTAGCCCGCACCATCGGGCTTCGGTGCCATTCCGACGATCGAGGCGTTGAGGTGCTCCGCCCCGGTCGAGCCCAGGAACGGCGCACCGAACGAGAAGATCCCGCCGTCGCTGGCGACCAGCCAGTAGCCACCCGTTGCCGGGTCGGTGGCGATCCCCACGATGGGCCGGTTCAGCGGCACTCCGCCCATCGATCCCTGGTAGCGCGCGTCGCCGAAGGCGAAGACCCCGCCGTCGGCCGCAACCTCCCAGTACCCTGCCCCGTCCGGCGTCGGGGCGATGCCGACGATCGGCTGGGTGAGGTGGGTGCTCCCCATCGACCCGTAGAACGAGGCGTCGCCGAAGGCGAAGACTCCGCCGTCGGCCGCGACCTCCCAGTACCCTCCTCCGTCCGGCGTCGAGGCGATGCCGACGACGGGCGCAGTCAACGGCAGTCCCGCCACCGAGGCGAGCGGCGGTGCCGCGCCGAACGGGATGACCGCCCCGTTGGACCCCACGATCCAGTAGCCCTGGTCGGCGACCGTCAGCGTCTGGGCGGGGGAAACCGAGCTCTGGAAGTTGCCGTCACCCTGATAGTCAGCGGTCAGGTCGTAGCTGCCCGTCGGCAGTTGGCTCGAGCCGAATGACGGGCAGGTCCCCGTCGACGTGTTCGACCCGGAGGGATGCAGGTCGGTGACGGTGCACACGGTCCGTCCACCCCGCATCACCTTGACCACACCCGAGGGCGAGCCGCTCGTACCGGACGTGACGGTCACCGAGATGCCCACAGCGCCCTCGCGGCCGTAGGTGACGGTCGACGGGGTGACGGTCAGGCTGGTCGTGGTCGTCGCAGGAAAGACGACCAGGGAGACGGTGTCCGAGGCCGCGCTGAAGTCGACGTCACCCGGGTAGGACACCGTCACCATGTAGGGCGTCGTGGAGGCTGGCAGCACGGTGGCCGAGTCGATGTAGCACGGGTTCCCGCCCCCGTTCGAGGCGGGGCACTCGCCGGGCCCGATGAGGCTGGTCCCGTCGGCGACGATCGTGAAGTCGCCGGTGGGATTGCCACCGTTGCCCCCACCCCCACCGACGATGAAGAAGTTGCCGTTCTCGGCGCCGTAGAAGGCATACCCGGGGACGGCGAACACGTTCATCTGCGTCTGGACCTGGTCCACGGTCAGTGATTGCGGCGTGGACGTCGACCCGGCGAAATTGCCGTCACCGGAGTACACGGCGGTCAACTCGTAGGTCCCGGCATCCATCGGGTTGGAGTTGAGGTAGCAGTTGCCACTCGACTGTCCGTTCCCGGAGTTGCCGATCCCGGTCGAGCAAAGGTACGTGCTCGGGTCCGGTGCACCCGAGTAGATCGTGACGTTCCCGGACGGGTTCTGGTCGACACCGGGAGGCGCGGTGACGGTCACGTCGAAGGAGTTCTGGTTCTCGCCGCCGTACGGCAGTGACGATCCGGCGGCGGGGTACGTGATCGTCGTGGTGGTCGTCGCCGGGTCGACGGTCTCGTCCAGGGTGCCGACCGCCGGCCCGTAATTGGCATCACCGCCGAAGTACGCCGCGATCGGATGATCTCCCACGGACATCTGACTTCCCGACTCGTCGCAGGAGGCGACGAACGTCCCGTGCGTCGGGGTCGCCGTCAGCGACTGTGCACTACAGCTGTTGATGTCGCCACCGTTGTCCTGGAACTCCACCGTGGCGAACGGGCTGATGCCCCCGGCATCGGACGTCACCACGATGGCGGTGTACACGACATCGACGTTGAACTGCGACGGGTTGGCCGAGGCATCGATCGTCACCGTGACGGCACCCGGTCCCGGCTCGGCGGATACCACCGGGCTCCACGCCAGCAGTCCGACCGCAGCGACCGCCATCGTCGCACCGACCCGTAGGCGCCACCTGCGCTGCATCCGCCTGCCAGACAACGCGCATCACCTCGCCGGATCTTGATGTCACTAGGGGGTGCCGGTGCTCAAGGTACCAAGGGGCCAGCCCAAATCCTCGGATGGCAGGTCGTGACGGACCGGGCACTCTCGGGCGGGACGGGCTGCAGCCGGTGGCCGACCGGACCGGTCCTCGTGGACCTAACTACTCTTCGACATCCCACGGTGGTACGCCTCTAGGCTCGAGAGCAGACAGAATGCCCGTGTCGGAAGGGTGAACACCGTCGATGACCAATTCCACGACATGGCGTCGAGCAGGTCTGGCGACCCTCGCGCTCGCGGGGCTCGCCGTCGCCGGAGCGGCAGCCGCGGGCCCGGACGACGCCTCGGCTGCCACCGGTCGGATCGCGGTCAGCCTGCCCGCGTCCCCGTCGTTTGCCGCCGACGCCGGTGACCCGGACGTCGTCTACTCGAACGGCACGTACTACGCGTTCACCACGGGGACCGCGCTGGGGAACCACATCCAGGTCGTCATCAACACCTCGGGCGATCCCACCGCCGGCTACGGCAGCTACACCGGGAAGTCCTACGGCTCGACGGCGCTCCCCGACATCCCGGCCTGGCAGCAGATGAACACCCAGACGTCCCCCGGTGTCGCCTCCATCGGCGGCCACTGGGTCATGTGGTACGACGCATCGCTCGCCGGCCATCCGGGGGACTCGGGCTTCAGCTGCCTGGCTGTGGCGACTGCGGCCTCGCTGACAACCTCGTCACCGGCGTTCACCGACAACTCTGCCGGATCGCCGTGGTGCCCGGCCGGCGGTGTCCTCGACCCGAGCCCGTTCGTCGACCCGACGACGCACGTTCCCTACCTGGTGTGGAAATCCAATGACGGCTCCTCGGCCGCCCCCTCCCAGGTATGGGGCGTGCAGCTCTCGGCCGACGGCACCGGTTTCGTCGGATCACCGACCGTGCTGCTCACCGTGACCGCCGCGGAACAGACCACGGACAACCCCCAGCTGGTCGCCAGCGGCGGTAGCTACTTCCTGCTCTTCTCGGGCGGCAACTTCGAGGACTCCTCCTACAACGAGCAGTTCGCTTCGTGTGCCGGTCCGCTCGGACCGTGCGCCAACCCGCCCGGGCCGTTCCTGACCACGTACGGCGGCGCCCACGGCCCCGGGGGCGGCTCGATCTTCCAGGACGCGGCGGGTCACCAATGGCTGGCCTTCGCCGCCTGGAACAACCCGTGCACCGACTGCACCGGCAATTCTTCCGCCAATCAACGCGAGCTCTACATCGCGTCGACCGATCTCGCACCCGCTGCACCTGCGGTGATCTACGCCGGGATCGCCTCCACCCCGTCGGGAGACGGCTACTGGCTGGTCGACTCGAGCGGTGCGGTCCACCCCCACGGAGGGGCCACGTCGTTCGGCTCGATGGCCGGGTTGCCGCTCAATGCGCCGATCAACCACCTGGTGCCCACGCCGGACGGCAAGGGCTACTGGATGGTGGCGGCCGACGGCGGCATCTTCTCCTTCGGCGATGCACGGTTCTTCGGGTCCATGGGTGGCCAGCACCTCAACGCCCCGGTGGTCGACCTCGCCCCCACCGCTGACGGGGGTGGCTACTGGCTCGTCGCAGCGGACGGCGGGATCTTCGCGTTCGGGGACGCCCGGTTCCTCGGCTCGATGGGTGGCCAGCACCTCAACCGACCGGTCGTCGGGATGGCAGTCGACCCGAAGGGCCTGGGGTACTGGATGGTGGCCACCGATGGCGGCATCTTCGCGTTCGGGTCCGCCGGGTTCTACGGGTCCACCGGCGCGATCACGCTGAACCTCCCGGTCAACGGGATGTCTGCCACGCCGGACGGGGCAGGGTACTGGATGGTCGCGTCCGACGGCGGGATCTTCGCCTTCGGTGATGCACGCTTCCAGGGCTCGATGGGCGGCTCGACGCTGGCCGCCCCGGTCACCGGCATGGCCACCGACCCGGGCACGGGCGGCTACTGGCTGGTCGGCGCCGACGGCGGGGTGTTCTCGTTCGGGGCGCCCTTCTACGGGTCCCACTGACCTTCGTCGAGGTGCCCGGAGATCTCTCCCGAGCGCGGGCCTCCGCCGCCGGACGCAGCCGCTACCGGTACGCCCGCCGACTCATCGGAGGTAGCGCCGGCCGACGAAGGGTGACGCTGCTGCCCGCATCAGTGCGCTGTAGTCCACCCCGAACCGGATCTCGGTCCCCACCTGCGGGGCCTCGGCGTGGCAGAAGAGGACGAGGTGGTCGCTGCTGGCGCCCAGCACCACATAGCCGTCCGGCGCGACAATGCCGTCCGTGTCGAGGTCCTGACGTCCGAGGGCCACGATCACGCGTTGTCCTCCGGTGACGCCGGGGTGGTCGTCGACCACGTGTCCGAACGCCGTCTGCCCCCGCTCGCCCCACGGACGCGAGGGTTTCGCCTTCGATTCGATCACTTCGCCCACCACCGAGACCGCGTCGGCATGGAGTCCTTCGATCACGGTGCGCTGGATCGGCTCGCGCCCGAGGAGGATCGACTCGCCGAGACGGAGGTGGTTGATCCGGCCGATGTGGGCTCCCGGTTCGAGCACCCACGGGAGGTTCGCCGAGTTGCCACCCGTCACGACGTCGAGTCCGACACCGAATACCGTCTCGACCGATGTGGCGAGGTCGGAGAGCTCCGCCATGCTCCTCGGGTCGGGGATGACGCCGTTCTGGCACGACAGGTTGGCCCCGATGCCCCGGAGCACGATGCCCGGGAGCCGGAGGACCTTCCTGACGGTGTCCGGGACGTCAGCAGGCATGATCCCCTCGCGGAGGTCGCCGAGTTCGACCATCAGGACGACGCCGTGGGACGTCCGCTGGCTTCGCGCCGACTCCGAGAGTCGCTCGATCACGGCGAGCTCGCTGTTGAGACTGAGGTCGGCACCGGCCACGACCCGGTCGACCTGGCTGACCATGGGCGACCGGACCAGCATGATCTCCGAGGTGACACCTGCACGGCGCAGGCGCTCCACGTTCTCGATCCGGGACTCGCCGAGAGAGCCCACGCCGGATGCGAGGAGCTCGCGGGCGACTTCAGGTGACCCGAGTGTCGCCTTGGTCACCCCACAGACGCTGACGTCCACCAGGCTGAGGCGGTCGACCAGCGCCCGGGCGTTGTGACCGATCCGGTCGAGGCGGAATTCCAGCCTCGGGGCGCTCACGACGCCTTGGCGACAGGCTCCTGTTCGAGTTCGGGGAAGGCGCTCACCACCATCTCGACCAGGCGGTCCATCGGCCGGGTCAACGCATCGGTCGCCGGGATGCCGAGCTCCAGCTCGTACATCGTGATCGCAGCCGTGACCTCGGCGTCGCTCATGTTCTCGTGGTTGATGGTGAGGCCGATGACCCTCGTGTCGGCAAAGGTCTCGATCAGGTTGATCTCGCTCAACGGGTCCGGGGTCGGGACGTCGGCGAAGTCGCCGAGCTTCCGGCGCGCCGGCGCATGCTGGAGGATGACGGCGTTCGGGCGGCTCCCACGGAGGATGAAGGTGGAACTGAGGTACGCAGGATGGCTGAGGGCGCCCTGGCCCTCGATCACGATGACGTCCGGGTGCTCACCCTCGAAGGCCTCGACGACCGCCGCCTCCATCTCGCCGGAACAGAACTGGCACGGGATCGCGTCGAGCGCCACGCCGTAGCGGGCTCCCTGGATGATCCCGGTCTGGCCCGTCCCGACCAGCACGGCCTTGATGCCGCGGTCGTTCAGCGCCTGCGTCAGGATCGTGGCGGTGGTCCGCTTCCCGATGGCGCCGTCGGTGCCGAGCACGGCGATGCGGGGGCACGTGACACCGTCGATGCGCCCGCTGAACATGCGGAGGTCCTTCTTGGCGCGTGGGCGGCGGACGTCGAGGATCGTCACGCCGTGGGCGAGGGCTGCCGCGGTGAATTCCGGATCCTCGTTCAGGAACTCGTGGAGGCCGTTGACGATGCTGATGCCCTGGGTCATTGCGTCGAGCAGGACCGCGCGCTCGTCGGACGACAGCATGCCGCTGGTGGGCGCGACGCCGAAGATCAGGTAATCCGGCGTCGTCCCGCGGAGTCGGATGGCTGACGCCAGATCGGACACCACGGGGATGCCGTTGGGTCCGTCGCCGAGCAATTCGCCGGTGTCACTCCCCGCCTGGGAGCTGTCGATCACGGAGAGGATGTCGTAGCGCTCGGAATGGCGGACCAGTCCATTGGCCGTCTTACCGTCGGCCTGGCCGAAATTGGCCTCGCAGTAGACGACCGCTGTCGGGTGGGCCGCCCGGCCTCCCGACAGCGGACGCGACGCAATCGGATGACTGTTCATGGAGTGCGGCATGGGTCTCCTCGAGACGAGCTCAGAGGAGGCGACAGGGTGAGCCGGATCGATTCGACCAGGCTCCAACGGGAATCCCCACTCAGCGTGAACAGCCAGACTATCGGACTTCCGCCCGGAACGACCGGCGGCGAGGATCCCGCCGGGCCGCCGATCGACGCCGGTCCGCCTCGCCCTAGGTTGGTAGTGCTTGGTCCGTCGAGTAACGGTTCCGCCACCCGCGCTCCGGACCGGGCACCTGTCGCCCGACGACGGCGGGACCGGTGGACTTCCGACCGCTCCGGTCATCGTGTTCCATGAACCCCTCGAGGTGCCGATGCCGGCCGAACGACCCAGGATCCACCATCAGGCCAGCCATGCCGTCTCCAAACTGACGACATTCCTCGGGTCGTTCACCGCCATCGCTGCCGCCGCGCTACTGGTGGCACTCTGGGCCGTCGGGCTGCTCTTCGTGCGCGGCGGCCCGTTCAACAACCACTACGCGATGGTGATCACCTCGGTCACGACCATGATCACCTTCGTGATGGTCTTCATCATTCAGTCGACCCAGAACCGCGAGAGCCGGGCCATGCAGACCAAGCTCGACGCCCTCCTGATCGCCAAGCACGGTCTGGACGAGGGCGAGCTCCTGGGTCTGGAGGACAAGCCGGACGGCGCCATCAGGGACGTCCAGACCGATGTGCACGGCGCCGAACGACGGGCGACGGAGGAACGGAACCGGATCGTGGTCAGCCCGAACGTCGGTGTGCGGCCGTCCGAACACCTGCCGGAGGCCTGACCCGACCCATCCGGTCGATCTTACCCTTGCGTCACAAGGTAGCCCGGACTACCATGCATCACATGGTAGAGAACGGGGGTAGACGGACCCAGCTCCTACGGGGCGTCCTCGACCTGTGCCTGTTGACGGTCATGGCGGACGGTCCGGCCTACGGCTACGAAATGACGAAGCGCCTCGGGGCACGCGGCCTCTCGATCGTCGGCGAGGGCTCGATCTATCCACTGTTGGGCCGGCTCGAGCGGGACGGCCTGGTGGACACCCACCGTGCGGCCAGCAACGGGGGACCGCCGCGCAAGTACTACGAGCTCTCCTCCCGGGGTCGCAAGGCGCTGAACCAGGGGGTCTTCGAGTGGGAGACCACCCGAGACGCGGTGGACGCCGCCCTGGGCCTGACGACAACGGAGGTGACCCCATGAACGCGTTCGTCACGGCGTGCAGGAGGGAGTGGCGCCGGCTCGGCGTGCCCGAGGCCGTAGCCAACGAGATGGCCTCCGACCTGGAGGCCGACCTCGCCGAAGCGGAGGCCGACGGAGCATCGCCCGAGGAGGTCCTCGGCAACGGCTACTTCGATCCCGAGTCCTTCGCTGCCTCGTGGGCGACCGCCAGGGGCGTCGTCGAGGGGACACCCCGTCCCGGGGTGACCGGTCGGCGCCGGCCCTGGGTGCAGCTGACAGCCACCCTGGTCTGTGCTGTCGCCGTCCTCGTCGGGGTCGTCGCCCTGGCAGCAGGCGGCCATAGCTCGGTATCGGTCGCCGGCGTGGCGTTCCGTCGCTCGGCGATACTCCGTATGCCCACCGCACCGGCCGTGCCCGGCGTGCTCGTCGGTCCCCATCAGTTCTTCATCTCGCACCAGGGGCCGGCGGTCACGCTGTTCGGGGCCGTCCTGTTCCTCGTCGGGATCGTCGGGTTGGGCATCACGCTCTGGCTCTGGCGCCCGTGGTCGGGCCGCCGCCGCGGGTCGTACTCCGACCATGACATCGGTATGCCCAGCTTCCTCTGAGCCTCCGGGTCGGGAGGCCCCGTTCCCGACTCAGGGTCGGATCGGGGTCATCCCCCATTGTGGATGCACGCCCGGTTCCCGAAGATGACCACCAGACCATCGACCTGCATCCCAGGCGACTGCCCACGACCCGCGCATGAGCGCCGGAGGACCGGATGAGCACGATCGAGTTCCCCAGCACCCCCACCTGGACCGGTGCCGAACAGGACTGGGCCGTGGAGACCCACGGCCTGACGAAGTCGTTCGGCGGCAACGTGGCCGTCAACGGGGTGGACCTCCTGGTGCCCCGGGGCTGTGCGTTCGGCTATCTCGGGCCCAACGGTGCAGGCAAGACGACGCTGATCAGGGTGCTCCTCGGCCTGACGCATGCCGACGCCGGGACCATGTCCCTCCTCGGCTACCCGGTGCCCCACCACTGGGACCTCGCGCTCGCACGGGTCGGCGCCATCGTCGACGAGCCCAGGTTCCACGACCACCTGACCGGGAGGCAGAACCTTCAGGTCCTGGCGGCAGCACGGGAGCCGGCGGCTCGGGACCGGGTCGGTCCGTCACTCGAACGGGTGGGCATGCTGCACCGCGCCGACGACCGGGTGGCGAAGTACTCGATGGGCATGCGCCAGCGGCTCGGGGTCGCGGCATGCCTGATCGGGGACCCGCAGCTCCTCATCCTCGACGAGCCGATGAACGGCCTCGACCCCGCCGGCATGCAGGACATGCGTGACATGATCCTCGGCCTCGTGGCCGAGGGCCGCACCGTGGTGCTCTCGTCCCATCTCCTCGACGAGGTCGAGCGGACGTGCGACGCGGTGGCCATCGTCGACCGTGGACGGGTCATCCGGCAGGGGACCATCTCACAGCTCCTGGCCGGTTCGGCGTTCACGGTCGAGGTCGAGTGCTCCGATCCCGAGGGGGCCGCGCAGCGGCTGGCGTCCCTGCCGATCGGCGCCAGCTGCACCGTCGAGTCCAGCGGATTGTCGATCGCCCTACCGACCGGTACCGGGCGCGACGTCGTCGCCGAGATCAACCGGGTGCTGGTGGACAGCGGGATCTCGGTCTACCGGCTCCAACACGTCCAGGCCTCCCTCGAGTCATGGTTCCTCGAGGTCACGAGCAGATTGGGAGAGACGTCATGACGACCATCAGCCTGGTGGAGCCGTCTGCACCCGACCTGCCGCCGCCCGACGGACGCGCCCCCGACCACCGGGGGTCCTGGCTCCCGACCGGTGGGATGATCGCCACCAGATTCATGGAGCTGCGCAAGCGACGCGGTCTCATGATCGCCCTGATCGCGGTCAACATCGGGATCCCGGTCGTCTTCCTCACGGTCCGTCTCGTGTCCCACGCAGTCGACCCCACGTCCTACCGTCCGGCCGGCGGCTACGACATCTTCACTACCCTCGTCGCCGGGATCATGTACGTCTTCGGCTTCATCGTTGCTGCCACCGTGGGCTGCACCGCCGGCTCCGTCGATCTGACGGAAGGCATGTTCCGCCACCTCGTCATCACCGGACGGTCGCGACTGGCGCTCTACCTCGCCCGCATACCGGCAGGTCTCGCCATCGTGCTCCCCATCGTCGCGATCGGCTTCACCATCGTCTGCACGGTCTGCGTCCTGGCCGCACCGACCCAACTGAACTACGACGGCGTCACTGTGCCGGCGGGGCTGTCGCGTGCAGGACTGGAGCAGTGGGCCGGCGATCATGCGGGTGAGGTCGACTGCAACTTCAACTTCAACTTCCAGGGCCAGTCCCCCCCCAACATCCCGTGCGGCAACACACCGGGCGGCGGAATCGTCAAGGCAGTGCCCCAAGGTGAAACCCAGGCGGTCGCATCGCCGGCCCAGGTCCGGGCCGAAGCGATCACGATCGCCGATCAGGACTACGCCGACTACCACTCGCACTTCCTGTCCCCATCACTGCCGCTGATGATCGACACCGGCCTCTGGATATGCCTCGAGGCGACGATCGGATTCGTCGTCGGCCTGGGACTCGCCTCACTGATGGGGCAGCGAACGGTCCCGGTGATCCTTCTGGTGATCCTCGAGTTGATCCTCACACCGATCTTCTCCCGGACCGTCATCGCCCACCTGCTCAACGTCCAGCGAGGCATCGTGGGCCTGGCCATGGCGCACATCGAGCCTGGTGGCCTTCCCCATCCGCTCGGCGACGGAGCCGGTCCCCACGACCTGCTCGTGCCGGAGTCGCGCACGGTGGCGGTCATCGTCATCCTCGGATGGCTGGTGGTCTGGACCGCCCTGGGCGCGTGGCGGATGACACGGCGTGACGCCTGAACCCACACGTCGGCGGCCATCCACTGCCGACGGCGCCCGTCCGTCGGGAACACCGACCTGCGTCACCCCGTCAGGCAGCCGCGTCGCTCCCGGCACCGTCCCCTGATGGGCCCGCTGTCGGCATGTGGAACTCGAGGGGCACGCGGGTCCGGAAGGGGGCCGTCGCGCGGTGCTCCGGACGATGGGCGACGAGTGTGGTGGCGAAGTCGCCGTAGCGGGCGGCCAGCGGCCCGGCCGTCAGCCCGTGCGCCACCAC
Organism: Acidimicrobiaceae bacterium; assembly: GCA_003164095.1. Classification (GTDB taxonomy): domain Bacteria; phylum Actinomycetota; class Acidimicrobiia; order Acidimicrobiales; family RAAP-2; genus Bog-756. The sequence continues at coordinate 76,109 of PLRX01000141.1, read as the reverse complement.
GCTCATCGTCACGGTCACCACCACCAGGCTCAGCACTTCGTTGGCGGAGTGCTGGTCGAGCCCGTCATAAGCGATGAGCCCGAACACCACCGAGGCCAGACCGCGCGGTCCGAACCATCCGACCAGGACCACCGTGAACCGGTCCAGGCCGGAGCCGATCAGTGCCAATGCCACCGGCACCATGCGCAGCACGGTCAACGCCAGCACGGCGAAGACGTAGTCCTGCCAGCTGGCGGCCTGGAACCCGGGAGCCACCATGACCGCTCCGAACACCAGCCACACCATCAGCGCCAGGAAGCCGCCCACCCGCTCGGCGAAGAGCACGAGTTCCTGGAGCCCGTCAGGGACGAGGCTGCCGAACGACATACCTGCGGCGAAGGCAGCCACGAAGCCGTTGGCGCTCCACTGGAGCGCCAGTCCGTAGGACAACAGGGCGAGGCCCAGCGCGACCAGTGGGCGGAAGCCCGGTGCACTCCACCCGGCCGCCGTCGCCCGGGTGATCAGCCACCCACCGAGCAACCCGGCGCCCACGCCGACACCTGCGCCGACGAGCAGTTCACGGACGGCGCTGCCCAACTCAGCGGAGTGGCTCGCCTCGGTCGAGACGGCACCGGCCAGGAAGAGGTTCACGAACGGGGTCGCGATGCCATCGTTGAGCCCGCTCTCGACGTTGAGCAGGCGGCGGATCCGGTCCGGGACACGCCGGTCCTCCATGATCGTGGCCCCGAGGGCGGCATCCGTCGGTGCCACGATGGCCCCGACGGAGGCAGCCACCCAGATCCCGATGCCCGGGAGCACGCCGAACGCGACCGCCGTGCCGAACCCGATGGTCAGGGGCAGTCCCACGGCCAGCAACCGGACGGGGAGCCCGAGGTCGTGGCGCAGCTGGCGGATGTTCACGCGCGAGGCATCGGTGAACAGCACCAGCGCGAGCGTCACCTCGGCAAGCGACAGGATGGTCGAGGAATGGGGATTGATGTGGACGAGGTGGACCGGCCCGTGGGTGACGACCAGGCCGAGTGCCACGAAGGCGATCGGAGCGCTGACCGACCACCGCTGGAGCAGACCTGAGACCAGCGCCCACAGCACCACACATGCGGATACGACCACCAGGACCTGCGTGTCCAGGCCGTGCTCCACCCTGGGTTCCTCCTCGTCGACCGTTGGGAAGGCGCCGCCAGGTGCACCTCCCGTCCGACCCCGAGTCTGCCCCCTGGGCGACACCCGACGGTGCACCGACCTACCCTGCTCGGATGACGACCGATCCCCACCCGATCTCGGCGGACACCGCCTACCTCGGGGTCGACGGGCTCGCCCGACGCTTTGCCGACGGCTCCCTGACCAGCGCCGACCTGGTCGACACGTTGCTGGCCCGCATCGCCGCCGTCGACGACCCGGCCGGACCGATCGGGTTGCGCTCGATCACCGCACTGGCTGACGACGCCCGTCGGACCGCCGCCGAACGGGACCTCGAGCGGACCAGGGGCGAGGTGCGCGGTCCACTCCACGGCGTGCCCGTCCTGGTCAAGGACAACATCGAGGTCACGGGACTCCCAGGGGCCGCCGGCTCGACCGCTCTGATCGGTAGGCCGGCCACGGACGCGCCGCTCGTGACACGGCTGAGGGAGGCCGGGGCCGTGGTCCTTGCGAGCACCAACCTCTCCGAGTGGGCCAACATCCGCTCCGAGCGCTCGACCAGCGGATGGTCGGCCACCGGGGGTCTGGTGGGCAACCCGTGGGCGCTGGACCGGAGCGCGGGCGGATCGTCGTCCGGCTCGGGAGCCGCACTGGCCGCCGGACTCGCTCCGCTGGCCGTCGGCACCGAGACGGACGGCTCGATCATCTGCCCGGCTTCGGTCAACGGTGTGGTCGGGCTCAAGCCCACCGTGGGCGCCGTGCCGACCGCAGGAATCGTCCCCATCAGTGCGAGCCAGGACAGCCCCGGGCCCATGGGACGTTCGGTGGCCGATGTCGCCCACCTCTACTCGGTGCTGGCCGGAGTAGCACCGGTGGAGCTGGACGGGGCCCGGCCACAGTTCGTGGCCGCCACCACCTGGCGGACCGACCATCCGCCGACGGATGCGCTCGTCGCTCGGTGCATCGACGCCCTGCGCGCCGCCGGCGAAGCGGTCGTGGACCGGGACGTGGCCATGCCGGGGCCCGAGGTCGTCAATGACGAATTCGTCGTGCTGCTGTCGGAACTGGTCGAGGACCTGGGGGCCTACCTGGCGGCGCGCCCGGGTCAGGGGGTGCGGTCGCTGGTCGACGTGGTGACCCACGAGGACGACCATCGGGAGGTCGAACTGGAGTGGTTCGGGCACGAGCTGCTCACCCAGGCGCTCGGCACCGGCGGTCGGACCGGCGAGTCCTACGCCGCGGCCCGGGAGCGCAACCTGGAGTGGGCCGTCTCGACCTGTCTCGAGCCGGCGCTCGATGGCGCGGACGTCCTGGTCGCCGCGGCCTACGGACCGGCCTGGAAGAGCGACCTGGTGGTGGGAGGGCACGCCGGGGCGGTCTCGAGCTGGGTGACCACGCCGGCCGCCATCGCTGGTTGGCCGATCATGAGCGTGCCCATCGGACTCCTCCACGGGCTGCCGGTCGGACTGGCGCTCATCGCCAGGCAAGGGGAGGAACGCACGCTGTTGGCGGCGGCCGCCCGGGTCGAGTCGGTGGTGGCGGCTACCGAGCCACTGCCCCGACCACTGTGGCAGGTTCCGCTCCGGGGGTGAGCCCGGGTGCCCGGGTGCCGACGCCACCCGTCATGCCTCGGCGGCCGCCTTCAGATTCTGCAGCGTCTGCTCCATGCCGGCCCGGTTGTGCGTGACACGGTCGGCCACGCCGCTGACCGGCTTGCCGGCCAGTTTGACGAACGCGTTGCGCTCGTCGACCCATGACTCGGTGACGACGCAGCCCGCGCCGGTCGGCTCGAACCGGTAGGTCCACAGGGCAACCTTGGCCCCGACGGCGGTGACCCGGAACGACAGGACACGACCGGGCACGGCCTCGACCACCGTGCCCGTGGTCGACCACTCCTTCCGGCCTGCCGAGTTGGTCGCCTTGAACCGTGCCCCGGAGGCTGCACCGGTGGCGCCGTGGAGCCAGGTGGCGCCGGTGTTCTCCGGCGACCATTCGCCCATCCGGGTCAGGTCCGCCACCATCCCGGAGACCTTCTCGGCCGGTGCGTCGATCCCGATGGTCACACTCACGTGGTCAGCCATGGCGACAGAGTACTGACGCACGATCGCCGGGGCCCGTGCACCCGGCGTGGTCCCACGTACAGGTAGGACGGGTCGGACCGGCGCGTCTATCCTGCGGGCACCTCCGGCGACAGGCAGTGGCGATGCGGATCCCCCGAAGCGAACGACGAGCGGCCTGATGCTCGTCCTCAATCTGCTGATCATCGCCCTGGGCATCACCCTCGAGCCGATCCCGTTCACCGCCTTCGCTGTGGTCCTGGCCTCGAAGAACGGGGTCTCGAGAGCGGCCTACTTCATCAGCGGGTGGATCCTGTCACTGGCCATCGTGGTGGCGGGCACCCTCGCCGCCACCCAGAACCGTCCACCGAAACCGTCCACCGCCCCGTCCGTCGCGGTACTGGCGGTGAAGTTGCTGCTCGGCGCCGTACTGCTCGTCATGGCACTGCGGCGTTGGCGCAAGATGGGGCGGCCGAAGAAGCCCAAGGACCCGCCGAAGTGGCAGAGCGGGGTCGACGGCATGTCGCGTTGGTTCGCCCTGGCGCTCGGCCCGCTGACGCAACCGTGGGGCCTGGTGGCCGCTGGTGTGGCGATCATCGTCGACGCCAAACTCGGCTCCTGGCAGAGCGGCGTGACCCTCGTCATCTTCTGCCTGCTGTCGACGGCCACCTACCTGGTGGCCGAGATCTACGCGTGGGCGCGGCCGGAGGAGATGCGGGCGCTGCTCGACCGGGTGCGGACGTGGATCTCGGGCCACACCGACCAGGTGATCGTGGGGATCTCCGGCGTCGTGGGCATCTGGCTGGTCGCCACCAGCGTCTACGCCCTGCTCACCTGAGCGCCGGGGCTCACGATGGCGTGATCCGGCCGGTCCACCGATGCGGAGGCGCTCAGGGCCTGGACGTCGGAGGCGGGGGCGGATCGATCGCCGGTGTGCCGGCGTCCGTCACGTGCTCCGTCCAGGCGGTGCCGGACCAGTAGCGCTGCTCGTGGCGGACGAACGGGTCGACGAACCACCCCGGTGCGGTGCCGGTGAAGCCGGGTTGGGCGGTGGCGGTCGTCCCGGACGTCAGGTCGGAGGTCGGGCCGGGAGCAGAGGCGTGCGGTGGCTGCGAGGTGAACCCGCGGGCACCCCCGGGAGCGCTGGGGCGTCCACCCTGGCGTCGGCGCTGGGACGACAGCATCCGCATGACCACCATGACGACGAACGGGATGATCGCCACCCACGAGTCACCACCGTTGGCGTAGACGTGCACGTCGCAAGTGTACGACCGGGTCCCCCGACGCGTCCCTCGCCCCCTGCCCGACGTCAGCCGTGGAGCGGGTGGTCCCGGCCGGACGGGTGCACCCTCCTCACTCCCGGGCCGACATCCGCTCCAGCGTCGCCGCCATCTGCTGGTGGACGGCGTTGACGGCCTGCAGCGGCCGGATCATCACGCGGAACTCCACAATGCGACCGTCGTCGTTGCACCGGATGATGTCGACCCCGTTCACGTACTTGCCGTCGATGGAGGTCTCGAACTCGAGGACGGCCGTGTCACCGTCGAGAACCTTCTTGGTGTAGCGGAACCCGCCTCCGTCGCCCGACGGACGTTCCGACGACGTGGCCTCGGCGTCGCCCGGCAGCGCCACTGCTGCAGCCTGCAGGTACAGCGTGGTGACCGCCTTCCCGACCTGCGGTGTGTGGACGATCGGCGAGTAGAAGACGACGTCGTCGTCGAGCAGGCTGTCGAGGCCGCCGGGGAGCTCGCCCCGCAGGTACCGGTGCCACTGCTCGACCACGTGCTCGATCATCGCCGTCCCCCTGTCCGGGGCCGCAGGACGCGACCCGGCCAGACGGTAGCGCGCCGACTTCCCGGCAGTGCGGCCGACGGTCAGCCGCCCGCGTCGACCAGGTGCGACTCGAAGACGGAGGCGACCCATTCGCGTGCCCGCTCGCGCTCGCCCGATACCAGGCGGTTCTCCAGTGTGACCAGGAAACTGCGGGGCGCGGCCACCTCGGTGAACCCGTGGTGACGCAGCCGCCGACCGATGCCCACCGAGGCGCGGCCCGTCAGGAGTTCCGATCCGTCGAGCCGAGTGTCGAACGCCGCTGCGGCCGTACCGTCCACCCGTCCCGACAGCCGGAACCAGTCACGGAGCCCCGCACCGGGCACGTCCGGCCCGAGGGGCTCGTCGTCGGTGTCCGCCGAAGCCAACCCGCTCTGCCGGGTGGCCCGCGTCGACATGCCGTGCAGGTGCGTGGGACCGCCGACGAGGACGAGGTCGGCACCCCCCACCGTGCCCGCACCGGCTTCCTCGGCACGTACCAGGTCGACGTCACCGTGCTCCCGTGCCACCCCCGCCAACTCTTCGGCCACCAGCTGGGTGTTCCCATAGACCGACTCGTAGATGATCACCGTCTTCATGTCGTCCACCTCCTGGCTCCATCGTCGTCCCGGGCCCCGGCGGTTCCTAGAGGAGAACGGCCGCAGATCGCCGGGGGCGGTGGGTTCAGCGGAGGAACAGGATGCCGAAGACCATGCCGCCGAACGCCAGCAGGAGCGTTCCCGCCGTCACCAGCCCGAATGCCTTCCTGCCATCGAGCCCGTGGGGCTCCATCGCCTGGTGGAGATCACGGGAGAGGAGCATGCCCAGCAGCCACACCAGGGCACCGACGCCGACCATCACGAACGCCGCGACCTCGATGCCCCCACCGAGCGTCCACACCCTGCGGGCCAGCACTCCGACGGCGACGACGACCGCCAGCCCGGTACGCCCCCATGCCAGCTCGGTGCGCTCCGGGGCAAGTCCCTCGTCCCACGCCGCACCGACGTTTACAGACCCGTCGTCGTCGGCCACGTGGGTCCCTACTTCGACCCGACAGCGACGAGCACGACCGCGATCACGGCGATGGCACCGATCCCGATGGACAGGATCAGCGACATCTGCGATCGCGGCAGTGGCTGACGGCGGCGCATGGCCCGTTCGTTCAGCTTCCACTGCCGGAAGCTGGTGAATGCCACGAGCGCTCCGAGTGCGATCAGGGGGATGCCGAGCAGGCGGCGGCCGCCGTGGATGTTGAACTCCGGCAGCAGCTGGGTGGCCGCCACTCCGGTGGCGATCAGGGCAAGGGCCGTCCGGTTCCAGGCCAGGAACGTGCGCTCGTTGGCATACGTGAAGCGGACATCCGGCTCGGCCTCGGCCGCCACGTCCCGGCCCTGAGGCTCCCCAGTCATCTGCGCGTCACCGGGTCGAAGCCTACTGAACGGTGGGGGTGACCTCGACGGCCGTCAGGTCCTCGGACAGCACTACGGTGCCTCCGAACTCCGACTGCGCCTGGTCGATCCACTCGTGCTCGGTGCCGGGCTGGACCGGCGGGACCATGTGGGTGAGCACGAGCGTGCCCACGCCGGTGCGTGCCGCCGTCCGGGCGGCGTCGGGTACCGACGAGTGGTAGTCGAGGACGTCGAGCAGGCGCGGCAGGCCGAGCGCCTCGATCTGGTCGCGACGGATGACCGTGTGGACCAGTACGTCGGCTCCGTCACACAGCCGGTCGAGACCGTCGCACGGCACGGTGTCCCCGGCGATGACCACGGAGGCGTCGCCGTCGTCGATGCGGTAGCCCACGGTCGGGTGCACGGGGGCATGGTCGGTGGGGCCGGCGGTCACCCGCACGTCGCCCTGCTCGAACACCACACCGGCAGCCACGTCGGTAGCCACCGTGGCGGGACGCCAGGTCAGGTCCTCGTGATGCGCGAGTCGATAGCCGATGTCAGTCTCGAGCATGGCCTCGGTCGCAGCCACGAGGGCGACCGTGCCCACGGGGCCGTAGACGGTCAGCGGGTTCGGCGCCAAGGACATCGCCCACCGGGTGGTGATGAGGTCGTTGAGATCGGTCACGTGGTCGCTGTGGAGATGGGTGAGGAAGACGGCCTGGAACGCCCCCGGGCTCGAGAGGGCGCCCGCCGCCCGCATGGACACGCCGCGGCCGGCATCGAACAGGAGATCGCCGACCGACGTGCGGACCAGGGTGGAGGGCCCGGCCCGGTCGGGCGCCGGGATGGGGCTGCCGCTCCCCAGGATCACTACCTGCATGTCGACCACTCCTCGTTCGGAATGCAAGATTCTGACAGAGTCTATGACAGCAACGCGACGGACGCAGTCCGGCCCGGCGCCTGCCCGCTCGCTACCCTGACCCTGTGCCCCTCTACCGTGAGCAGGTCGTCCCCCGGCTGGTCACACTCCCGTGCGGGGCGACGGGACGGACTGCCCACCGCACCCGTGCCGTGGCGGTCCTGACGTGACCGACGACGGACTGACGGCCCGGATGGATCGCCTCGAACGACGACTCGACCGTGCCGAGTCGACGCTCGCCCTCCACGATCTCAAGGCCCGCTACGGCGAGCTGGTCGACGCCCGGTTCGCCCGCGGCGTGACAGTGGACCCGGACCACCTCGCCGAACTGGCCCACCGGGCTGCCTCGCTCTTCACCGAGGACGGGGTATGGGACGGGGGTCCGACGCTCGGCGTGGCACGGGGCCGCGACGAGATCGCCGTCCGCCTGGCCGCGCCGACCCTGGTGTTCTCGCGCCACTTGTTCGTGAAGCCGCGCCTCGAGGTGGACGGCGACCACGCCACCGGCCGGTGGGACCTGCTGAGCCCGTGCACGCGACCGGACGGCACGTCGTTGTGGATGGCCGGCTACGAGGACGACGTCTACGCCCGTGTGGACGGGGTCTGGCTGCACCGCTCGATGGCGCTCACCACCCTCTTCGTCTCACCCGCCGGCACGGGCTGGCCCAAGATCCTGTCCTGAGTGGCGACGCCGGGCACGACGCCCGGACAGCACGACGCCCGATGGGCCACGGGCAGGTGGCTCACCGGGCGTCGCACCGGGGGGGATGGGGTGGTCAGGCGGGGGGACCGACCGCCAGGGTGACGGACGTGGTGTGGGACACACCCGACTGGTCGGTCCACTGCAGGTGGACGACGTCGCCGGGGTGGTGCGGCTCGAGGGCACTGGACAGGTCCGAGGACGTGTTCACCGGGGTGTTGTCGACGCCGGTGATGACATCGCCCTCGACCAGGCCGGCCGAGGCGCCGGGCGAGCCGGGGAGGGTCCCGTCGACGACGGCGCCCTCCGTCGTCGAGCTTCCGGAGCCACTCGAGCCGGGCAGGAACGAGCCGGAGCCCGAACCCGTGGCCGAGGAGTCCTGCACCTGCACACCGAGGAATCCGGTGGCGCCGATGTGGATGGCCGAGCTGGCCCGACCGTTCTCGATGCTCTTGGCCACCGACAGGGCGGTGCCGATCGGGATGGCATAGGCCTGGGCCGCGCCGCCGAGACCGGTCGAGCCCGTCGAGGCCGCCGTGTCCATGCCGACCACCTTGCCCTCGGCGTCGACCAGGGCGCCACCCGAGTCTCCGGGCTGGATGTCGCAATTCGTCTCGATGAGCCCGGTCAGGTTCTCCGAGTTGCCGCCACCGCTGTCGCTGGCGGTGATCGACTGGTTCAGCGACTGGACCGAGCCACCTGCCGAACTCGGCGTACCGCCGGTGCCGCCGGCGTTGCCGACGCCGACCACGCCCTCGCCCACGGCCGGGATCGACGGGGCGATCTGGGCCGTCGGGAGGCCGGAGGCCCCGACGAGCTGGATCACCGCGACGTCACCCGTGCGGTCGTAGCCGACCACGTTGGCCTTGTAGGTCTGGCTGTTGCCGATGTCGGTCACGCTGATGCTCGTGGCACCGTCGATCACGTGGTTGTTGGTCAGGACCTCACCGTTGGAGGTGAGCACGATGCCGGTGCCGGCCGCCTGCTCGGACTCGTAGCTGAGGTTCGTGTTGATGTCCACCAGGTCGGGGGAGATCTTGGCGGCAACCGCACTCACGTCGGACGGGGCGCCCGCACCGGTCGTCGCGCTTCCCGAGCCACTCGAGCTCGAGCTGCCCCCGCTGCCGGAGCCGAACGGGTAGGTGCTGCCGCCGGAGGAACCGGACCCACTCGTCGGACTCTGGGCCGACGTCGCCGTCGTGTCCGTCGGCCACGTTGCGTGTCCGATAGTGGCGCCGAGCAGCAGGGCCACCACGGCGACGAGCGAGGCGATGACGGCCACCTGGCCCCTGTGGTTGCGGGGCTTCGCCGTGGGTGCCGGCGGGGTCGGGTAGTAGCCGTAGGGGGACGGCGGCCACGTCGTCGGGGGCTGACCACCGCCCACCCCGGCACCCCATCCACCGGGTGCCGGGACAGGCGAGGGCCCGGTCGGGCCCCAGCCCGGCGCGCCCACGGCGCCCCAGGCACCGGGGGTGGGCGTCGGGGCCCAGGGATTGGCCGGAGCCGGATGGGCCCCCGCCGGGTAGAGGTCGTCACCGGTCGCCACGACCGCCTGGCCCGGATAGGGCACCGAGGTCGGTGGCTGGACGTGCGGCACCGGCTGGGTCAGCGGGTGTTGCTGGGTGATCGTCGGATCGGTGGTCGGTGGCTCCACCGGGGGGACGGGTGCGGTGGGCGGGGTCGGCGCAGCGGCGTCCCACGGACCCTGCTCGGCTCCCTGCTCGTCGTTCGGGTACTCGTTCATCTCGTCCTACCTCCGGGCTGACACGGATTTCATGATCACGTCACCCGACCATTGGACCCGTCGTCCCTAAGCCGTGGGTGAGCGGATCATATGAATTGCGTAAGGAACGACCCACCCGTCGCGACACGGGGCACCGGACCGCTCAGCCGGTGGGAGCCGTGACCGTCACCTGGTCGCCGTCCCTCCGGGCCCGCCAGCCCCCGTGGCTGAAGGCGTCGGCGGCGTCCAGTCCGTCGTCGAGAAGGGCCCGGGCCAGTCGGCCCTTGGTGGACTTCGCGTCGTGACCCACGGCCCGCTGCCCGTCCGCGCTGACGAACCGGACCCGGACCACCCGGACGGAGCCAGCCAGGCCCTCGAGGTCCAGGGCGTGTGCGTGCTCGGACGGCAGGAGGTCGACGACCACACGTCCACGGGCCCGCTCGGCCAGGGTCGAGGTGAGCGAGGAGCGCCAGAACGTGGACAGCCGGCCCAGCCCGCCGAGTGCCACGAGCAGCTTGAGCCGGTAGTCGGCCACGGGATCGACCGCCGTCGTCATGCCGTAGAGGGCCGAAGGAACGATGATCCGCCTGCGGTCGGCCGGGTTGAGCGTGGCGGGGTCGAGGCCGGCCCACACCACACCGGAGTAGCGCCTCCACGCCGGCAGCACCGGTGCCGTTCCGGCCACGAGCGCCGCCGTGGCAGCCAGTGCACGGTCGAGGAGCTCGCCGCGGACACCGAGGACGGCCATGCGGGTGCGGACGTCCCCATGGCGGACCACTCGGCCCAGCTCGGCCAGCACCGCGGCACGGGGCGCGGCGAGCTCCTCGGCGAACGAGTCGGGGCGGGCCGCCCATCGTCCGCCTGCGGCCTTCGCCTCGGACGGCGGTAGGAGGAGGAATGGAGGGCGCGGCACGGACCTGGACCGTAGTGGTCGGTACAGCGGCCCCGGTCCACCACCCGGTACACCGAACCGGACGTCAGAGCGCGGGCACGAGCTCCCGGACGCCGTAGCCGTCGGGGGCAGCGGCCAGCAGCGCCTCGACGGTGGCGTCGTCCAGCAACCCGGCCTGCGAGCCGACCTGCTGGACCACCCGCATCGAGTTGACGGGTGCCCGGGCCATGGCCCGGTCCAGTGGGAGCCCCGTGGCGACGGCGGCGACCAGGGTGCCGGCGAAGGCGTCCCCCGCCCCGGTCCGATCGACCACCGGCCCGTCGTCCGGGAACACCGGAACCGCGTACCGCGCCCTTCCGTCCGTCCCGAACGCCCCGGCTGAGCCGTCGGTCACCACGACCTGCTCGGGTCCGAGGGCGAGCATGCCGTCGAGGAGTCGCACCGGATCGTCGCCCGGGTGCCCGCCGGTCAGTGCGGCAGCCTCCTCGCGATTGCACACCACCAGCGCAGACCGCCTGAACATGCGGCTCAGGGCCTCGGCACCGCGGGCGATCTGCAGGGTCCCGGGCTCGAAGGCCAGTGACACCTCGGGCTCCGTCTCGAGCCAGTCGACGATCTGGTCCTCATAGGCATGGGAGTCCGTTCCCACCGACGAGAGGTACAGCCACGAGGGGACCTCCGCGGGCCGCAGGTGTGGCCAGTGGCACTCGTGCTGCTCGTGGTGGACGAGGATCGTCCTCTCGTGCCCGACCCTGAGCACGAAGTTCCGGTTGGTCGGTACCTCGGGGTCCGGCCGCACCAGTGAAGCGTCGACGCCCTCGGACCGTAGTGCGGCGACGGCTCCTCGCCCGAGTCCGTCGTCCCCCACGTAGGCCACCAGCGCGGTGCGCAGCCCCAGTCGCGCGCACGCGACAGCGGCGTTCGCGGAGTTTCCGCCGGCCGGCACGGTGGAGGTGACCTCGCAGGCCACCTTGGCGCCGAACGGCAGGACGAGACGACGGGACTCGGGACCCTCCTCGACGGTCACGGCGTCGCCGGTCAGGGTCAGGTACTGGTCGACGGCGACGTCGCCGACGAACAGGATGTCGAAGCGCTCACCTGTGCTTGTGGTTCCGGGCACGGTTCCTCCTCGTCGGGCCACGGACCATTCTTCCGCTGTCGCCGATGCCGGCACAAGGTTGTTCGGCCCTCCACTGTCCACCGAACGACCGTAGGCGCGGACCGGCGACCGATGGTGCAGGGTTCCGGCGATGCGCTCGTCAGATGCACTCAGGAACTTCCTCGACTGGTCCGCCCCGGTGGCCGGTACCTTCGGGTGCCGCCCCACGCCCCGGTCGACCGACATCGCCCCCCATCGTCCCTCGTCGGGGTCGGAGAAGTCATCGAGGCCACGCAATGGCAACAGGTGTTGCAATCTCCAGTTGCATTTTGCCACTCCCAGATGCAGACTTGTTGTCAATGGGTGGCGGATTCACTCTCGGGATCTGGCGGATCCGGGAACAGTGGGGCGGCGGGCATCCGGCGAGGAGCCGGGTGTCCGCACCCTGATCAGTCGGGCGGCGAGGGCCCGACAGGAGGCGGACATGGCGGTTGCTCCAGAGACTGGTCATGTGGCGGACGGGTCGTTCCCCGGTGCTCGGACCGCTGGCGCCGGCGATGCACGGCACCTCGTGGACGGCCCGGTCGCGCCGATGGACGCGACCCAGCGCCCACCGGCGGCCTCCCAGACCGCGGGCGCCGTCCACAGTGGGTTCGGCACGCCCGTCCTTGCCGCGCCGGGCCTCGTGCTCATGGCCACGCTCGCCATCTTCGAGGGCTACCACTGGCTCGACCTGATCCCCAATGGGCCAGTGCGCCCTACGGCAGTCCTCCTGGCACTGCTCGTCGTGCCGGCCACCTTCGGCCTCACCCGGCGGATTTCCGGCCCGGGCACCGGACTCGCCCGCACGGTCGCACGGGCCTGCGCCGTCCTGGTGCCCGCGCTGTGCGTCGTGCTGCTGATCGTCCACAACGACGTCCTGGCCGGCGTCCTCGGCGTCGTCTCCCTCGCCCTGGCGCTCGCGCTGGTGGCGTTGGCGGTGCTGTCCGAGGTCGGCGAACACCGCCACACCGGCAACCACTGACCGCCACCGGCGGTCGGCCGCCCCCCGACCGGCCGCCGGTGGACAGGGTCGCTCCGGCTCTCTATCGTCAGACGGGTTGACAGAAGATTCCCGGTGTAGCGCCCCCACCTCGCAGTCCGGCGCTCCTCCACAACCCGAGGACGTCCCCATGCAGCAATTCGAGCCCTTCGAAGGCGTGATCGCCCGGACCGAGGCCGAGTCGGAGCCCTGGTGGCCGGTCCCGCCCCACCCCGGTCCCGATGCACCAAACGTGGTGGTCATCCTCCTCGACGACACCGGGTTCTCCCACTTCGGCTGCTACGGCTCGGAGCTCACCACTCCCAACATCGACGCCCTGGCGGCCGAGGGTGTCCGCTTCTCCAACTTCCACGTCACCCCGCTGTGCTCGCCCACCCGGGCGGCGCTGTTGACCGGCCGCAACCATCACACGGTGGGCATGCGGGCCATCTCCAATTTCGACAGTGGCTACCCCCACATGCGGGGGCAGATCACCCACCACGCCACCACCATGGCCGAGGTGCTGCGCGACGAGGGGTACGCCACCTTCGCGGTGGGCAAGTGGCACTTGACCGCCATGGAGAACGCCTCGGCCGCTGGCCCGTTCGACCAGTGGCCGCTGCAGCGTGGCTTCGACCGCTTCTACGGGTTCCTCGAAGGGGAGACCGACCAGTTCTCCCCCGACCTGGTCCACGACAACCACCATGTCGAGCCACCGGCGGCGCCCGACGAGGGCTACCACCTGAGCGAGGACCTGGTGGACAACGCCATCCGGTTCATCCACGACTCGGTCTCCATCCGACCCGACCGCCCCTTCTTCACCTACCTGGCCTTCGGTGCCATGCACGCTCCCCACCAGGCACCCGCCGAGTACCTGGAGAAGTGGCGGGGAGCGTTCGACGAGGGCTGGGACGTGGCCCGCGAGCGGTGGTTCGCCCGCCAGCTCGACATGGGACTGCTCCCCCCCGGGACCGAGCTCGCCCCCCGCAACCCCGGCGTCGAACCGTGGGACACCCTGCCCGAGAACCAGCGGCGCCTGGCCGCCCGCCTGCAGGAGGCGTTCGCCGCGTTCCTCGAGCACACCGACGCCCAGATCGGCCGGTTCCTGGAGGACATGGAGAGCCTCGGCGTGCTCGACGACACCATCGTCCTGCTGCTGTCGGACAACGGCGCCAGCCAGGAGGGTGGCGAATTCGGCGTCATGCACGAGATGAAGTACTTCAACATGATCCTGGAGACCCCGGACGAGGCGGTCCAGCGGATCGACGACATCGGCGGCCCGCACAGCCATGCCAACTACCCGTGGGGATGGGCCCAGGCCGGCAACACCCCCTTCAAGTGGTACAAGCAGAACACCCACGAGGGCGGCGTCCACGTACCCCTCATCGTGCGCTGGCCGTCGCGGATCAACGACGCCGGTGGGATCCGGGACCAGTTCCACCACGTCAACGACATCGTCCCGACCATCTACGAGATCCTCGGGATCACCGCGCCCGACGTCTACCGCGGCCTCGAGCAGCTGCCGATCTCGGGCACGTCGATGGCCTATGCATTCGACGCACCGGACGAGCCCACCCGCAAGGGTGCCCAGTACTACGAGATGTTCGGTCATCGGGCGATCATCTCGGACGGATGGAAGGCCGTCACCCGACACATCAAGGGCGTCCCGTTCGACGACGACGTCTGGGAGCTCTACCACCTCGACGAGGACCGCTCGGAGTGCCACGACCTGGCCGCCGAGCACCCGGACAGGCTGGCCGAGCTCATCGCCCTGTGGTGGGTGGAGGCCGAGGAGCAGGGCGTGCTCCCTCTCGACGACCGGAGCATCGAGCTCTTCTTCACCCGGTTTCGCGACAACTCGCCCCACCCGACGAGCCGGCACTACGAGTACTTCCCCCCGATGGCCCCCATGCCGTCCCAGGTGTCGCCGTCGCTCGGGGGCCGGGGCTTCGACATGTCGGCCACCATCGACCGTCACCGGGGCGACGGTGGAGTGCTGTTCGCCACCGGCACCGAGAACTCGGGGATCAGCTTCTTCGTCCAGGACGACCGCCTCGTGCTCGACTACAACAGCTTCAACGACCACACCGTGGTGGTGTCCGACGTCGAGGTCCCCGACGGCCCGTCGGTGGTGACGATCGAGTTCCGCCGCACCGGCGTCGGTGGCACCATCCGGCTGCTGATCGACGGGGTTGCCTGCGGGCGCGCCGAGGTCCCCTTCGCCATGCACATCATCTCGAGTGTCGGCCCGAGCGTGGGCTACGACCACGGCAGCCCGGTCAGCCCGCGCTACAGCGGCCAGTTCCCCTTCGAAGGCACGTTGCACAAGGTGACGGTCGACGTGGTGCGCAAGGCCCCGCCGGTCGACACGACTGCCGCCGAGCAGCGTGCCGCCATGTCCCAGCAGTAGGCCGGGCCGCCCCGGGCTCAGGCGGTGAAGCGGGCCGATGCCCCGGCATCGACGTCGATGACCGACCCCGTGATGTGCCGCGCGCCCTCCGAGCACAGGAAGACCAGCGCCGAAGTGATCTCCTCGGCCTCGAGCCACGGCACCGGCTGCACGTGCAACGACGCCATCACACCGGCCACGTCGTCCGCGCCCGGCTGCTCGAGATCCGGCCGCATCAGGCGGTAGAGCGTGTCGTTGTGGATCATGTCGGTCGAGATGTTGCCCGGCGCGATGGCGTTGACCGTCACGTTCGAGTGGGCCATCTCCTGGGCGACCGACTTGGTGAGACCGATCACCCCCCACTTGGACGCGCAGTAGGCGCTGATGAGCGGGTTGGACGATCGGCCCATCATCGACGAGACGGTGACCATCCGGCCCCATCGCTGTCGACGCATGTGCGGAGCGGCCGCCCGCAGCGCATTGAAGACGCCGGTGAGGTTCGTGTCCAGGGTCTCGGACCATCCGTCGGCGTCCAGGTCGAAGATGGAGCACATCGTCGACACGCCCGCGTTCGCCACCAGGATGTCGACGGAGCCCAATTCCTCGACCACGCCGTCGACGAAGGCGATCATGGCCCCGAGGTCGCGCACGTCGGCCTGCCCGGTGACGCAGCGCCCGCCTTCGGCCTCGACCAGCCGGGCCGTCTCGGTGAGGTCATCGGGGGTGGCCAGCGGGTAGGTCACGGTGGCGAGGTCGGCGCACCGGTCGACCACGGCGATGTCCGCCCCCTGGCGGGCCAGTTCCACGGCGTGGCTCCGGCCCTGGCCCCGGGCACCGCCGGTGATGACGGCCACCCGTCCGGCGAACTGCCCCTGCCGCTCCTGGCCCTGTTGTTGCGCCATGGTCCCTCCCCGGTACGGACCCGCTGGGCCGTCGAACGGACGACGGACCGGTTCCTCGCCCGGAAGCCTACGTCGTCCGCGCCGACCGCCCCCAGGCCCGCAGCACCTCCCGGTAGGCCGCGTCCCATGCCGCGTACGACGACCGGAGCAACGGGCCCGGCCAGTCCTCGGGCAGGAGCGCTGGCGGCAGGAGCGGGTCGGCCTGCAGGTGCCGGAGGACGGCCGCGGACAGCTCGAACCCCGGAGCGAGGTCGTCGGGTCCCGCGGTCTGCTGCGCCCCGAGATCGGCGACGAGCACCCGGGCACGGCCGGCCCAGGCACCGAGGTCCCACAGCCCGGCAGCCAGGGGCACCGGGTCGCCGTCGGGCACCGCCGTCCACGTCGCCAGGTCGGGGTCGTCGTGCGGGTCGGGACGCAGGGCGAGGTTGTCCGGCCGCAGCCACACCCCCTCGCGGTGCTCGGCCAGACGGGCCAGGACCAGGCGCCGGCGGCGTGCCGCACGCTGGTCGGGGGAGCTCCCGGACGTGGTGACCACCACCAGCCTCCAGCCTCCGTCCCACGCCCCGGTGCGGCCGAGCAGGCTGTCGGCCTGCCGGTCCCGACGGTCGAGCAGGCGTCCGGCCAACCGGTAGCGACCGCCCCCGTCGGTCGTCGCCTCCCCCGCGGCCACCATCCGGCTGAGTGCCACCCGGGAGCGGTTCGGGTTGATCCCGAACAGGCCGGCCAGGTGCACAAGGTGGGCCACCGGGAGTTCGGGTGGGTCCTCGCCCAGCAGGGCGCTGGCCAGTACCGACCGGGCGGTCAGCGGCGGTACCCCCTCCGGGGCGGGACTCGATGGGGCGGGACGCCGGGGGCCGGTCATAGTATTACGTGATTGCTGCAGTTGGTCTGGAACTGTAATGTAGCGGGATGGCGCCCACCATGGTGGCCGACAAGGCCGCCCGACCCGACGTCCTCCCGACCGACCGGCTCTTCGAGAACGGCAAGGCGCGCCCCGAACTCCGCGCCGAGCTACGTCGCATCGACGACGCGCGCAATGCCGTGAGTGTGGCCTCGGTGTGGCTGTGGGTGGTGCTCATCATCGGCGGGGCGGTGTGGATCGACCGGTGGTGGGCCTATCTGGTGGCGTTCCTCCTCATGGGGCCCATGTACGCCCGGTTCGCCATCCTCATGCACGAGGCGGCGCACAAGCTCCTCTTCACGAACAAGCGGGTCAACGACTGGGTCGGCACCTGGCTGGTGGCCTACCCCACCTGGACGCCGATCGGCCTCTACCGGCGCGGCCACTTCGCCCACCACAAGGAGGAGTTCGGGCCGAACGAGCCCGACCTGGCGTTCTACGGCGGGTACCCGTGCGACCACAGGACCCTGACGAGACGACTGGTGCGCGACGCGGCGGGCATCTCCGGATGGAAGAACTTCACCCCCTTGTTCCGGTCCCTCAAGTACGCGGAGTACCGGCGCACGTCGCTGTCGATCATCGGCGTCCAGCTGGTCCTGTGGGCGGCGATGTGGGCGGCGACGGGGCGCTGGTGGATCTACCCCCTGTTGTGGTGGCTGCCGTGGATGACCCAGTGGCGCGTGATCAACCGTCTCCGGGCCATCGCCGAGCACGGAGGCCTCGAGGCCAGCCCCGACCGACGGGTCACCACCCACAATGTGCGTCAGAGCTGGATCGCCCGATTCTGGTTCGTGCCCTACAACACGGGCTGGCACCTCGCCCACCACGTCGACATGGGCGTGCCTTGGCGGAACCTGCCCCGCTACCACGCCGAACTGGAGCAGGCCGGGTACGTGACCGACGGCATCACCTACCCCAGCTACCGGGCGCTGTGGTCGGCCCTGGCCTCCGCCTGACCCGGCCCACCTGAGTCGGTTCCGGGGGGGGGACGACTCAGGTGGGCCGGCCCCGCATGCCCCGGTAGATACGGATCAGCTGCGCGGTCGATCCGTCGAGATCGGTCAGGTCGGGTGCGTCGGCGGCACTGAGGACGGGGCCGAGCTGGCCGGCCATGACCTTGCCGAGCTCGACCCCCCACTGGTCGAACGAGTCGATGCCCCACACCGCACCCTCCACGAACACGGTGTGTTCGTACAGGGCGACCAGCTGCCCCAGCACCGACGGGGTGAGTTCGGGTGCCAGGATGGTCGACGTCGGATGGTTTCCGGGCATCACCTTGTGGGGCACGACAGCGGCCGGGGTCCCCTCGGCCGCCACCTCCTCGGCAGTCCGACCGAATGCCAGGGCCCTGGTCTGGGCGAAGCAGTTGGCCATCAGCAGGTCCTGGCGGTCGCCGTCCTCATGGGTCGAGGTGGCGAACCCGATGAAATCGGCCGGGATGAGCCGGGTCCCCTGGTGGATCAGCTGGTAGAAGGCGTGCTGGCCGTTGGTCCCCGGCTCGCCCCAGAAGATCTCGCCCGTGCTGCCCTCGACCGGCGAGCCGTCGCGCCGCACCGACTTGCCGTTGGACTCCATGGTCAGCTGCTGGAGGTAGGCCGGGAACCGGGCGAGCCGCTGGCTGTAGGGCAGCACGGCGTGGGTTTCCGCACCGAAGAGGTTGGAGTACCAGACGTTCAGCATCCCCTGGAGGACGGGCAGGTTGGACTCGAGGGGCGCCTCGACGAAATGGCGGTCGACGGCGTGGAACCCGGCCAGCATGTCGGCGAACGCGGCGGGCCCGATGGCCACCATGAGCGAGAACCCGATGGCCGAGTCGTACGAGTAGCGGCCGCCGACCCAGTCCCAGAAGCCGAACATGTTGTCGGGGTCGATCCCGAAGTCGACGACACCGGCCCGATTGGTGGACACGGCCACGAAGTGCCGAGCCACCGCCTCGGCGCCGCAGCCGAGACCCTCTAGCAGCCAGGAACGGGCGGCCCGGGCGTTGGTGAGTGTCTCCTGGGTGGTGAAGGTCTTGGAGGACACCACGAACAGGGTGGACGCCGGGTCGAGGTCGTGGGTCTTCGCATACAGGTCGACCGGGTCGACGTTCGAGACGAAGCGGCACTCGAGCGCTGGGTCCGCATAGTCACGTAGCGCCTCGTGGGCCATGGCCGGTCCGAGGTCCGACCCGCCGATGCCGATGTTCACCACGGAGCGGATCCGCTGGCCCGTGTGGCCCGTCCACGTCCCGGACCGGATGCGCTCGGCCACCGCACCCATTGCGTCGAGCACGTCATACACGTCGTGCACAACGTCGCGCCCGTCGACCACCAGCTGCGCGTCACGGGGCATGCGCAGCGCCACGTGGAGCACGGCGCGGTCCTCGGTCGCGTTGATGCGCTCACCGCGGAACATGGCGTCCCGTCGCTCGGCCACTCCGGCACGGCGCGCCACGTCCAGCAGGGCGGCCAGGGCGACGGGGTCCACCCGGTGCTTGGAGTAGTCGAGGACGAGGTCGCCGGCCCGGGCCACCATCGAGGTCCCCCGGGTGGGGTCCCCGGCGAACAGCGTCCGCAGGTGCACGTCGCTGATGCGGTCGTAGTGCCCGCGCAGGGCACGCCACTCCTCGGTGTCACGGAGGTCGACCGCGGTGTTCCCGTCCATCAGCGTCTGCTCCTGTCGTCCGTCGGGGCCGGTCGGCCCTCCAACCGACTGTAGGCACGTCCTCCGGCCCCATGGAGAAAATTGGCCAATGATTACCGTCTGATAACAGAGCGATCGCGTGCTGTTCACCTACCGTCCGTACTGTCCACAGGGATGGCAGCGCACCACCAGGCCCAGTGTCAGCGCTCCCGCGGGGCCCGAACCCCCGTGTGGCGCGCCACGGGACCCACCGGCTGCCGTCCCGGGGCCTGGACCCCACCGCCTCTCACGGCAACCCCGCCAGCACCGGCCCCGCCGGTCAGGCAGTCCAGTAGCGGCGTGTCCGCCCGCTCCCGTCGCCGCGACGGCAGCGGTGCCGTCTGCGCCCTGTTCCGGAGCGTCAGGGCACATCCGTGACCTTGACGTTCCGCGAAGTCGAACAGCGGGCCCTGCCTGACGTGGTGCCCGTCATCCTGATCATCGACGACGACCACCTCACGCGCGACTCGCTCGCCGCCACCCTGTCCATCGAGGGCTTCGACGTCATCACCGCATCGACCGCCGACGAGGGCATTGCCCTGGCATCGACCGGGTCGCCGTCACTGGTCATCCTCGACACGCAGATCGGCGACTCGGAGGGTTTCGCGGTCTTCCGCCGGATCACCGCGGGGGCACCGTGGCTCCCCGTCATCATGATCACCGAGGAGGACGACGAGCTCGATGCCGTCCTGGCCCTCGAAGCCGGCGCCGCCGACCACATCACGAAGCCTCCGCGACCCCGCGAGCTCACGGCTCGCATCCGGGCGGTGCTCCGCAGGGTCGGCCGCCAACCGCAGGGCCTCGCACCCACCGCACCCCCGGGCGCCTACACGTTCGGTCCGGTGATGGTCGACGTGTCGCGGCGCGAGGCGACGATGCACGGACGGGACCTCGAGTTGTCCCGCAAGGAGTTCGACCTCCTGACCCTGCTCGTGTCTGAAGGCGGCCACGTCGTCACCCGTAAGCAGTGCATGGACCGGATCTGGCGCGACCGCAAGAAGGGTGACAGCAGGACACTCGATACCCACGTCAAGCGACTGCGCAAGAAGATCGAGCGCACTCCGGCCGAGCCCGTCCACCTCATCACCGTCCGAGGGGTGGGGTACCGCTTCAAGCCGTAGGAGTCCGCCCGGCGCCGCTGCCGCCCATACCCTCCCCCAATGGTCGCCGTGTGGCGCACGGGCGGGCTCCTACGAATTGAGGCACCCGGCGTCCCGGAATGTCCCAGGCCTCTGCCGGCAGGCGGTGCGGGGCGACCCGCACCGCCTGCCGTAGACTCCTCGGGCCGGTGACCGGGCGGCCGGCGGCAGGTCCCGACATCGTGACCCCGCACCGCCGTCCACCCGGCACGCGTCGCCACCCCCGAAGGAGCAGCGGTGCCCGAATCGACCGGGACGGACGGACAATCCACTGCAGGCGACGGCACCTCGGGCTCACCGACCCGTGCCCCGCTCCATCCCCACCACGGACCCGGGCCCCTGGCCGCCATCGCCGTGGGCGGCACCCTCGGCACCCTGGCCCGCTACGGGGTCGAGCGGGGCGTCGTGGCCGACCCCTCCGGCATCCCCTGGGCCACCCTGACGGTCAACATCGTTGGCTCGTTCCTCCTGGGTGTCGTGGTCACACTGGTGACCGAGCGCTGGCCCGGCGACCGCTTCCTCCGTCCCCTGGTTGCCGTCGGCTTCTGCGGCGGGTTCACCACGTTCTCCACCTTCGCCGTCGAGATCGACCAGCGGGTCCGCCACGGGCACGCCGGCGTCGCGGCGGCCTACCTGCTGGCCAGCCTTCTGGCCGGACTCGGTGCCGCACTGGCGGGGATCACCCTGGCCCGAGGTCGGGTACTGCCCGCCCCCGGGACCCCCGGACCGGTCGACCCCGATCTCCTGGCCGGCGACGACCCTGGCGAGGACGGCCCCCGCGCCACCACACCGGGGCACCCGTCGTGATCCTGCTCGGACTGATCGTGGCCGGCGCCTGCGGCGCGCTCCTCCGCTACGAGGTCGAGCTGCACGTGCGCCGGTGGCTCGGACCGGCGTTCCCCTGGGGCACCCTTGTCATCAACGTCTCGGGCGGCTTCGTACTCGGGTTGCTGACCGGGCTGGCCGGCCGCGACGGCATCTCGTCCGCGGCGTTGACGGTGGTCGGGACTGGCCTGCTCGGTGCCTACACCACGTTCTCCACCTTCACCTTCGACGCCGTCACCCAGGCCGAGCGCGGCCGGGTCGGTGGTGCGGCGGCGAACGTCGGTGCCAGCATCCTGCTGGGCCTCGGAGCGGCGGCACTCGGACTGCTCGTCGGCACCACCGTCTGAGTGGTCCCTGGTCAGGAGCAGTGCCCCTGACCAGGACAGAGGTTCATTGCCACCAGACGTTCACGGAACGATCACCGGGGGGTTCCCCGCGGATCGTCCGGCGTTCACCTGGCCTCCGTACCGTGTCCGGGGAAGGAGGCGCCGGTGCCGTCCGAGCATGCAGCCGTCAGGGTCCTCGTCGTGGAGGACGAGGAGTCCTACCGCCAGGCGCTCTCCTCCGGGCTCGGGCGCGAGGGCTTCGAGGTGGTGCTGGCCGAGGACGGGCCCGAGGGCATCCGCCTCTTCGAGGAGTGCCGACCGGACATCGTCCTGCTCGACATGCTGCTGCCCGGCATGCATGGGATCGACGTGTGCCGCGAGCTGCGCGCCGTCTCGTCGGTACCGATCCTGATGGTCAGTGCCGTGGACAGCGAGCTCGACGTCGTGCTCGGCCTGGAGCTCGGCGCCTCCGGCTACGTCACGAAGCCGTTCCGCCTGCGCGAGCTCGTCGCCCGTATGCAGGCCATCCTGCGCCGCGTCTCCCCCCACGCCCTTGGACCGCTGCCCCTGGCGGCATCGGGCGCTCCGACCCGGCCACCCGCCTCCGCGTCGGAAGCGGCGGGCGACGAGCCGGTCGACCGCGTTGCCCGGTTCGGCTCGGTGAACGTCGACTACGTGCGTCGCGAGGTCACCGTGGACGGCATGCCGGTCCATCTGTCACGCAAGGAGTTCGACCTGCTGGCCGTCCTCCTCCACCCCGCGCAGCGGGTCCGCTCACGTGACGAGCTCATCGACCTGCTCTGGCCCGACACCTACCTGACCGACACCCGGACGCTCGACACCCACGTCCACCGGCTGCGGTCCAAGCTCGAGCCCGAGCCGACCGAGCCGCGCTTCATCGTGACGGTACGCGGCGTCGGCTTCCGTATCGATCCCGACGGCTCCTACGGAGATCCCCCTTCCCCCCTGCCCAGGGGGGCCGACGGTCAGCTCACCGTCTGACGGCGTCCTCGGACCCCGCTCAGCCGAAGCGGCCGTTGACGTAGTCAAGGGTGCGCGGGTCCGTCGGTTCGCTGAACAGCTTGGATGTCGGGCCGAACTCGATCAGCTCGCCGGCCTTGTCGTCGCCCATCAGCAGGAAGGCGCAACGGTCGGACACCCGCATGGCCTGCTGCATGTTGTGGGTGACGATGACGATGGTCACCCGGTTCTTCAGCTCGCCGACCAGCTCCTCGATCCGCTTGGTGGCGATGGGGTCGAGTGCCGAGGTGGGCTCGTCCATCAGCAGCACCTCCGGCTCGACGGCCAGGGCCCGGGCAATGCACAGCCGCTGCTGTTCACCACCCGACAGCGTCCTGCCGTGGGCCTTCAGGCGGTCCTTGACGCTGTCCCACAGTGCGGCGGCGATGAGTGACGACTCTGCCGCCTCGTCGAGCAGCGACTTCTTTCGCACGCCGTTGAACCGGAGGCCCGAGACGGCATTGTCGTAGATGCTCATCGTGGGGAACGGGTTGGGTCGCTGGAACACCATGCCGACTCGGCTGCGCAGGAGGGTGGCATCGGTGTCCGGCCCGTAGACGTCCAGGTCGCCGAGGTGGACCGAGCCGGTGACCGATGCCGACCGCACGGTGTCGTGCATCCGGTTGAGGGCGCGCAGCAGCGTCGTCTTGCCTGAGCCGGACGGACCGATGAGAGCGGTCACCTCGCCGGCGGCGACGTCGAAGGAGACGTCGCGCACCGCCGTCTTGCCAGCGAAGGAGACGGCCACGTCCCGCAAGGTCATGACGACCTCACCCGTCGGCGGTTCGATGATGGCCTGCTCGGCTTGCACGGTCAGTGACTCCTCGGCGTGGGGGGTCCGGGAACTGGCGTCGGTCATCGGCGCTCCTTACGAAGATAGGCCGCCACGAGTCGGCTGCCGATGCTGAGGACGAGCACCACTGCCATCAGCAAGAGGGCCGCCCCCCAGGCCACCTGGATCAGGTCGGCATAGGGCTGGCTGGAGTAGTTGTAGATCAGGATGGGCAGGGCCTCCATCGGTTTGGACGGGTTCCACTGCAGGTACTGGTTGCCGAAGATCGTGAGCAGGAGCGGCGCGGTCTCGCCGAGGCCGCGCGCCACGGCCAACAGGACCCCGGTGATGACCCCGGGCAGTGCGGTGGGCACCACGACCTTCCGGGCCACGGTGGACCGGCGGGCGCCAAGAGCGAGGGCCGCTTCGTTGAGGGAGTTGGGCACGCCGCGGAAGGCCGTCTCGCCGGCCCGGATGATGACCGGCAGCATGATGAACCCGATGGCGAAGGCGCCCGCGAACCCGCTGTAGCCACCGAAGTTCCGCACGATGGCGATATAGCCGAAGATGCCGACGATGATCGACGGTATGCCCGTCATGACGTCGGCCGTGAAGCGGAGCACGGCGGCGGCCCGATCCTCCGACTCGGCGAGGAAGAGCCCGCACAGCAGGCCCACCGGTATCGCGACCACGGTGGCGATGAGGGTGATCACCGCGGTTCCCACGATGGCGTTCCACACGCCACTGGGGGAATAGCCCTCCGGTTTGGTCGATTGGGTGAAGAAGTCCGCATTCCATGCCGGCAGGCCCTTGGCGATCACATAGGCGATGACCGCCACCAGCGGCACCACGGCGATGAACAGGAAGAGCCAGCAGACCCCGAGGGTGACCTTCGAGGCGAGCTTGCGCCGTCCCAGACTCGAGTTGGCGGCAGCCTGGACGGCTTGTCGCCGTTCGACAGCCGGATCGGCGGGTGTTTCGAGGAGCGAGGTCATCGGCCGAGCTCCGCCCCGGCAGCGTCGGCACCGGTCGACCACACCAACCAGCGAGCCAGCGCGTTGACGAGGATGCCGATGACGAGGAGGACCAGGCCGGCACCGAACAGCGCACTCAGCTCGGTGCCCGTGGACTCCCCGAAATTGTTCACGATGAGCGACGGCAGGGTCGCGGCCGACGACTTGAGGGAATGGGCGATGAACGGTGCGTTGCCGATCACCATCGCCACCGCCACCGTCTCACCGAGGGCCCGGCCGGTGGCCAGGGTGAATGCCCCCAGGATTCCGGTGCGGGCGCCGGGTACGACGACTTTACGAAGGACCTGCGATCGGGTGGCGCCCAAGGCCATGGCACCCTCGACCTGCTCCGTCGGCACCACGATCAGCACGTCGCGGGAGATGGCCACCATCGTGGGCAGGATCATGATGGCCAGGATCACCCCGGCCAACAGCAGGCCGACGCCCCGGTCGGGTCCGTTGAACAGCCCGGTCCAGCCGAGCACCGACGTGAGGAACGGCTCGACGTGCTCGCGGAACAGAGGTGCCAGGACGATGAGTCCCCACAGTCCGTAAACGACGCTCGGCACCGCGGCGAGCAACTCCACGGTGGTCGACAACGCCGGCCGCACCCTGGACGGCACCAGGAAGGCCAGGGCGATGGCCGTACCCAGCCCGATCGGTACGGCCAGTACGACGGCGATCGCCGTCGACTCGATCGTTCCGAGGATGAACGGGAGCAGTCCGAACTGATTGTGGGTGGGGTTCCAGACCTTGCCGACGATCCAGGAGAACCCGAGCGTGGAGAAGGCCGGTCTGGCCTGGATGATGATTGCGACGAGGAACCAGATCGCCAGCGCGCCGAAGAGGAGCGCCACGACGCCCAGCATCCCGCGGTACCACTTGTCCGGAAGTGCGCGCTGCCGTCCGCGCCCCGAGGGCGCGGACGGCAGGGCTTCGACGGTGGTCATCCGGGCGGTTTCAGGCCACCCGACGGCGTTCGGGCACCGGCAGGACGATCACTTGGACAACAGTGCCTTGCCGTCCGGGCCGGTCACGGTAAGCAGCTGCGTCCGGTTCTGGTTCTGCACCGCCGGGGGCAGCGCCACGTAGTGCAGCCCGGCTGCGAGGTCCTGCCCGCCGCCGGTGTGGGTCGTCCAGTCGAGGACCTTGACGACCTGGGCGCCGGTGGTGGCGCTCGTCTGCTTCTGCAGCAGGATGGACCAGCTGTAGCCGGCGATCGGATAGCTGGTGGCACCGGCCTGGTTGACGATCGAGAAGTCGGTCGATGTCACACTCGTCTTCTGGTCGGCATCGGCCGCCACCGTGGTCGGGCTCGGCACGGCGTAGACCCCGGCGGAGTTCTTGACGGCCGCGTAGTTCATCTTGTTCTGGATCGCGTACGACAGCTCGACGTAGCCGATCGAGTAGGGGGTCGACAGGATCGACGAGGCCACACCCGAGTTCTTCGGGGTCTGCTCGGCCGTCGAGGGCCAGGCGATGGTCTTCGAGGCGCCGAGGGTCCACGCCGTGGGGTTGGCCGACGTCAGGTAGTCCGTGAAGATATAGGTCGTGCCCGAGCTGTCGGCCCGCACCTCAGGGGTGATGGCGTGGGCCGGCAGGGTGACCCCCGGGTTGAGGGCGGTGATCTGCGAGGCGTTCCACGTGGTGATGGAGCCGTCGAAGATGCCGGCCAGGGTCGGGCCGTCGAGTTTGATCCGGGTCGAGACGCCGGGAACGTTGTAGGCGACGGCGACACCGCCGAGGATGTCCGGGATCTGGACGACCGGTCCGGAGTCGGCGGGCATCTTGGCCAGGTCCGAGGCACCCATCGGCACGTCCGAGGCGGCAAACGCCACCGTGCCCGACTGGAAGGCCGTGATGCCCGCACCCGAGCCGACGCCCTGGTAGTTGACCTGCAGAGCCTGGTTGAGGCCGGTGTACTTGTAGAACGCCGCACTGAAGAACGGCTGGACGAACGTCGAACCGGACGCGTTGAGCGAGCCCCCCGGTGCCTTCAGGTCGGCTGCGAGAAAGGCTGCGTTGTTGCCGGCGAGCGTGCCGCCCGGCGCCGTGGTCGTCGTCGTGCTCGAGCTCGACGACGACGAGCTGCACGCTGTCAGCAGCGCGGCGGCGGCCAGGCCGATCGCAGCGAGCGAAGCCGTGCGTCGACCGTTCCGGGCTGACGTGGCGTTCCGGGTTCTCATCAGGTTCGTGTCCTCCGTGTTCGTGAGCGGTGAGGACCGGGTACACGGCCGCCGGGTCGCGTCCGTCCTCACGACCGACGGTACCCAGGCCATCTGAACGTGCGGTGAACTCCCGATGAACGTGACACGAACACCCGGGGCACTGACAATGAATTCAGTCGGACGCCACGAACTCCGTGATGATCGAGGCCAGCTCCACCGGCTTGTCACCCTGGATGCTGTGTCCGGCGTCCTCGACCACGATGACTGCATCCCGGGGACGTCGGCGGTGGAACTCGGCCACGTCGTCGTCGTCCACCACCGGGGATCGGCTGCCCCGGACGAGGAGCACCGGCACCGCGATGGCCCCGAGGGCGTCCCACAGCGCCTGGAAGTCCGCCCGCTCGACGTGGAGACCGGTGTCGGCGGCCGGTCGTCCCACCTGGTGGCGCCAGGCCCAGGTGCCGTCGGGCAGCTGGACGGAGTTGTGGAGGACCCCGCGTCGCAACGACGACACCGAGCGCGTCGGATTGAACTGGACCGTCCGGTCGAGGATCTCGTCGAAGGTGGCGAACGTCTCCGGACCGGACAGGAAGGCCGCGATGTCCGATGTCTTGTCGCCATCGACACCCGGGGTGATGTCGACCAGCAGGAGCCGGTGCACCAGGTGCGGGTGCCGCGTGGCCAGGGCGATCGAGGTGGCCCCGCCGAGCGACATCCCGACCACGGCCCGGGCGTCGGGAGCGAAGCGCCCCACGACCTGGGCCACGTCGTCGGCCATGGAGGAGGTGTCCAGCCACGCCGAGTCCTGGGGCCAGTCGGAGTGTCCGTGGCCTGGCAGGTCGACGGCCAGGAGCGGGCGGTCGAGCGCCAGGGCCACCGTGTCCCACGTGTGGGCGTTCTGCCCGCCACCGTGGACGAGCACGAGCTCCGGGGGGCCCTCCCCCCAGACCAGGGCACTGACCCGTCGCCCGGGTGCCACCTCGACGGACTCGCGTCGCACCACCGGTGGCCCGTCGAACGGGAGGCCTGCCTCCTCCGCGTTCTCGTGGAAGAGCGAGAACTCGTCGTAGGTGGGTGCAGGCTCGGTCATGATCGTTCCTCGCTCACTTGATCGGTTCGGTCGGGGGCGGTTCGGTCGGGGGCGGTTCGGTCGGGGGCGGTTCGGTCGGGGTCGGTTCGGTCGGGGTCGGCACGGTGGAGCTCTTCCACGAGCTCGCCGAGGGTCCCGTCAGCCACCAGGTAGGGCGTGTAGAACCCGACGCGGTCGACGAGGCCACCGAATCGGTCGACGATCTCGGTGGCCACCTTGCGAGGCGAGCCGACGGCGGCAAGGGTGGCGAGCATGGAGTCGTCGATCCGCTCGGGCATCTCGTGCCACCGGCCCGACTTGGTCAGCGCGTTGAGTTCGGGCTGCAGGTC
This sequence comes from Acidimicrobiaceae bacterium, assembly GCA_003164095.1. Lineage (GTDB taxonomy): Bacteria > Actinomycetota > Acidimicrobiia > Acidimicrobiales > RAAP-2 > Bog-756. The sequence continues at coordinate 47,826 of PLRX01000141.1, read as the reverse complement.
CTCCCAGCCCTCGGCCTCGAGCACCGGCCGGTAGGCCGGCGTCGAGGCGTAGAACGAGAGCAGCCAGCGCCCGGCCAGCCGGGCCGTCTCGAGCTCCGCCTCGTCCCGACCGCAGCACACGATCACCTCGCCGGTCACCGTGAGGTCGGCGCGGTCCCGGCCACCGCGCGCCAGCCCCTCGGCCACGGCCGGCAAGGTCCTGGTGCGCAGATGGGTCGCCGTGTTGAAGGGCATGACGAGCAGGCCGTCCGCCACCTCGGCGGCCAACGACACCATCTGGGGCCCGAGGCCGCCGAGTGCGATGGGCGGGAGCCCGTAGGGGTGGGGCCCCGGGTTGAACATGGGGGGCATCAGCGTGTGGGAGCTGAACTCGCCCCGGAAGTCGAGGCGCTCGCCCGTCTCCCAGGTGGCGAAGACGGCCCGCAGTGCCCCGACCAGTTCGCGCATCCTGGCGATCGGTCGGTCGAATTCGGCGCCGTAGCGCTTCTCCACCTGCGTCCGGATCTGGCTGCCGAGCCCGAGCGTGAACCTGCCCTTCGACAACAGTTGCAGGTCCCAGGCCTGGTGGGCGAGCTGGACGGGGTTGCGCGGGAAGGCGATGGCGACGTTCGTCGCCAGCTCCAGCGTGCTGGACGCACCGGCGGCCAGAATCAGCGGGGTGAAGACGTCGTGGGGCCCCTCGAAGGTGAAGGCCCCGTCGACCCCGAGCGCCTCCAGCCGGCGTGCATGCTCCGGAGCATCCTCGAGGCCGGCGAGCTGGGTGTCGAAACGCATGGGCCCATGCTGGCATCCCACGTCTCTCGCCGCCGAGTGGGCACGTCGAGACGACCGGCCGGCCAGGTAGGGACCTAGGACCCTCAACGGGGAGGGGTGCCGGTGCAACACTGGCGCGATGGCATCCCAGACCTACTCGCCCGACGACGCCGCCTCCCTCATCCGCACGACGGACGCGGTGGGCTTCGGCCTCGGCCCGGCAAACCCCGACGCGTTCCTGACGGCACTCGGCCGGCGGGACGACTGGGTCGACCTCACATTCGGGGGTGCCCTCCTTCTCGGGTACTACGAGGTGCTCACCCATCCGAACGTCTCCTACCGCTGCGGCTTCTACGGCCCGGCCGAACGCATGCTCGTGGCCGCGGGGGCGAACATCGAGCTGGTGCCCGGCGGATTCCGCCAGTTCGCCCCCATCCTGCGCCGCTACGACCCGCGGGTGATGACCGTGCTCGCGGCACCTCCCCAGGACGGCACCGTCAACCTCTCGCTCCACATCGGCGCCACCTACGACGAGCTGCTGCTGGCGGGGCGCGACCCCGACCGCCTCCTGGTGGTCGAGGTCAATCCCCACCTCCCACGGACGCGGTCGCTCGGGCCCGACTACACCAACACCATCCCCGTCGAGTTGGTCGACGTCCTGGTCGAGGCGGACGGCGCCCCGTTCACCCTGCCCCAACCGGAGCCGGACGCCATCGACGAGGCCATCGCCGAGCAGGCCCGCTCCTACGTGACCGACGGGGCCACCCTCCAGATCGGTATCGGCGCCGTGCCCAACATGGTGGCCACCAAGCTCGCCGAGGGCCCGGGCGGCGGCTACGGCATCCACTCGGAGATGTTCACCGACGGGCTCATGCGCCTCCACCAGTCCGGCAAGGTCACGAATGATGCCAAGCGCCTGTTCAACGGGGTGTCGATCACGACCTTCGCCCTCGGCTCGTCTGAGCTCTACGCCTGGCTCGACGGGAACGAGGACGTGGCCTTCGTGCCGGTCCAGGTCGTCAACGACCCGACGGTCATCGCCCAGAATCACGCCTTCGTGTCCATCAACGGGGCACTCAGCGTCGACCTCTACGGTCAGGTGGTGGCCGACAATATCGAGGGTCGCCAGATCTCCGGGGTGGGCGGGCACGAGGACTTCGTGGCCGGCGCGGAAATGCGTCTCGACGACCACTCGCTGATCTGCGTGCGCTCCACGGCGGTGTCGAACGGGGTCACCCGTTCACGCATCGTGCCCGTGCTGCCCGAGGGCTCGGTGGTCTCGACCCCCCGGCACCACACCGGTGTGGTCATCACCGAGCACGGGTCGGCTGACCTCTCGGGCCGGACGGTGCGCGAGCGGGCGTTCGCTCTGGCCGAGATCGCCCACCCCGATTTCCGGGACGAGCTGCGGGCAGCGGCCGGCGTCCTCGGTCGGCACTGACCACGTGAGCGACCCGGGCCCGAGTACGGCACCGGCCGCCCGCGAGACCCTGCGGGTGGCAAGCTTCAATGTCCACATGGGTGTCGACGGCTGGGGCCGGCCCTTCGACCTCGTCGAGGAGTGCAGAGCGCTCGACGCCGACGTCCTCATCCTGCAGGAGGCATGGACCCCTGACGACGACACTCCGGGGACGGCGGCCCTGATCGCCTCCCACCTGGGGTACGACATCGTGGCCGAGGCCCCGCTGGCCCACGCCCGGCTGTACGCGCCGATCGACACCACCAGCCCCCGTTGGGCCCCGGTTCTCGGACAGATCCGCAAGACGTTGCGCCTGGACGACGAGAGGTTCAAAGTGCCGGCCGGCTCGCGGGACCGGCCGGCCCGGACCGGCCGATGGGGTGTGGCCGTTCTGGCCCGGGTCCCGTGCCACGACCCACAGGTGCTTTCGCTGGGGAAGTTGCGGCGCGACCCCGCCCGGCGCGCCGTGATCCGGTGCACCACCGATCTGGGCGGTCGCGAGATCGTCATCCACGGGACCCACATGTCCCACATCACCCACCTCTCCCCCGCGCAGTACCGGCGCCTGGCACGCCTGCTCCCTCCCCTCGACCGTCCGGCCCTACTGGCCGGCGACATGAACATGTGGGGACCGCCGGCCTCGTCGTTCTTCAGCGGATGGCGGCGCGCCGTCATCGGTAGGACGTGGCCCGCGCACCGGCCGCACAGTCAGCTCGACCACGTGCTCATCACCCCTGCCGTGCGGGTGGTGGACGCCCGCGTTGCCCCCGCCACGGGGTCGGACCACCGGCCCGTGGTCGTCACCCTGGCGATCGCATGACGTCCCGGGCGGCGGCGGGCGACCGGCGGTAGCGTCTCGGCATGCCCGATTCCCTGGAGGACTTCGAACGCTCGACCTTCACCCTCGAGGGAGCATCGCGCACCGTCTACCGGTCGGGCTCCGGCCCGGCGGTGATCGTGATCAGTGAATTGCCCGGTATCACCCCCAACGTCGCCCGCTTCGCCCGGATGGTGGCCGGCATCGGGTGCACCGCAGTGATGCCCCACCTCTTCGGTGACGACGGTCGGGACCCAACGCTCCTCTATGCGGCAAAGGGTCTGCTCCAGGCCTGCGTATCCAAGGAGTTTGCGACATTCGCGTTGAATCGCACCAGTCCCGTCACCGTCTGGCTCCGGGCGCTCGCCCGCGCCGAGCACGAGCGCTGCGGTGGCCCCGGCGTCGGCGCCGTCGGCATGTGCCTGACCGGTGGCTTCGCCCTCGCCATGATGGTCGACGACGTCGTCCTGGCCCCTGTGCTCAGCCAGCCGTCCCTCCCCCTCCCGTTGTCCAAGACCCGCCGGGTTTCGCTCGGGATCAGCGACGCAGACGCCGAGCGGGTGAAGGAGCGGGTGGCAGCCGGGGTCTGCGTCCTCGGCCTCCGCTTCTCCGGTGACACGTCGGCTCCGCCCGAGCGGTTCGCCGCCCTGCGGGACCTGCTCGGGGACGGCTTCGTGGGTGTGGAGCTCGACTCCTCGGCGGGCAACCCTCACGGACACAAGAAGCGTGCCCATTCGGTGCTGACCGAGGACCTCGACGACCGTCCGGGCACGCCGACACGAGAGGCGCTCGACCAGGTCCTCGACCTCTTCCGGACCCGACTGCTCGTGTGAGCGACCTGGTCGACGCCTGGAGAACGCGGGGTGGGCTCCGCACCGTGGATAGCGAACGCGTCTTCGTCGTCGACGTTCCCCCGGCCGGCGTACCCCGGGCGGCACCACTGCTGGTCCTGCACGGGTTCCCGACCTCGTCGTTCGACTTCCACCGGGTGGTGGACGCCCTGGCCGCGGACCGACGCGTGGTCCTCTTCGACTACCCCGGCTACGGGCTGTCGGCCAAACCGGACCGCCCCTACTCCCTCGTCGGCCACGCCGACACGGCTGCACGCCTGGTGGCCGACCTCGGCATCGACCGGCTGGGGCTCCTCACCCATGACATCGGTGACACCGTCGGTGGCGAACTGCTCGCCCGCCAGCTCGAGGGCGGATGGCCCGTCGAGGTGACCGATCGGGTACTCGCCAACGGCACGCTGTTCATGGACCTGGTGCAGCTCAGTCCCGGCCAGCAGCTGCTCGAGGCCCTGCCCGACGAGCGACTCGCCCCCGGCGTGCTGACACGCGACGCGGTGCTCGCCGGGCTGGCGGGCACCTTCAGTCCGTCACACGAGGTGGACGCCGCCGAGGTCGACGCCGCCTGGGAGCTCATCGCCGACCGGGAAGGTGAGCGCCTGCTCGCCCGCCATGCCCGCTACATCGACGAACGGCGTCGCGAGGAGGGCCGCTTCACCCCTCCGCTACTGGACCATCCGTCCCCGCTGACCGTCGTCTGGGGGATGGACGACCCGATCGCGGTGCCGGCCATGGTCGACCGACTTGCGGCCGCCTGTCCCGACGCCCGCGTCGTGCGGCTCGACGGCGTCGGGCACTACCCGATGGTGGAGGCGCCGGAACGGTTCGCTACCGCAGTCACCGGGCACACCTGAACCGGCGGGCGGCGGGCCGTCAGGCGGTGGCCAGGATCTCACCATGGAGCACGGCGAACCAGCCGTCCGGTGACGCCGCCCACCGGCGCCAGCCGGCGGCGAAGGCGTCGAGGTCGGCCCGCTCGACGATGCCGTGGGCGAGCAGCTGCCCGCCCAGGAACGACCCCGGGGCACCGAACCGGTCGGCCCAGAGGCCACCCCACCACGCCCGCTCGTCCGGCGTGGCGAAGCACCACGTCGACGCCGATGGCTCGACCTCGTCGAAACCCGCTGCGTGGGCCAGTCCCAACAGCAGCCGCCCGGCGTCCCACCGGGCGCGGTTGCACCGGGTGAGCTCGCCGTAGGCGGCGGTCGCCCGGTCGATGTCCGGTTCGACAGGAGCGAAGGTGAAGGTGGGATAGTCGGCGTCCCGAGCGGCTACTACCCCTCCCGGCCGGCACACCCGGCGCATCTCGACCAGGGCCCCCACCGGGTCGGCCACGTGCTGGAGTACCTGATGGGCATGGACCACGTCGAACGAGTCGTCGGCGAACGGCAGCGCGAAGAGGTCCGCCACCTCGAACGACACCGGGACGGAGCAGGTCGCGGCAGCCTCGGAGCGGGCGGCCGCCACGACGTCGGACGCGGCATCGATGCCGACCACCCGTCCGGGTGCCACCGCCCGGGCCAGGTCGCACGTCAGGGTGCCCGGGCCGCAGCCGACATCGAGCAGGTCCAGCCCCGGGGCGAGGCGGGGCAGTAGGTAGGCGGCTGAGTTGGCCGCCGTGCGCCAGCGGTGGGAGCGCAGCACACCGTCGTCGTGTCCGTGGGTGTAGGTCGTGTCGGGCATCTCCCCAGCATGCGACAAAGATCCACCATTGACAATGTCTGATTCGTGACATCTGACATAAGCTCTACCTATGGCAACGGCAGAGTGGTTACGGACCTTCGTCGCCATCTACCGGACCGGCTCGGTCACCGACGGTGCCGCGCTCCGCAACCTGTCGCAACCTGCGGCCAGCCAGCAGCTCCGGTCGCTGGAGCGCTCGCTCGACACCCGACTCTTCGAGCGCACACCCCACGGCGTGGACCCGACGAGGTCCGGCCGCGAGCTCTTCGCGTCGGTGGCGGACGCGCTGGACCGCCTCGAACCCGTACTGACGGGCCTGGACGGCGGCATGCCGCGCGCCGCCGCTCCCGCACTGCGACTGGGCTCCTCCCCCGAGTACGTGGCCTACGGCGTCGTCCCCCGGCTGGCCCCTGACGGGCCGGACCTCGCCGTCCGGTTCGGTGCAGACGCCGAGTTGCTGGCACTGGTCCACCACGGTGAGCTCGATGTGGCCGTCACCACGACCGAGCCCACGCGCCGCACCCTCGTAGCCACGGCCCTCGGCGTCACCCGGTTCGTCCTCGTATCGGCCCCGGGCCGACTCGGGCCAGTAGCCGCCGGGGACCTCGACGGGCTCGCCCGCACGCTGGCCGGGACCGACTGGGTGGCCTACAGCGCCGAGTTGCCTCGCACGCGCCGGTTCTGGCAGTCCTCGCTCGGGCGACCGTTCGGCGCCACGCTGCGCCTGTCGGCTCCCGACCTGCGCGCCGTGGCCGCCGCCGTGGCACGCGGGCTCGGCACCAGCCTGCTGCCTGACTACGCCTGCGCGGATGGCCTGGCCTCCGGAGCGCTGGTCGAGGTGTGTCCTGTCACCGACCTGGTCGCACCCGAACCGTGGTTCGCCGTGACCCGGGAGGCCGACGTGGTACGGCCGCAGGTGGCCGACCTGGTCGGACGGCTCGACGTCCCGGGTGGGTCCTGACGGCTCCGGTCAGGTGCTGACCCCGGGCACCGGCCTGCCGTCCTCGAGGTACACGGTACCCGCCGCGGCCAGGGCACGGGCCACGCGGCGACCGACGGGTCCGCTGAGCAGCGCAACGGCATCGTCGGTCGCTGCCCACCGGGCCTCGCTGATCTCGTCCTCCTGCAGGACCAGCCCGTCGCGGTGGCCGGCGTCCACGACGCCGCAGTCGAACAGGAACCGGATGCCGCCCGGCCGGCCAGGCTTCGGGTGGAGGAAGTCGACGCAGGCCAACCGGCCGACGGCAACCTCCAGCCCCGTCTCCTCGGCCACCTCGCGCCGGCATCCCTCCCACGGTGACTCGCCGTCCTCCTCGATCTGCCCTCCGGGAACCGTCCACCCCGACTTGTAGGTCGGCTTGAGGATCAGGATGCGGCCGGCATCGTCACGCAACAGGGCGCCCGCCGAGGCAGGCACCCGGGGGAGCTCGTAGCCGTCCATGCCCCCATCCTCGCGGATGCCGACCCAGGTCGGCGCGCCCCCGACTATCCCGTGGTGAGCGAGCCCTCCAACGCGGCCACGGCGACGTCGCGCGCCCAGCGGTAGTCGGGCTTGCCCGACGGCGACCGCCGCACGGAGTCCACGAACACCGCCTCACGGGGGAGCTTGTAGCCAGCGAGGTGGGCACGGCAGTGCTCGCGCAGCTCGTCGAGACCCGGGTTCACTTCGAGACCGGTCCGCAGTTGCACGACGGCGGTCACCTGGGAGCCCCAGCGGTCGCTCGGCGTCCCCACCACGATGGCGTCGAACACCGCAGGATGGCTCTTGAGCGCCTTCTCGACCTCTTCGGGGAAGATCTTCTCGCCGCCCGAGTTGATCGACACCGAGCCGCGTCCGTACACCGCGATGGTCCCATCGGACAGCATCTTGGCCATGTCGCCGGGGATGGCGTACCGCACACCGTCGACCACCGGGAAGGTCGCCGCCGTCTTTGCCTCGTCCTTGTAGTAGCCGAGCGGGATGTGCCCCGAGGTAGCCAGCATCCCCATCCGGCCGTCGCCCGCGCTGCAGAGCGTGCCGTCCTCCGCGATGACCACGTTGCCCGTGCCCATCTGGAACACCGGGGCCCCGTCCTCGTTCTGGCCGACGAGGCTGCCCTGGCCACCCGTCTCTGAGGCGCCGAACCCGTCCATCACGATCACGTGGGGGAGGAGGCGGTTCAGCGACTCCTTCATGGACGGCGACAGGATGGCGCCGCCGGAGCCGTAGACGAGCAGTTTGGACAGGTCGTGCACAGCGACACCGTCGGCCTCGAGGTGGTCGATGATCGGGCGGGCGTAGGCATCGCCGATGGTCATCACCACCCGGACCTCCTCCTCGGCCATGACCCGCAGGGCGAACTCCGGGTCGAAGCCCAGGTCACGGATGAGCACGTTGTAGGTGCCGGACAGCAGGGCCGAGAAGGCGATCCACCACCCACCACCGTGCATCAGCGGGCACAGCGTGAGCGCTCCGGGGATCGGGTAGTCCGCAGCCGCCCGTGCGGCCACGTCCTCCAGTGTCGCCACCGGAGCGATGCCCAGGGCCGGGTTCCCGCCGCCGCCGACCACCGACAGGTAGATGTCCTCGTGCCGCCACATGACGCCCTTGGGCATCCCGGTGGTGCCTCCCGTCCACAGCCCGTAGAGGTCGTCGGGACCGCGCCCTGGTGTCTCGGGCCGGGTGTCGGGCTGGGCGGCCAGCAGTGCCTCGTACCGGTCGTCGGCCACCACGACCGGGCAGTCCCAGGTCAGGCACTTGGCAGCCCGTTCCGCCCGGGCCTCGAGGTCGGGCTCGGTGACAAGCAGACGCAGGTCGGCGTTGTCGAAGAGGTACTCGAGCTCCTCGTCGACGTACCGGAAGTTCACGTTGACGGGCACCGCTCGGATCTTGAAGGCGGCCAGGTTCGCCTCGACGTACTGGTTGCCGTCGTAGAGGTGGCAGCCAATGTGGTCGCCCGGGCCGACACCTGCCGCCGTGAAGACATGGGCCAGTCGGTTGGCCCGGGCATCGAGCTCCGCGAAGGTGAGCCGGACCTCGTCGCCCGCCGTGGCTCGGACCACCAGGGCGGGCGCGTCGGGCGTGGTGTCGACGACGGTCTCGAAGATGTCGGCGAAGTTCAATCCGGCCATGTGCCCCCTCCGGGAGTCAGGTGCTCCCACCGTACCGCGCCCGTGGTGGGCGTGGCAGGGGCGACACGGTGCTCACGCGAGCGAGAGTTCGACGGTCCCGCCGTCCGGGTCGGCGCCGCGCAGGATCGCGCCGGGTACGCCGAGCGACCGGTTCGGCACCGAGTGACGCAGTCCGTGCCGACCGAGCTCGCGGCCTCCCTGACGGGCCACCACCAATCGGCGGCCGGTGAATTCGGCGGTACGCAGCAGGAGCCGCCGGGGCGGATCGCCCGGATCGGCGACCGACGGCACGACCGATGCCAACGGTCGAGCCACCGTGACCGGCAGGCCGCGTGCCGCCACCTGCGTCGCACCGGACGACAGGTCGGCTCCGAGCCACCGGCCGGCGTCGCGGCCACCGAGCGCGGCACGCCCGGCGGTCTCCCCCGGGTGGACCAGATTGCCCACGGCCAGCAGCCCGGGCCGGGAGGTCCGCCCCCAGCGGTCGGTGCGGGGCCCGAGAGTGGCCCGCTCGACGGTGAGTCCGCAGCGTCGAGCCAGTTCGTGGTCCGGGATCCAGTCCCCCGTGAATACGACAGTGTCGGCCGCCACCCGCTCGACCGCTCCGGTCAGCAGATCCTCCACGTCGACCGCCTCGAGCCTCCCGTGCCCGTGGAGCCCGGCCACACGTGACGACGTCCGCAGTGGCACCCGCAACCCCACCCGGGTGGCCAGGGCGAAGGCTCCGACCGTCTGGTGTCGGGGCAGCTCCGTGACCATGGCCACCGTGGCGACTCCGGCGTGACGGAGGGTGAGCACAGCCGAGTAGGCGACGTGCTCGGCACCGACGACCACGGCCCGCCGGCCGACGGGAAGCTGCCGCAGGAGCACCCACTGCTGGAGCTGTCCCGTGGTGAACACTCCGGCCGGCCGGTCGCCGGGCACGAGACGGGCGGACCTGGGCCGCTCCCGGGCACCGGTGGCCAGCAGCACGGCCCGCGGATGGACCACCTCGATCCCTCCCGGACCGACCAGGGTGGCTGCACCGTCATCGCCCACGCAGGTGACCGTCGTGGACAGGCGGATCGCCACGCCGTCCCCGACGGCCCGCCGCACCAGGTGGCGGGCATAGGCCGGCCCGGACAGCGATCGTCGCAGGTCCTGGAGCCCGAACCCCGTGTGGTCGCAGTGCCGGGGCACCCCGCCGGCCTCGACCTCGCGGTCGACGACCAGGACCGGCCGCACCCCGGCGACAGCCAGTTCACGAGCGGCGGTCAGGCCCGCCGGTCCGGACCCGACCACCAGGACGGCGGGATCGCTCACCGCGGCACCCGTGTCAACGAACCGGGGTCACTACCCGTCTCGTCGGCGACCAGGGCCACGACCTCGGCCCCGCAGTAGAAGCCCTGGCAGCGCCCGTTCATGGCCCGGGTCCGCCGCCGGACCCCACCCAGGTCGGCGGCCGCCAGCGCCCCGTGGCACGCATCGCGCACCTCCCCCCGACTGACCTGCTCGCAGTGGCAGAGCGGCGTGCCGTACGCCGGGTCCGAGGCGATGCGGTCGGGATCCTGGAGCGGACGCACCTGGGATTCGCCCAGCGGAGGCATGACCGGTGGCGCCGACGACACCGCCGGACCGCTCCAGCCGGCTCCGGCACCGTCCAGCAGGCCGGCGACGTGTTCCGCCACCGCCAGTGACGAGGTCAGGCCCGTCGAGCGGATGCCGCCGACCGACACATAACGCTGTCCGGCATCGAGCCGGACCTGATAGTCGCGGTGTTCGGTGGCTGAACGCAGTCCGGCGTAGACGGCGGTCACCTCCTCGTCGACGAGGGCGGGCAGTACGCGCCGACCCGCCCGCAGCAGACCTTCGATACCCCCGGTCGTCGACGCCGTGTCGGTGCGGTCCTCGAGGTCCTCCGCCGTCGGGCCCAGGAGGACGTTGCCCCAGGTCGTGGGGGACACGAGCACCCCCTTGGTCCGGGCGGTGGGGACCGGCAGGAGGATCCGGCAAAGCAGGCGGCGGGCCAGCTTGTCGAAGACGAGGAGCTGCCCGCGCCGGGGTGTCACGGTGAAGTCGTGGTGCCCGAGCAGGGCATCGATGCGATCGGCTCCCAGACCGGCTGCGTTCACGAGCCACTGCGCCCGGACCACACAGTCGGGCAGCTCGAGCTCGTGGCCTCCGTCGCCGGACACGATCTTCTCGACGGGCGTCGCGAGCAACAGGCGGGCCCCGGCACCGACGGCCTCGGTGGCGAAGGCCAGGGTGACCGACCACGGGTCGATGACCCACTCGTCGGGCACCGACAGGCCGGACCGGGCACCCGGTCCGAGGTGGGGCTCGCACGATCGGACTTCGGCGGCGTCCAGCAGTCGGGCACTGGCGTAGCCGTTCGCGTCGGCCTTGGCCAGCAGAGCGGGTAGCGCGGCCTCCTGCTCGTCGTCCCAGGCCACCAGCAGGGCGCCCGTCCGCTCGACGGCGATCCCGGCGGCCGCCGCGTAGTCGGTCAGGAGCCCGTGGCCGCGAGCCACCAGCCGCGACTCGAGCGATCCGGGCTCCGTGTCGAAACCCGTGTGGAGGACACCGGTGTTGGCCTTCGAGGTCCCGTCGCCGACGTCCGCCGCCCGGTCGAGCAACGCCACGGACGCACCGTCGATCGCAAGGTGCCGGGCGACGGCACAGCCGACCACGCCGGCGCCGACCACGGCGACATCCACCTCGACCACGACCGTCCGCGTCAACGGTCAGCCCGCTCCCGAGGCGGCAATCGCGCGGTCCGCGGCCGCACGGAACCGGTCGAGTCGTCCGGCGGCCTCGTCGGCGCCCATGCGGGGCTCGTAGCGCGCGGCCGCGGTGGGCTGGGGAACCTCGAGAGCGGCCACCTCTCCGTCCAGGCCCATCCGGGCCAGCACCGCCACCCCGAGGGCGGTGGCATGGGGTGACGCGAACACCTCGACCGGGACCTGGAGCAGGTCCGCCTGGTACTGCATCAGGAACGCCGACTGCGTGAGTCCGCCGTCGACCCGGAGTTCGAGCACGGGGCCGCCCAGGTCGTCCGCGGCGGCATCGGCGAGCACGGCCACCTGGGCGGCGAGCCCCTCGAGGGTCGCCCGCACCACGTGGGCGGGCGAGGTGTGGAGTCCGAGGCCCTCGAGGGTGCCGGTCGCCGACGGCCGCCAGTACGGGGCGCCCAGCCCGGCGAGGGCCGGCACCACGGTCACCCCGGCGGCATCGGGCACGGACGTCGCCACGTCGTCGAGGTCGGCGAGGTCGCGCAACAGGCCCATGGCCACCAGCCACGACACCGCGGCCCCCGCCGTGTAGCTCTGACCGTCCAGGCAGTAGGAGACCGAGCCCGGCACCTCCCAGGCAACCGAGGCCGACAGCCCGTTGCCCGAGCGTCGAGCGATACCACCGGTCGTGACCAGAAGGAACGCACCCGTGCCGTACGTGCACTTGGCCTGGCCGGGGGTCAGGCATCCCTCGCCGACGAGCGCCGCCTGCTGGTCCACGGCGAGTCCCGTCACCGGGAGCGACGGCCCGAAGGCCGCCGTGGTGCCGACCGGCGTGGCGCACCCGATCACCTCGGGCAGGTCAGAGGCAGCCAACCCGAACAGGTCCGTCGCCTCACCCGACCAGGAGCGGCTGTCGAGGTCGAGGACCAACGACCGCGACGCCGTGGTCACGTCGGTGACGAACGCTCCGGTGAGGGCGTGGAGCATCCACGTGTCCGATGTCGTCACCACCCCGTCGGTCGTCCGGTGCCGACGCAGCCACGCCAGCTTGGGCGCCGAAAAGTACGGGTCGAGGGGCAGTCCGGTGATCTCCCTCAGGCGGTCACCCTGGTCAGCCATCCCATCCGTCACCGAGACGGCACGACGGTCCTGCCAGGAGATGGCGGTCGTCAGTGGTCGCCCCGTGTCCGGGTCCCACGCCAGCACCGTCTCGCCCTGGTTGGCCAGCCCGATCCCGTGGACCACGACACCCGCCTGGGAGATTGCGGCCCGACCGGCGGCGATCACCGAGGCGAGCAGCTCGGCAGGGTCCTGCTCGACGGCACCGTCGCCCGGGGCCGAGGGATGGACAGGACACTCGGCGATGCTGAGCACGGCGCCGTCCTCGCCCACCACGAGGGCCTTGGTGGCCGAGGTCCCCTGGTCGATGGCCAGGATGTTCACCCGGCGCAGTCCCGGTGCGCCCCACCCATGTCGACCATCACGCCGCAACGCTAGCCACCCGGACCGGCGCACGGCCGATCTCGGTGTTCGACTCGGCATGGAGTGTTCGACGGTCGGGCCGGCGTCCCATGTTCCGGTGGCTGGAACGTGCTTATGAATGCTCCCCCCACCGAATCGAGCCTCGCGGACACCTGGCCGGCTCCCGACGGTCAGAGGGTTCGAGGCACCAACTCGATCGCGGTCTCCGGACACGCCGTCACGCACGCGCCGCACCCGGTGCAGTCCGCGGCCCGGCCGGCGTAGGAGGTCACACGGCGGTGGGCACGGCTCCGCAATTTCCCGAGTGCCCCGAGAGCCGCGAAGTCGGCCTCGTCGATCTGCCGCACGTCGAAGACGTCGACGGGGCAGACGCGTATGCAGTCGCGTTTGGCCTCGCACCGACCGTGGTCGATGACGGGCAGCCAGGAACCGGGTCCCCCGTTGGCGTCCATGGTCCGAGCCTACGGAGGTCGAGCCGCGGGTGCTCGGCGATCGCGGTGCCGGTCACGCCTGGGCGAGCCCCTTGATCCCCTCGACGGTGGCCGTCATGTTCTTCGTCCAGTGGCGGAGCCGACGGGCGATGATCTCCTCGGCGTGCTCCGGGTCGGCAGCGGCGGCGGCTCGTGGCGGGCTCGGGGCGGGTCCCATCGTGGCGTGCATCCTGAGCAGCACCCGGTCACCACGGTCGTCGAGGGTGTAGCCCCACACGGCCACCGGTTCGTCCACCGACTCCACGGCCCAGGTGAACGCCCGTCCCGGGCGGAAGTCGACCACCGTGCACGTCGTCGACCACTCGACGTCGCCGATCTTGTTGTGGCCGCGGAACCGGGCGCCCTCACCCGGGTCGTCCAGCCACTCTCCTGCCTGGAACTCACGGGAGAACCGGGCCGGTAGGTCGACGTCGGTCACCAGGGCCCACAACCGGTCGACCGGGGCGACGACGGAGGTCTCCACTTCGACGCGGTCGGATCCGGCACTCATGTGGGACACCTCCGTCCGGCGCACCGTGCCTGCCGGGCGCATGGTTATCGACGACGCGCCGACCACCCAGGCCAGCTAGCCCTCAGGCTACTCAGCCGTCGTGGCGGACGCCCTCGACCTCCGCACCCGGCTCGATGCAGACCCTGACTACACCCTCGCCATGTTGTCGAACCGTGCGTGGTGCCCGATGAAAGCCAGGCGCGTCGTGCCCGTCGGCCCGTTGCGGTGCTTGGCGACGATCACCTCGGCCGTGCCCTGCGTCTCGGTGGCATCGGGGTTGTAGACCTCGTCGCGATAGAGGAAGAGCACGACGTCGGCGTCCTGCTCGATCGAGCCCGACTCCCGCAGGTCGGCCAACATCGGCCGCTTGTCGGGCCGGCTCTCGAGGGAACGCGAAAGCTGTGACAACGCCACGACCGGCACCTCGAGCTCGCGGGCCAGGATCTTCAGGCCGCGACTGATCTCGGACACCTCGACCTGGCGGTTTTCGGAGCCGTGCCGACCCGTCATGAGCTGGAGGTAGTCGATCACCACCAGGCTCAGGCCCTCCCGGCTCTTCAGGCGGCGGGCGCGGGCGCGGATGTCCATGACGGTGAGGTTCGGGTTGTCGTCGATGTAGATCGGCGCCTCGCTCATCCGGCTGATGGCGTTGCCGATCTTCGGCCAGTCGGCTTCGCGCAGCTTGCCGGTACGCATGCGCCCGGCGTCGACGCGGGCCTCGGACGACAGGAGGCGCTGGGTGAGCTCCATGTGGCTCATCTCGAGGGAGAAGAGGAGGACGGGCTTCTTCAGCTTCACACCCGCATTGGCCACCATCCCCAGGGCGAACGCTGTCTTCCCCATGGCCGGGCGGGCCCCGACGACCACGAGGTTGGAGGGCTGCAGTCCCGCGAGCTGCTCGTCCAGGTCGGTGTACCCCGTCGCCAGCCCGGTCACCGACTCGCTCCGGCTGAAGAGCTGCTCGAGATGATCGAGGGTGGCACCGAGCAGCTCCTCGAGTGGCGTCATCGTGTCGACCACCCGACGCTGCGCCACGTCGAAGACCAGGCTTTCGGCGCGGTCCAGGACATCGCTCACGTCCTCGGGAACCGAGTAGCCGAGCTCGCTGATCTCACCCGCCACGGCCACCAGCCGACGCAGCAGCGCCAGCTCCTCCACGATCTTGGCGTAGTACTCGGCGTTGCTGGCCGACGGCGTGTTGGTCAGGAGGGAGACGAGGACCGAGGTGTCGCCGATGGACTCGAGCAGCTCGCGCCGACGTAGCTCCTCGATGACCGTCACATAGTCGGCGGGCTCGCCCCGCCCGTAGAGCGAGGTGATCGCTTCGAAGATGTACCCGTGGGACGCCTTGTAGAAGTCCTCGGCCTTGCAGGTCTCCATGGCCGACGCGATGGCGTCGCGGGACAGCAGCATGGCACCGAGGACGGACTCCTCGGCCTCCAGGTTGTGGGGCGGGACCCGTCCGGTGGTGCCGGCGCCCCCCGTTCGGGGGGTCAGGAGGCGCGGGATTCGGGTGTCGTCGAAGGCTTGAACCATGGTGGATCAACCCTCGCCGATCAGGCCTGTGGAACGTAAGGCCATCTTCCTGCGGAAACCACCGCGCCACACTGTGGACCGACCGTGGATAACCCTTGTCGCCCTGGGGACGTCGCCGTGCATGTGGACAGTGTGCCGGGAGGGTGTCACACGGTGGGTGACCCCAGGACGCCAACGTGCCCCGGCTGAGGGCCGGGGCACGCAGCAGCACTCCGTGTCGACCCGGTCGGGCCGCCGGGATCAGGCCTCGGCGACCACGTCGACCGTGAGCTCGAACACCACGCCACCGATCAGCTCGACGCGCACGTTGTGCTCACCGACCGTCTTGATGGGCTCGTCCAGCACCAGGTCGTGGCGGTCGATGACCGCTCCGGTCTGCTCCTCGACGTGGCGCACGATGTCCGCCGCACCGACCGAGCCGAACAGCCGGTCGTTGGCGGCGCGGGCCGGGATAGTGATCGTGTTGCCGACCAGGGTCTTGGCCACCGTCTCGGAGCCCTCGCGGTCCCGGGCGTCCTTCAGGTCGCGCGACCGGCGCATGGCGGCCGCCTGCGACTCGACACCGTCGGAGGCCAGGATGGCCTTTCCGGCCGGGAGCAGGTGGTTGCGGGCGAACCCGCCGGCGACGTCGATGATGTCGCCACGCTTGCCGACACCGTCCACGTCCGTGCGGAGCAGGACCTTCATGACTCCTCACCCGCCTCTTCCACGATGACGATCTCCTCGCCCGAGTCGAGTTCGACGACCTCGACCTCGACGACCTCGACCTCACCCTGGGGCGCGGCCGGCGGGGTGCCGTCGGGGATGGCGGTCGATGCGCCCTCCTCACCGAGCGTGCGCTCCTCGTCGCGTCCACGACGACCGCCACCGAACCCGCCGTCGCGACCGCCGCGGCCGCCACGACCGCCGGGGCGTTCCGTGGTGGTGCGCTGGGTGTAGGGAAGCAGGACGAGCTCACGGGCCGTCTTGATGGCGATGGCCACGTCGCGCTGGTGCTGGGTGCAGTTACCCGACACCCGACGGGCGCGGATCTTGCCCCGGTCGCTCATGTACTTGCGGAGCATGGCGACATCCTTGTAGTCGACCCACTCCACCCGGTCCTTGCACAGGGCACACGGCTTCTTCTTGACGCGCCGTCCGTTGTCCTTGGGGGCGCGGCGCGCGGTGCTACCTCCACGATCGTTGTTCCTGGCCATCAGAAGGGCTCCTCGCTATATCCGTACCCGGAGTCGGCCGGTGCGCCGCCCCCGCTCGACTGTCCGCCTCGTCCGCCTCCGCCTCCGCCTCCGGATGGACCGTCACCCGGCGCTCGGCGCTCGTTCTTCGTGACCTGCGCGGTCGCCCAGCGGATGCTCGGGCCGATCTCGTCGGCCACGACCTCCACCTTCGAGCGCTTGTCGCCGTCGGGGGTCTCCCAACTGCGCTGCTCGAGGCGGCCGGTCACGATGACCCGCGAGCCACGGGCGAGCGACTCCGCCGCGTTCTCGGCCATTTCGCGCCAGCACACCACGTCGAAGAAGGAGGTCGCCTCCTCCCACTCCTGGGTCTGGCGGTTCTGCCAGCGGCGGTTCACGGCCAGGCCGAAGCTGGCGGTCGCCTGCCCGGTGTTGGTGAACCGGAGCTCGGGGTCGCGGGTGATGTTGCCAACGAGGGTGACTGCGTTGCCGGCCATGCTCAACCCTCCCCGTTGGCGGCCGCGGCTGCGGCGGCGGCGCGGCGCCCGGCGACCTTCTCGGGCAGCCGGATGACCTTGTGTCGCAGGACCTCGTCGGCCAGCACGAACACCCGCTCCATGTCGGCGACGGCCGGGGGCTCGGCGTTCAACTCGATGAGGACGTAGTAGCCCTCACGCTTGTGCTGCACCTCGTAGGCGAAGGTCCGTCGCCCCCACCGCTCGACGCGCCCGGGGTTGCCCCCCTTGGCCTTCAGCGCGGTCAGGGCCCGGTCGAGGACCCCGTTGACCGCAGCCTCGTCGGCTCCGGTGTCGAAAATGACCATGGTTTCGTAGGGCCGCATCTACGGCTCACCTCCCTCTGGATCGGGTGCTCGGCACCCGAGCCCCACGGCGTGGGGCAGGTCGGACTATGACAACGACCACCTGTGATGCTGCGTGGCGGCCGGAACAGCCAGAGCACTCTAGCCGATGCTCAGTGGTAGACCTCCGCGTCGGACGGGAAGGAGCCCGAGCGGACGTCCGCTGCGAACCTCGCCACCGCCGCAGTGGCGTCGTCGGCGAGGTTGGCGTAGCGACGTACGAATTTGGCCGTGCGGGCCGTCAGGCCGAGCAGGTCGTGGAGCACCAGTACCTGGCCGTCGCACGCAGGACCGGCCCCGATCCCGATGGTGGGGACGTCGAGGGCGTCGGTGACGGCGGCGCCGACCTTCTCCGGCACGCCCTCCACCACCACGGCGAAGACGCCTGCGCCGACGAGGGCCTCGGCCCCCTCGATCAACAGCTGCGCAGCCTCGTCGTCACGAGCCTGCACCTTGAAACCGCCGAAGGCGTTGACCGACTGCGGAGTGAGTCCGATGTGGCCCATGACCGGGATCTCGGCATCGACCAGTGCCCGCACCATCGGCGCCCGGATGGCGCCCCCCTCCAGCTTGACGCACTGGGCACCGGCGCGGATCAGGACGGCCGCGTTGCGGACGGTGTCGGCGACGTCGACGTGGTAGCTCATCCAGGGGAGGTCGCCCACGACGAGCGCCGCCGGCTCGGCCCGGGCCACGGCTGCTACGTGGTGGGCCATGTCGGCGACGGTCACCTGCAGTGTGTCCTCGTAGCCGAGCACCACGTTGGCAACCGAGTCACCGACCAGGATCATGTCGACGCCCCCGGCGTCCACGATGCGGGCGCCGGGGGCGTCGTAGGCGGTCACCATCACCAGCGGCTCGTGGCCCTCACGGACCTTGGTGGCGCGTACCCTCGGGACGGTCACGGGCGCGGACCGGGTATCAGGCATGGACTTCCTCCTCTTCTGCCGTCCAGCGCACAGGGGCTGCCGGCGGCATCGGCGGGACGGTGCCCGCGGAGTACGGATGACTGCACCACCATGGTACTGCGGGGCCGCGGGGCAGGACACGGCGTCCCGCTGGGAGCCGGACTCAGCCCTTGGAGCGGCTGCGCAGCGGCTTGCGTGCACCCACGTCGGTACCGGCGCCGGCCGGGTACATGCGCTGGAGATGGTTCCACCGGCAGCCGCAGCAGACCTCGACCACGTAACAGACCACCGGCTCCTTGCGGCGCCAGTACCTGGTGAGCTCGGTCTGGGTGGCCACACACCGCCCACCGGACGGGAGCTTTGCGCCGAAGACGAAGGTCACCTCGACGAGGTCACCGTCCTCGCAGATCGGGCACTGCTCACCGATCGGCCGCCCGAGATTGGAGGCCGCCCGGATCAGCTCGGGATGGGCGTCGCAGACATCGAGGCGCGACAGCCGGCCCTTGCGGAATTCACGAATGACCGAGTTCCGCGCGAGGAGGTAGTCGACCTGGCCCCCGGTGGGAGAGGTCTGCAGTCCGTCGAGCGCTCCAGGTCGGAAGCCCATGCGGCCAGGGTACCGCCTCGACCCCGCCGGAGGACCGGAAGGCCCGGCCCGTCCGGATCGGCCCGGCCGCCCCGGTTGACCACGTGGACGACACCGCACCTCCCGACCACCCGATGGGAGGCCACCGGAAGGAACATCCGATATATCAACCTGATACATCGAAATGATGTATCGTTGGAGGTATGCAGTTGGTGAACACCCGCAGCGCAGGCCGGAACAGCGCCTGACGTGCTCGATCTGGCGATCCTCGGCCTGCTCCTCGAGCAGGAGATGCACGGCTATGAAATCCGTCGTCGCCTCCGCGACGAGTTGGGGCTGTTCGCCAACATCTCCTTCGGATCCCTCTATCCGGCCCTTTCCCGCCTGGAGCGGTCCGGAGCCGTGACCGTCGCGGGGTCGGGCGGGGCCGTGTCGGCACCCATCCCGGCAACCGGGTCGCTCGGTGGCGAACGGGCCGGGTTGCGGGCCCGGCGGGCGGGCAGCACCCTCGGGACCAAGCGGTCGCGCAAGGTCTACCGGATCACCGACGAGGGCCGGACCCTCTTCGAGCAGCTGCTCGAGGGGGACGAGCCGGCCGGTACCGACGACGCCCGCAGTTTCGGCCTTCGCCTGGCCTTCGCCAGCCACCTGGCCCCGTCGGCCCGGCTCGCCCTGCTGGAACGCCGTCGCGCCCAGCTCACGCGGCGCCTCGCCACCGACCTGGCCCGGGCCTCGGGTGAACGGCTGGACGTCTACACCCGGTCGCTGGTCGAACACAGCACCGAGGCCACCGAGCACGACATCGCCTGGCTGGACCGGCTGATCGAGTCCGAGCGCCTGCGGCAGGCCCCCATGCGCCCGGCCGAAGCCAGCGGCGACCTCGAGACCACCGACAGCACCGATCTTGGCGATCCCCGCTCCGGCGGCGCCATGACCTCGACGTCCCCCTCAGGGGCGTCATGAGAACCAGCACCCTCCGGGGGGCTCCTGCCAATGCGACCCCCCGGGGCGCGACCACACACATGAAGGGAATCACACGATGAACAAGATCCGAGTGGCGATCGCCGGCGTGGGCAACTGCGCCAGTTCGCTGATCCAGGGCGTCGAGTACTACAAAGATGCCGTGCCTGGTGAGGTGGTGCCCGGCCTCATGCACGTGGAGCTGGGCGGGTACCACGTGAGCGACCTCGAGTTCGTCGCCGCGTTCGACGTCGACGCGGCCAAGGTGGGGCAGGACCTGGCCAAGGCCATCTTCTGCAGCCAGAACAACACCATCCGGTTCGCAGAGGTGCCCGACGTCGGCATCGAGGTCCAGCGGGGCCCGACCCTCGACGGCCTCAACAAGTACTACCGCGAGATGATCGAGGAGTCGCCGGCAGCACCGGTCGACGTAGTCCAGGTCCTGCGTGACTCGGGCGCCGAGGTGTTCGTCTCCTACCTGCCGGTTGGCTCCGAGGATGCCCAGCGCTTCTACGCCCAGTGTGCCATCGACGCCGGCGTGGCATTCGTCAACGCGATCCCCGTGTTCATCGCCTCCGACCCCGAATGGGCACGGAAGTTCCGCGATGCCGGTGTCCCCATCGTCGGCGACGACATCAAGTCCCAGGTGGGGGCGACCATCGTCCACCGGGTCCTGACCCGCCTCTTCGAGGACCGCGGGCTGGCGCTCGACCACACCTACCAGCTCAATGTCGGCGGGAACATGGACTTCAAGAACATGCTCGACCGCGACCGTCTCGAGTCGAAGAAGATCTCGAAGACCCAGGCCGTGACCAGCCAGATCCAGCACTCGACACTCGGTGCCGACGACGTCCACATCGGTCCGTCGGACCACGTGCCGTGGCTCAAGGACCGCAAGTGGTGTTACATCCGCATGGAGGGACGCAACTTCGGCGACGTCCCGCTGAACCTCGAACTCAAGCTCGAGGTGTGGGACTCCCCGAACTCCGGCGGCGTCATCATCGATGCCGTCCGCTGCGCAAAGCTCGCACTCGACCGGGGCATCGGCGGCCCCCTCCTCGGCCCGTCGTCCTACTTCATGAAGTCGCCTCCCGTGCAGTACACCGACGACGTGTGCCACGAGATGGTCGAGGCGTTCGCCGACGGCGAGACCGGACCGGTCTGGCCCGAGGACTGAGCCACACCCGGAGTGGCCCGTCGGCAGGACGCCGCGGGGTCATCAGCCAGGCGACACCCGCCCGGCCCACCATCCATCGAGTCGACGCAGGGCCTCCTCCTCACCGAGGGGGCCCTCGTCCATCCGGAGCTCGAGCAGGAAGGCCAGCGCCTCCCCCACCTCGCGCCCCGGAGGGATGCCGAGGTGGGACATGACCTGGGCGCCGTCGAGATCGGGACGGATGGCGTCGAGCTCCTCCTGCTCCCTCAACGTGGCGATGCGTGCCTCGAGTTCGTCCATCCGGCGGTCCAGCGCACGCGCCTTCGCCGCGTTGCGGGTGGTGCAGTCGCAGCGCGTCAGCTCGTTGAGCTGGTCGAGCAGCGGCCCGGCATCGCGCACGTAGCGGCGCACGGCGCGGTCGGTCCAGCCGAGTCGGTAGGTGTGGAACCGCAGGTGGAGGTTGACCAGCTCGGTCACGAGGTCGACCTCGTCGTTCGGGTATCGCAGTGCCTGCATCCGCTTGCGCGTCATGCGCGCCCCAACGACCTCGTGGTGGTGGAACGTCACCCCGCCGTCGACGAACGCCCGCGTGCGCGGCTTGCCCACGTCGTGGAAGAGGGCGGCGAGCCGCAGCAGGCGGTCGGGTGAGGTCTTGTCCACCACGGCCAGGGTGTGGGCCAGCACGTCCTTGTGACGATGGACGGGGTCCTGTTCGAGTGCGAGCCCGGGGAGCTCCGGCAGGAACTCCTCGGCCAGGCCGGTGCGCACGATGAACCACAGCGCCACGGACGGCACCGGCACGACCATGATCTTGTCGAGCTCGTCACGGATACGCTCGGCGGACACGATCGGGAGACGTTCGTGGCCGGCGGTGACGGCGGCCACCAGGTCGGGGGTCGGCTCGAGGTCCAGTCGGGCGATGAAGCGCGCCGCCCGCAGCATGCGCAGGGGGTCGTCGGCGAACGAGACGTCCGGGTCGAGCGGGGTCCGCAGGCGACGCTCAGCCAGGTCGACCAGGCCGCCGAAGGGGTCGATCAGCTCGAGGTCGGGCAGGCGCAGGGCCATGGCGTTGACCGTGAAGTCACGCCGCGACAGATCGTCCTCGATACTGTCGCCGAAGGCGACCTCCGGCTTGCGGGAGTCCGGACGGTACGCCTCGGCCCGGTGGGTCGTGATCTCGTACTTCTGTCCGGCCCGCAGGCAGGCGATGGTGCCGAAGCGCTTGCCCTGGGTCCACACGGCATCGGCCCAGCCCCGCACCAGCGCCTCGATGTCATCGGGACGCGCGTCGGTCGTGAAGTCCAAGTCAGTGGGGGTGTCGCCGGACGGCGCCCCGTCGGAGGCAACGATGGCGTCGCGGACCGATCCCCCCACCAGGTAGAGGGTGTGACCTGCGGCCCGGAAGCGGTCCGACAGGTCGGCGGTGGCGTCGACCAGGGGCCGGAGTCGCTCGGGGAACACGCAGCCGAGGGTAGTGCGACTGACGTAGGCTGCGGTTCGACGTGGACCGGCAACGAGCCAGACCCTGCCCACCGGGCGGTGACCCCGGCGGGCGCCGCCTCCCGGCCGCCCTCCTCCTCGCCGTACTGGTCGTCGTCGCCGTGGTGACCACCTCGGCGCCGTCGGCCGCGGCGACGGCGTCGAACGGGACACAGACCGTCGGCGCCGTCGACGCCACCGCGCCGCTGTCACTCCTGTCCCAGACCGGCTGGGTGGTCCCGGGACAGGTCTTCGACCTCCACCTGCGGGCATCCTCCACCGTGCCGACGTCCTCCCTCGGTCTGCAGATCTCCGTCTACCCGTGCCTGTCCACCATCTCCGGGTTCGACCA
Organism: Acidimicrobiaceae bacterium; assembly: GCA_003164095.1. Lineage (GTDB taxonomy): Bacteria > Actinomycetota > Acidimicrobiia > Acidimicrobiales > RAAP-2 > Bog-756. The sequence continues at coordinate 24,967 of PLRX01000141.1, read as the reverse complement.
GTCGTTGACGGGCAGCGGGCTCGGGAACCCGATCTCGTCGACGTCGTCGGCGATCCCGCTCAGATCGCTTCCGGTGCTGACGGGAGGCGGCGTCGACCTGGCGATGCCGGTGATCGTGGGGGATGGTGCGTCGTCCGCCGCCAACGCACAGGACGCCTTCACCATCCACCTGCTCGCCGCAGGCGAGCAGTGCCAGTCGTTCCCGGCCGGGGTGTTCCCGGTAAGGGTCGAGCTCGTCGACACCTCCGGTTCGGCGGTGGTCGGGTCGTTCGTCACCCACCTCGTCACCACGGCGGCATCGACGGCGTCCCAGCCCTTGCGGGTGGCCGTCGTGCTGCCCGTCCAGCTGACGCTCGGAGCGTCGCACTCCCCGTCGGCCGCCGCCCTCCTGGCCCGCCCGTCGTCGGCCCTGGCCACCCCGTCGGACGCCGCCGTCGGCGCCGTCACCGGCACGGTGGATGCCATCGCCGGCCAGCAGCACTCGTCGGTCCCGGTCACGCTCCAGGTCAGCGGCCAGACGGTGGGGCTGCTCGACACGCCCGCCCACCAGGCCACGATCACCCAATTGGGCCAACTGGCCGCCACGCCCGCCGAACACCAGCTGACCGATGCCCCGTTCACCCCGGTGGACGCCGCCGGCCTCGTCGACGCCGGACTGGGAACGGAGCTGACGCTCCAAGTCGCTCGCGGCACCGAGGTGGTGGCCACGGCCACCGGGCGGGCGGCCCCCACGGCCACGAACGGGCTCGGCGTCTGGATCACCGGGGACGGCGTGGATGCATCGACCGTCGGGGCCCTGTCCGCCCTCGGGTACCACGAGATCGTGCTGCCCTCGTCACAGCTCAGCTCCACCCCGTCAGACGGATCCACGACCGCGCCGTTCGTCCTGACCGGCGCCCGGGGACCGCAGGTGATGGCCATGGCCTCCGATGACGACCTCGCCGCCCGGTTCACGTCCGACCCCGGCGACCCGGTCCTGGCCGCCCATCAGCTCGCCGCCGAGCTCGCCCAGCTCTACTACGAACGCCCCAATGACATCAGCGTCCGTGCGGTCATGGCCGTGGCGCCGACGTCCTGGCGCGACGACCCGACGTTCGTCAGCGCCCTGCTCGCCTCCCTCGACGGCAACCCGGTCGTCCAGGCCGTGACGACGGCAAAGTTGTTCGCCCTCTTCCCGTCCCCCGGCACCTGCCGATCGGGATGTCGGCTCGTCCCCACGGGCACGTCGACGCCTCCCGTGGCCGCCATCCGGGCACAGCGGGCGAGGGTCGACGGCTTCTCGGCAGCCGCTGTCGGGCAACGCACGCTCGCCCAGCAACTGGGGGATGTCGTACTCGGCGGGGAGGCCGAGACCCTGCGCTCCGCCCAGCAGTCGGCCGTGCTCGCCAATGCCGGGGCCGCGGTCGACGCGCAGCTCGGTCAGGTGGCCGTCGAGGGTGACCAGTCGGTCACACTGACGGCCAGGAGCGGCCGCATCCCGATCACCGTCGTATCGAACGCGTCCTATCCGATGGCCGCCGACCTGGTGCTCAGCAGCGACAAGCTCCTCTTCCCCAACGGGCAGACGGTGTGGTCGGCGCCAAAGACCATCCGTCCCCACTCGAACGTGTACTACGTGAACGTCCAGTCGCGTGCCTCGGGCCTGTTCCGCCTCGACGTGACCCTCCGCGCTCCCGACGGGACACTCCGACTCGCCGCCGGCGAGCTGTCGGTGCGGTCCACGTCATCGTCGGTGGTGGGTGTGGTGCTTACGGCGGGAGCCGTGGCCGTCCTGGCCGTCTGGTGGGTGCGGACGTCCCTCAGGCGGAGGGCGGCGCGGCGTGCGGAGGAGGAGGAGGGTGACCCTGACGGGGGCGATGGCCACGACGATGCGCCGAGCCCGGTGGGAGCGGGTACCTCCGACACCCCCCCGGCGACACCGTGACCGACGAGGACTCCACGGTCGAGGAGGGTGCGGCCGAACTCGAGGGCGCACCGACGGCGCCCCGCGGTGCCACGCGTCGGCTCGGAAGGGCGACCGCCGGCATGGCGGTCGGCACCCTCCTGTCGAGGGTCACCGGGGTGGGCCGGGTCGTCGCACTCACCGCTGCACTGAGCGGCGGCGGCTTCGCCGACGCCTACAACCTGGCCAACACCACGCCGAACATCATCACCGACATCGTCATCGGCGGCGTCCTGGCCGCCACCTTCGTCCCCGTCTTCGTGGCAGAACTCACCACCCGGCTGGCCAAGGACGCCTGGGAGGCCATCTCCGCCGTGGTCACCGTCACCGTCGCCATCCTCGTCGCGGCGACCGTGGCGTTCTTCGTCCTGGCCCCGGAGATCATCGACCTCTACACGGCCACCAACCACAACGCCGACGTGCACAACCAGCAGGTCGTGGCCGTCTTCCTCCTGCGGTGGTTCGTCCCGCAGCTCGCCTGCTACGGACTGATCGCCCTTTTCACCGCCCTGCTCAACACCCAGGGCAAGTTTGCCACACCGATGTTCGTGCCGATCGCCAACAACCTGGTCGTCATCGGCATGCTGATGTGGTTCCACGAGCTGGTGCCCACGCCGAACCTCGCCACCATCCAGGCCCACCACACCGCGCTGGTCCTGCTGGGCGTCGGCACCACCGTGGGGGTCGTCGTCCAGGCCGCCTTGTTGGTGCCCTCGCTCCTCCGGTCGGACCTGCACATCCGCTTCCGGTGGCAGCCCGGCCACGAGGCCATGCACCGGATCAGCCGCCTCGCCGGGTGGACGTTCGGAATCGTCCTGTCCAACCAGGTCGCGTTGGTGGTGGTCCTCGCCCTGGCCGACGGGGCCAAGGTCCCGGGTGCGGTGTCGGCGTACACGTACGCCTACACGTTCTTCCAGCTCCCCTACGGCGTGATCGCGGTGTCGGTCATGAGCGCGGTGACCCCGTCGCTGTCCGCCCGATGGGCCAAGGGCGACATCGTGGCGTTCCGGCACCGCATGGCCTTCGGTCTGCGCAGCATCCTCGCCGTGGTCATTCCTTCGGCCGTCGGCATGATCATCCTGGCCCACCCACTGATCGACCTCGTCCTCAACCATGGAGCCGAGACCTCGGCCGAAGCATCACAGACGGCGGGGGCTCTGGCCATGTTCGCACTCGGGCTGCCCGGCTTCTGCACGTTCCTCTACATGGTCCGCGTGCTCCAGGCCATGCAGGACACCCGTACGGCGTTCCGCATCTACCTCGTCGAGAACGCCATCAACATCGTGGTGGGTGTGGCACTGGTGGGACCGCTCGGCGTGCGGGGCCTCGCCCTCTCGGTATCGATCGCCTACACGGTGGCCGCCGTCATCGCCCTCTCGGTGGTGTCCCGCAAGGACGAAGGACTGGGTGGCCACGAGCTGGCCACCCCGGTCACGCGGGTCCTCGTCTCCACCGCGGTGATGGCCGTCGCCACCGTGCTGACCATCAACGTGTCTGGCGCGACCTCCGGACTCGCCCTGCTGGCCCGAGTGACCGCGGCCGTCGTCGTCGGCGCCCTCGCCTTCGTCGGTACGACCGTGGTGCTCGCCTCCCGCGACGCCCGTCGAGCGGAAGCGCTCCGTGCGTCCTCCCGGGCCGAGCGTCCCGTGCCACCTGGACCGCCCACCGTGCCCGGTCCAACTGCGGCGGCCGTCAACCCCGAGGATCCGCGCCGGCGGGTGGCCCAGACCTCCATCCGCCTGGTCGAGCCGCCCACCGGGGCGCCATCGGTCGGTGCTCCCGACGGCGGCGTCGACGACCGACACGTGGACACGGCGGGTCAGCCATCACCGATCCCGTTCCGTGACAGACTCGACGACGGGTCCGGGGACGCCCCGGTGCGCCACCTGCGCCCGGTGCCCGACGGGCCGGGAGTGGCGCCCGGGGGGGGTCCGGGGGGTGGCCGGGCCGCCGACGGTGTCCCGGTGGAGGAAGTGGAGGGCGAGTTGCCCCCGGACGACGAGGAGGATCCCCATGGCCCGTATCCGGGTGGTAACCGATAGCGCGTGCGACCTGTCGGCCGAGGTGGCCGCCGAGCGTGGCGTCACCATCGTCCCGCTGTCTATCCGCTTCGGTGCCGAGGAGTTCGTCGACGGGCGCGACCTCACCACCGAGGAGTTCTGGTCACGCTGCAAGGCCAGCGACGTGCTGCCCGAGACGGCGGCCCCGTCGCCGGGCGCTTTCCAGGAGGTGTTCCTGGCCGCGGCCGACGACGGCTACGACGGAGTGTTCTGCATCGACCTGTCGGGCGCACTGTCCGCCACCTACCAGTCGGCGGTTGCCGCCGCCAAGGCGGTGGCCGAGCGCATCGAGGTCCGGGTGGTCGACAGCCGGTCGGTGACGATGGGCCTCGGCTTGATGGTGCTCGACGCGGCCGAACTCGCCTCGGCCGGGGCCGACCTCGACGCCCTCGAGTCTCGGGCCACCGAGCTGGTCTCCCACTGCACGGTCTACGGGCTCGTCGACAACCTCGAACATCTGACGAAGGGCGGGCGCATCGGGGGCGCACGGGCACTGCTCGGCTCAATGCTCTCCATCAAGCCGGTCGTGGTGCTGGTCGACGGCGTGGTCGAGGAGGAGTCGAAGCAGCGCACCCGGGCACGTTCGTTCCAGTACCTGGCGGACAAGATGCGAAACTCGCCACCTCTGAGCCGAGTGGCCGTCGCCCACGGCGCGGCCACCGACATCGACACCTTCCTCGCACTGATCGACGACGTCCCGAGTGAGCACCCGCTCATCGTCGGCCAGCTCGGTTCGGTGATCGGTACCCACACCGGACCGGGCACCATCGGCCTCTGCTTGATCACCAGCTCGTAGCGGCAGGAGCCACGGTCCGGGGGACAACGCAGTCCCCCGAGGTATCCTCGGGCCATGGATCCGAAGCCTGAATCGCACGCGTCATCGCTGCCGGGGATGTCCGCACTCGACGACCTGCCCGCCAAGGGAGCCGACGCCGTCGACGCCGTCGTCGACTTCATCCAGGCCAAGGCCGTCCGGCCGCTCACCCTGGCCACCCGGGGCATCGTCTTCGGGATCATCGTCTTCACCGCGACCGTGGTCACCGTGTCGCTGCTCGCGATCACCCTCATCAGGGTTCTGACGGTCTACATCCCCGGCAACCGGGTGTGGGTGTCGGACCTGATCGTGGGCGGGCTGTTCGTCATCGTGGGCTTCGTTGCCTGGTCGCAGCGGATCGACAGGTCCGCCACCCCCGAGGCTGGCGCAGCATGACCGAGGACCGTCAGGTCGTCATCATCGGATCGGGCCCGGCCGGCCTGACCGCCGCCATCTATGCGGCCCGGGCCCAGCTGAACCCCCTGGTGATCGAGGGCGAGCCGTCCTCCACTAGCGACCAGCCGGGCGGCCAGCTCATGCTCACCACGGAGGTGGAGAACTTCCCGGGGTTCGTGCAGGGGATCATGGGGCCCGAGCTGATGGGTGCCCTCCGCGAACAGGCCGCCCGCTTCGGGACGGACTACGTGACGGCCAAGGTGTCCCGGGTCGACCTCTCGGCCCGTCCGTTCGGACTGTGGGTCGGCGACCCGGACGCCGCGGAGCCCACCTACGCGGCACGGGCGCTGATCGTCGCCACCGGCGCGAAGTCGCTGATGCTCGGTCTCCCCAACGAAGAGCGTCTGCTCGGCTACGGGGTCTCCACCTGCGCCACCTGCGACGGCTTCTTCTTCCGGGGTCACGAGATCGCTGTCGTGGGCGGAGGTGACTCGGCGATCGAAGAGGCCCTGTTCCTCACCCGGTTCGCGGACAAGGTCTTCCTCATCCACCGCAGGGGCGAGCTGCGTGCGTCGAAGGTCATGCAGCAGCGTGCCCACGACAACCCGAAGGTCGAGTTCGTCTGGCACAGCCAGGTGATCGACGTCCACGGCGACACCAAGGTGTCGGGTATCCGCCTGCGCAACCTCGAGACGGGCGACGAGTTCGAGCTCGGCGTGACGGGGCTGTTCGTCGCCATCGGCCACCAGCCGAACACCGACCTGTTCAAGGGCCAGCTGGACATGGAGGACAGCGGCTACCTGCGGACCGTGGGATCCACCACCTACACCAACGTCGAGGGCGTCTTCGCCAGCGGCGACGTCCAGGACCACCGGTACCGACAGGCCATCACCGCGGCCGGGTCCGGGTGTGCGGCGGCCATCGACGCCGAGCGCTGGCTCGAGGACCAGGCAGCCTCCGGGCACTGACTCGTGCGGGCCGGCACCGTCGGTCGTGCCGGGTGTGGGAATGGGAACGGCGACCCGGCGGTTGACCTAGCGTGTCCCGACAGACACATGGCACGGCCCGGACGGGCCAGGAGGAACGAGCACCATGAGCGAGAAGATCACCAACCTGACTGACGCTAGTTTTGACGAGCATGTCAAGGCCTCGGATGTTCCCGTACTGGTGGACTTCTGGGCGGAGTGGTGTGGCCCGTGCAAGATGATCGCCCCTGTACTCGAGGAGATCGCCGAGGAGCAGGCCGGCAAGGTGGAGGTGGTCAAGCTCAACATCGACGACAACCTCGACGTCACCCGGCGCTTCGATGTCATGAGCATCCCCACGCTCATCCTCTTCAAGGACGGCGAGCCGGCCATGCGTATCGTCGGCGCCAAGGGCAAGGGCCAGCTGCTGCAGGAGCTGTCGGCCCACCTTTGAGCATCCAGGTGGCCCCCGGCGGGTCGCCGCCACGATCGCCCGCTGCACACCGCAGGACCCGACGGTGAGCCCCGATCGCGAGATCCATCTCGAGCTCGGCGACGAGGGTGATGCGGTCACCGACGTCCAACGACGCCTCGCTGAACTGGACTTCTCCCCCGGGGTCGACCCCGAGGGCGACTTCCGTGAAGGCACCCGAGCGGCCGTCGAGGCATTCCAGTACCGCCGGGGTCTGCGGGTGGACGGCGTCTGTGGACGCCAGACGTGGTCGGCCCTGGTGGAAGCCGGGCGGCGCCTCGGCGACCGCTTCCTCTATCGCAGGTCCCCCATGCTCCGGGGTGACGATGTCGCTGAGCTCCAGCAGCGTCTGAGCGCCCTGGGGTTCGACACCGGTCGGGTCGATGGGATCTTCGGCGACCTCACCTCGGCGGCCTTGGGCGAATTCCAACGGAACGCCGGACTTCCCGTGGACGGGATCGCCGGTGCAGCCACCGTCGCGGAGCTCCTGCGATTCGGATCGCTTCACGGCGGCTCGGAACTGGTGTCGGCGGTACGTGATCGCGAACGGCTCCGTCAAGCTCCACGCACCCTGGCCGGCCGCCGGGTGTCCTTGGGTGAAGAGGGCGGCCTGGGCTCCACCGTCGGCGCTGTCCGGCGCCTCTTCGTCAACCAGGGGGCACTGGTGACGACGCACCACCACCCGGAGGGATCGATCCAGGCCTCCGAGGCCAACGCTGCCGAAGCTGAGGTCTTCATCGGGATCCGGCTGGGCTCCGAGCCGGGGTGCTCTGCCTCGTACTACTCCGGCTACCGCTATGCCTCCCCCGGCGGTCGCCGCCTCGCGGAACTTCTCCACGTGGCCCTGGCCACGACGCTCGGGCTCCCGGACTGCGGGAGCCGTGGGATGTCGCTGTCACTCCTCCGGGAGACAAGGATGCCGGCGGTCATCTGCGAGATCAGTCCCGCATCGGTGATGGTCGAGCGGGCCCCGGTCATCGCCCGGGCCATCGTCGACTCGCTCGCCGAGTGGGTAGATACTGCCTGGGATTGAACAATTACCCGGTCGGGGGTGCCGGAAGCACAGTTTGCGGGCCTCAGACGGCCGCACAGCGCTCCACCTCTACCTGACCTCGGTGTTCGGAGGGTAATCCACAACCTCATGCACAGGTTGTGGAAGAAGCTCTACTTGCGGTTCAGGTCTGTCTTACCCACTTAGAGTAACCGTTTTCGCTGGGGATTTACTGGTTATGTCAGTTAACCTCACGCTATGTGACATCACTCACACTGCAGATGTCTCCACACCGCCCACCATGAGCTTGTAGATCCGCTCCAGGTCCTCCAGCGTGGCGAACTCCACGACCACCTTGCCGCGCTTTGCTGTCATGTCAACCTTCACCCGGGTGTTGAGGTGGCTGGACAGGAGCTCCTCGAGCTCGAGGATTCCTGGTGGGGGCAGCTGGCGAGGGCCGGCCCCTCCCCCCGATGAGGACTCGATCCCGCGCACGGACGGCACCGGGGCGGGTCCGCCCTGCCCGCCGACGCCGACAGGGCCCTGAGTGCCGCCGCCGATCGTCCCGATGTCACGGACCACGCCGTTGGCCTCGTCATTGTGGACCCTGACCAACTCTTCGATGGCCCGGACCGTGAGACCGTCGGAGACCGACTGGCGGGCCAGCACTTCCTGGTAACCCCGGTCGGGGGTACCCAGCAGGGCCCGCGCATGGCCGGGACTGATCTGCCCCTCAGCTAGGAGTCGCTGCACGCCGGACGGCAGTTGCAGTAGTCGGAGGATGTTGGTCACCGCCGTACGGCTCTTACCGACCCGGGTGGCAACCTGATCGTGGGTGAATCCGAACTCCTCGATGAGCTGTTGGTAGGCCGCAGCCTCTTCGAGGACGTTGAGGTCCTGGCGATGAAGATTCTCGACCAGTGCCTGCTCGAGACTGTGGGTGTCGTTCGACGTCTGGATGAGCACCGGAATGGTGTGCAGTCCGGCGCGACGCGAGGCACGCCACCGACGTTCGCCGGCAATGAGTTCGAACTCGTCCGAGGCCTCACCACCGATGCGACGGACCAGTACCGGTTGGAGCACTCCGAGCTCCTTGATCGACGCGGCGAGCGACGCCATCGTCTCCTCATCGAAGTTCACGCGCGGTTGGCGGGGGTTCGGCTTGATGTTGCCGATGGGGACCTCACGGAGCGCAGAGGTGCGATCGCCCGTGACTTCGGTGGGGATGAGGGCGCTCAGGCCCTTCCCCAGACCGCTACGACGTGCCACCGCTGACCTCCTTGGCTAGTTCCCTGTAGGCAATGGCCCCGCGGGATGCGGGGTCGAACGCTGTGATCGGCTGGCCGAATGACGGCGCCTCCGAGAGACGCACAGTCCGGGGGATCACGATCCGACAGACCTTGTTCCCGAAGTGGTCACGAACCTCTGTCGCCACTTGGTCGGAAAGCTTCGTCCGGGCGTCGTACATCGTGAGCACGATCGTCGAGATGTCCAGCCTCGGGTTGAGATTGGACGCCACCAGATGGACGTTGCGCATCAGTTGACTGAGACCTTCGAGCGCGTAGTACTCACACTGGATGGGAACCAGGACCTCGTCCGCGGCGGCCAGGGCATTCACCGTGATGAGGCCGAGAGACGGGGGGCAGTCGATAAGGACGAAATCGAAGTCGTCGATGACGGTCTCGATGGCACGCTTGAGCTTCAGCTCCCGGCTGAATGCCGGCACGAGCTCGATTTCGGCACCTGCCAGGGCGATGGTCGCCGGGGCCACAAACAAGTTCTTCATACTCGTCGGCTCGACGCAGTCCTCCAGCGACGAGTCCCGCATGAGGACGTCGTACATGGACAGCTCGAAGTTCCGGGCATCGATACCCAGGCCTGTGGTGGCATTCCCCTGGGGATCGAGGTCGATCACCAGGACCCGGAATCCGAGCTCGGCCAGAGCGGCACCCAGATTGACCGAGGTCGTGGTCTTGCCGACCCCGCCCTTCTGGTTCGCCACGGCCATCACTCTCGGGAGGGGGTTGCCGGAGGCGGCCTGGGGCTGCCGACCGGTGGGTGCCACGACATTGTCATCCGTTGCGGGTGCATCAGACACCGTAGTCTCCTCGGTCGAAGCCGAAACTGGGGCGTCCGCCGACGCGTCTGACACCGACTCGATCGACGAGTCCTGGGTCGGCTCGTCCGGGGCGTCTTGCATCGGAGTCCTGACCGGCGGCGGCCCGGCTTCATCGGCCACCGTTGGTGCATTCGTCCCAGTCTCCTCGACCAGATCGGACGCCGGAGCAGGTGATGATCCGCCCGTGGTTGAGGCGCCCTCCGCCGCAGGTTGTGGCTCTGCGGCGGCCCCACCTCCCCCGTCAGAGGATGACGAGGCTTCTCCGACCGACGCGACGTTCGCTTCTCCGCTGGCCGTGCTGTCGTCCGAGACGTCAGGGAGGCCGTCCTCAGCAGGGTCTACCGTCTGCGACGAGTCGAGGACTTGGATAGCCCCTTGACCTCCTGAATCTGCGGCCTGGGTGGCACCAGATGAGGGGGGACTCGGAGGGGATGGCCTGTTCCGACCACGACGTCGGCCGCGCATTATCGTCTCCTCGAGTAGGCAGGGTGCAAGGGCTTCATACTCGCCTGCCCCGATCGCCAGGTCAAGCATTCTGCCAATGTTTCACGTGAAACATGAGAGTTTGACGGCACAGACGTTCGACCGGAAGCTCACCGGCACCCACAGCCTCCGAACCCCGTGACTCTCCCGTCTCGACCAACCCCGTCAGGAGGGGACTTCGGCCACACGGGCTCCGGGGCGATCCCCACCTGAGATCCGACAGCGCCCAGGGAACGGGGGCGGCTGATGTGATCCCGACAGGGATGTGGTTGCTCCGACTCCCACTTCGGCTGCTGGTGCGCCCTTGTAGTCAGCCGCCGGGTCGCGCCGAAGTTCCGCCGTATGCCAGAGACGCACGACATGCAGATCGAGGGCTCTGAGCTCCCGTGGGCCAGGTCCTCGCCCCTTCCAGAGTGGCGCAGGTCCGGTCCTCCCCGAAGTGAGCAGAGGATCGTTGACAACGAAGCGCGACCCGCTCCGAGGAGCGCCAGCAGCCCGGCGCGACGCACGCAGCCCGCGAATTGAGCCGGGCCGGCCGGAACGTCGGCCTTCCGGGGCGCCGGGCCGCCGAGCGAGCCTCCGTGCGACCCTGGTCGGAGACGCCACCTGTTCGACCCAATGAACGGTTCGATCATGAGCCGACGCCTCCTTAGGGTGCGGCCTACCACTCCCCCACCTCCGGACACCGACTGGACAGACTCATCCGGCAGATGGTCCTTCACAACGGCTGGCTCCGGATCGTGCCGCGTGCGAATGGATCTCGGCCGGCGAGCGATGGTCTCCCGAGGTCATGTCAGACGATCGGACTGAACGATCGATCCGGAGTGTCCCACCGGAGCGGTCTCGAATCCATGCGGATGCGGGTGCCGATGAATCTCCAGGAGCGAGGAGTCCGAACAAGGCGAGCTCGCCCTCCGGGGTCGAAGGCGGAAGGAACCGCCACCCCGGTTGGCTCTAGCTTCCACTTCACATCCATGCCGATCGTGTCCAGGATCTCCTTACGGGTCCGGCCCAGTGAGCCAGGGGCGGATTCCGAGCTGCCGTCACCAGAGATCCACCACCTGTCGATCTACTTCCCGTCGAGGTGCCGACGGCCCCGATCCGGACGGACGGTTGGCTTGCCGGTTCGAAGCGGCAGACCCGTCGGAAGCCGACGGTCGTACTCGACCGAATGATCCGGCGGCCAGCCACCACCCAGGGGGCAGCGCCGGGTGGTCATCGTGCGGACATCTCGAGGCGCTGGTGCTCACCAGTGGGGGAGTGGGCACGAAGGCGGTGCCGTAACCGGTGGGCCATGACTCCGCGTCGGCATCCCCAGCAGGGAGGGGTGCCGATGGTCGGCGTGCAGTGTCGACTGGCTGACATCAACCCGCCCTGGCCGCCGAAGGCCCGGTCTGTTCCTGGCACGCCGGCAGTTCAGAGACGAGCGCCTGCTAAGGCCCAGGTTTGGTGGGGGAGTCCGGAGGCGCACGATGACCCGGATACTCCTGGTCATGAGGTCCTCATGTTCCACGTGAAACATTAGGGGTCGCATACCCTGTACCTCCCCAAGAAAGGGGCGCTCAGAAGAGGGGGCGCTTCACCGGAACGCCGACCCGGCGCGGAAACCGATCATCGAGAGACCCGACTTTACGGAGCACCTGGTAGCCGAAGCGCTCGCCGGGCCGTACGGCATCCACCGGGACAAGCCCCAGCGCGGTCAGGCCGTCCGCCGGCCAGCGTGCGGCACGAGAGGTCTCCGGGGGCTCCGACACGACCATCAGACCAGCCACGGCAAGGAAGGATGATCCACATTCAGCTGTGGCGGCCGGCAATCCGAACGAACGCGATGTGACGGCCATAAACGCCTCCCGCAGTTCCGTTTCCCGGCCCAGTTCCTCGGCGCGGCCCCGGACGACCTCGGCCCGGTGTTCCCGGGGCCAATCGTCGAGGACACCTTCCAGGAACTCAGTCCGCCGCTCACTGGCGTCCATCAGGACTACATGGGAGGTCGGCCAACACGCCACCAGAACCAGACCTGGAACTCCCCCGCCTGTCCCGAGGTCTATGACGCTGTCGGGCGGTCCGCCGAGCTCGGTCTCGAGTATGGCGACGAACCCAAGGGCGTGTTCGATCTGGTCACCTATAGGCATACTTCCGAGGAACCCGAGCTCGAACGAACGCTCGAGAGCCGGAACAAGCCCTGGATCCACCCGGCGCCGCAGTTTCTCCAGCCAATCGCTCTCACCAGGTCCGTCATCCATCGTCGCGTCTCACCTCCGATCCCACAACGCCTCCGCTGGGCCCATCCACCGTCCACATGGCGTGCCCGCGACTGGACGCGACCGTGGCACCGGGATGACCCGGTGCCACGTCGGAAAACCACATCGTCCTCATGTCGACCGGATCAGGCCGGGGCGATCACCACGTACCGGTTCGGCTCGACGCCGTCCGACCTCGTCTCCACACCGTCGATCTCATTCACCGTGTCGTGGATGACCTTGCGATCGGGCGGCGACATCGGTTCAAGAGCCTGCTCGTCCCCGGAGCTCTTGACCTGCTCGACGATCCCCTCGGCAAACCGCTTGAGAGCAGCGTTGCGCTTCACGCGGTAGCCACCGACATCGACCAGGATCCGGTCCGTCCGATTCTCGGACTGGCGCTGGACGAACGTGCGGGTGAGATCCTGCACGGCAGCCAGCGTGGCACCCCTCGGCCCAACCAGCAGCCCAAGATCATCACCGTCGGCGGCCACCTGCACGGTGTCCTCATCCACCTCGGCGAAGGAGACCGTGGCATCGAGCCCGAACTCCCGGATGAGTCCGGACAGGAACTGCTGTGCCGCCTCGCCCTGCTGCTCCAGTGTCAACGACTCTTCCATAGTGTCCTCACGATCCCCGGACGCTCGCCCAGATCCTTGCTCTCTCTGTTGCTTCGACTGGTTGTCCCCGGACGACTTGCCGCCCCTGGACCTGTTGCGTCGGTTGCCTCCGCCCGTCCCGTTGGAGCTGGCGGTCGAGCCGCCTCCGGACGACGCCTCCTTGGGCGTGTCGTCCCGGTCGGCACTCTGGGCCCCGTCGTCGCGTCCCCGCTCGTTGCCACCCTTGGCGCCCGAGTCGTTCGATCGGGATCGACCACTGCCCTCGCGCTTACGATCCGGCCGCTGGCGGCGGGTCCTCTTCGGCGGCGGAGCCACCGGCCGGACCCTGGCCTGCACCCGTGCCTCGCCCCGCAGACGCCCGAACAGTCCTGCCTTGGGCTCGCTGAGTACGACGAACTCCGCGTCGTCCTCGGCTACCCCGAGCATGTCGAGGACCGACTCCTTCGCCTCAGCGAGGGACTTTCCGCTTGCTTCCACCCACTCCACGTGTCAGCGCGCCTTTCTCTCTTTTTTGGCCTTGGACCGGGGGTGCTGCTTCTTGGCTGTCTCCCCCGCGTCGGAGCCGTTGTCAGAACCTGCACTGTTGCCGTTGGTCGACGGAGTCGAGCCGTTGTTGGTCGTCTTTCCCCCGGAGCCCTTGGATGAGCCGGCCTTCCCACCCTGCCCACCACTCTTCGGCTTGGGAAGTGCCTTCTCCGTCGATTCCACACCGCTGTCCTTGGCGGCAGCGATCGATCGGGGCTTGCCGCTGCCGGTCGGCGCAGGCGAATTCGGTCCGGCGACGATGCCCTTGCGGAACAGCACCTCTTGGGTGCCGATGCGGATGGCACTCGAGACGATAAAATAGACATTGAGAATTGCGGCCACATTTAGGTAAATGAAGCCGAATATGAGAGGCATGTATTTCTGCAGCATTGCTGCCTGCGGATTTGCCTGATTTGCCTGAGGATTTCGGGCGTTGAGCCGGGACATCTGCAGGTATTGCAGACCCACGGCGCCAGCCACCAGCACGGCGTACGGCACATAGTCCAACGGGGAGGAGTGGTGGCTCAGCAGCTTGGCGGCGAAATCGAGCCCGCCCGAGATCAGCTGGCCGTGGGCCGCCACGATGTCGTGGTACATCTTGGTGGTCTGGGAGATGTAGCGCGGGTCGGCGCACACTTTCGATGCGCACTTACTGCTGACATTCGGGACGAACACCCCGTTCTGGTACGTGTACGGCAGGGCGACGCCCTTGCTGACGGTATTGGTGATGCCGCGGATGACGCTGTAGAGCATGAAGAAGAACGGCATCTGCAATAGCATCGGGAGACACCCGGAGGCCGGGTTGACATTGTGCTCTTTGTAGAGCTTCATCATTTCTTCGTTGAGCAGCGCCCTGTTCTCGGGGCCCTTGTACTTCTGCTGCAACTTCTTCATTTCAGGCCCGAGTGCCTGCATCGCAGCCATGTTCTTGGTGCTCTTGACCGTCAGAGGGGTCAGGGCGGCCATGACGACGATGGTCAGGAGGGCCACTGCCACCGGATAGCTCGGGATCAGGGCGAAGAAGAAGGCCAGGATCTCGGCGATGAACTTGAGGATCGGCTGGAAGATCCCACCGATCGCATGGGTCAGTGAACTCATGGGGTGCTCCGTTCAGGCACAGGGTCGATGCCGTGGCCGCCCCACGGGCCGCAGCGGGAGATGCGTCGGACGGCCAGCCACGTGCCCCGGGTGGGCCCGTGCCGGTCGATGGCCTCGACGGCGTACTCGGAGCAGCTGGGCAGGTAGCGACACCCGGTCGGCCTGCCGGAGCGGATCAATTGGTAGGCACGGATGAGGGAGTGGAGTGCACGAACGGACACCCGGGACACCGGATCAGCCGCAACGGCCCCCGTTCCGCGGTCGTGCTCGAACTGGTCGTCCACCAGGGAGTTCTTGGCAGTGCTGACATCGACCTGGCTCATCGGCCCGTCCGTTCGGGGGACCGGCTCGTCGCCTGGTCCAGTGCTTGGCTCATGGCCACCTTCAGTTCGTCGAATTCGAGGGCGGGCCCGCCGATGGTGCTCCGCACCACATACGCGCCCACCGGCAGGTCCACCGACCGCTCGGCAACGATGGCCCGCAACCGCCGGCGGAGACGGTTGCGCTGCACGGCATTCCCCACCTTGCGGTTGACCGCATAGGCGACCTGCGTCCGATCCCAGTCCGAGTGGGCCACGAAGGACACCGACAGTGGTCCGCTCCGGCCTCGTGAAGAGCTACGCCGAAGTTCAGCAAAGGTCCGGCGGGACCCTACCGTGCCGATGCCGGGCCGACCGGGCCGGTCGGAGGTCACACCGAGAGGCGCTGGCGTCCCTTCGCCCGGCGGGCACTGATGACCGCCCGGCCGGCCTTGGTCGACATCCGCTTGCGGAAACCGTGTGTCTTGGCGCGCTTGCGCACGTTGGGTTGGTACGTCCGTTTCATCCATCCACTTCCTTCCTCGCCCTGGACCGCGGACTTGTGTCCCGTTCGGCAGGGGGCCCCGTCACTCGGGACTGGGCATTCGACGTACATGCTAGGCCGAAACGCGCCCGGGTCTCTAGTCGGAGCCCGGAGGCACCATCGGCGGGCACGGTGTACCGTTCCGACCCCGGGGAACGCTACCGGACGCGTCGGCCGGGATCCTGCCCCGGCCGGAGTACGAACAACAGATCCGAGTGAATAGGCAGTGACCGCTTCCCGTCGTGCTCGGGGACCGGCACAGCCGGGTGGTGCTCGTCCACAGCTGTGGATATCTTTGTGGACCAATTGCGCAGTCAAAGGGCGGAGGCCCATGTGAACGACACCGAAGACTTGTGGACATCGTGCGCAGACGCCCTTCGCGAGCAGGTGTCGGATGCCATCTGGCAGGCCTACCTGTCCGGGATCACCCCTGTGTCCATCGCTGACGACGAGATCGTCCTCGGCGTCCCCAATAAGTTGATCCGTGACCGGGTCGAGTCACGCTTCCTCGGCCTGATCCAGGACACGGTCACCGGCACGCTCGGGCGAGACCTCATCGTGCACCTCGAAGTCGTCGCGCCCTCCGAGCAACACGACGCCGTGGCCGCCTCCCTCGCTCAGGTCGATGACGACCGCCCCGCGCCGGCCGCTCCTGCGAGGGTGACCGGGGTCAGCGACCCCGCAGCGTCGCAGCTGCTCGACCCCCGCTACACGTTCGAGACCTTCGTCATCGCCTCCTCCAATCGATTCGCACATGCCGCTGCCCAGTCCGTGGCCGAATCGCCGGCACGGTCCTACAACCCCCTGTTCATCTACGGCGACGCCGGGCTCGGCAAGACCCACCTGCTGCACGCCATCGGGAATTACGTCCTGGAGAACTTCAGTGGTCGGAACGTCCGCTACGTCACCACCGAGACCTACATGAACGAGTTCGTGGACGCCATCCGTCACAGCTCGACCACGGCCTTCAAACGGCGGTACCGGGAGTGTGATGTCCTCCTGATCGACGACGTGCAGTTCATGGAGCGGAAGGAGTCGCTGCAGGAGGAGTTCTTCCACACCTTCAACTCCCTCTATGGGGCGTCGAAGCAGATTGTGCTGACCTCCGACCGCCCGCCCAAATCGATCGCCACCCTGGAGGACCGGCTCCGGAGCCGCTTCCTCTCCGGGCTCATCACCGAGGTCCAACCACCGGAACTCGAGACGAGACTGGCCATCCTCCAGACCAAGGCCGAGCATGAGCGTGTGGCGGTCCCCGACGACGTACTCGAGTTCATCGCCACCCACGTCAAGGAGAACATCCGCGAACTGGAAGGTGCACTCATCCGGGTCACCGCGTTCGCGAGCCTCAATCACCAGCCCATGAGCCGGGAGTTGGCCGAGGTGGTCCTGTCCGACATCGTGTCGGCCGACCAGCCCCGCCGCATCACACCCCAGGTGATCCTCGACGCGACCTCGGAGACGTTCGGGTTCTCCGTCGAGGAGCTGTGCGGGCCCAACCGGCGTCGTCCCCTCGTGACCGCCCGCCAGGTCAGTATGTACGTCTTCCGCGAGCTGACCGACTTCAGCTACCCGGCCATCGGCAGGGAGTTCGGAGGGCGTGACCACTCGACGGTCATGCACGCAGTCGAGAAGATCGCCGGGTTGATGAAGGAACGGCAGCAGATCTACAACCAGGTGACCGACCTCATCGTCCGCATCAAGAGCGGTTCATGATCGCACTTCACTCGTCCAGAGCTTGTGCCCATCCTGTGGATATCACTGGGTGCAACTGGGGTAATTCTGTGAACTCCCGTGAACTTGTCCATAACACGACACCTCACGGACATCCGACGGGAGCTCCGAGGTCGGTTCGGGGGACGCGAGGTGGAAATCCACATGCACTCCGACCAGGGAGGATTGCGGTATGTCCACAATCCACAGCCCTTACTACCATCACTAGAAATTTCAATTAACTAACTAAGAAGCAATGCGAGAAAGGACTTCCTCGTGAAGTTTCGATGCGAGCGTGACTCGTTGGTGGAGGTGCTTGCGACAGCCGGCCGGGCTGTCGGGACGCGTTCGTCGTCCCAGGTGGTCCTGAGCGGTCTGCGCATCGAGTCGGTGGGGAACCACCTCTCGGTCGTCGGCACCGACCTCGATCTCACCGTGCACGTGTCGACCGAGGCCATCGGGATCACCGACGGCGTGTGCGTCGCGCCGGCAAAACTGCTCGCGGACATCGTCCGGTCGCTGGAGCCGGGAGCGGTCACCATCGAGGCCGAGGGCGAGAAGGTCGAGATCGGTGCCGCACGCTCCCGGTTCAGCCTGCGCACCTTCCCCGTTAACGACTTCCCGACCCTGCCGGAACCGCCCGACCCTGCTACGTTCCTGCCGACCACGGGTTTGGCGAGCGCTCTGCACCAGGTCGTCCGCGCTGCGTCCGGGGACGATGCCCGGCCACTGCTGACCGGTGTGCTGATCGCCCCCGAGGGGAACGGGGTCCGCCTCGTGGCCACCGACTCGTACCGACTGGCCTTGCGCGACATCGCCGGGAGTGATGCCTTCTCGGGGACCTCACAGATCCTCGTGCCGGCCCGAGCCCTGGCTGAACTCCAGCGCCTGTCGGCACTGGGGTCCGCGGCGAAGTCCGAGGGTGCCGACGGCGAGGGCTCCGTCGTCGGCCTGTCGATCGGCGAGCACGATGTCACGTTCACCGCGGGCGACGTCAAGGTCAGCACGCGCCTGCTCGACGGCACCTACCCGGACTACCGCCAGTTGATCCCGGCGGAGTACCCGAACCGGCTGCACGTCGGCAAGGACTCGCTACTCGACGCCCTGCGCCGCGTGCGTCTCCTCGTGCGTGACAACACGACGCCGGTCCGGCTGTCGATGCGACACGGCGGGGTCGATTTGACCGTCGTGTCGCAGGAGGTCGGTGACGCCAGCGAGACCGTGGACGCCGACTTCGAGGGTGAAGACCTGACCATCGCGTTCAATCCGACGTACCTCATCGACGGGGTGGAGGCCGTGGCGGGTGACGAAGTGCTCCTCGAGACAGTGGACGCAACCAAGCCGGCCACCGTACGGGCCGCGGAGGAGACCGACTTCCGGTACCTCCTGATGCCCGTCCGCGTGTCCTGATCCCGATCGGGCGCCGGTAGCCCCGTGCACCTCGTCTCGCTCGCCGTCACCGACTTCAGGAACCTGACCGACACGGTCATCGAGTTGGACCCCGAGGGAACGACCGTCATCACCGGTTGCAACGGCGCGGGCAAGACCAGCCTGCTCGAGGCGGCCGCCTACCTGGCCACGCTGCACTCGTTCCGGGGCTCGCCCAAGGAGGCCCTGGTCCGGCGGGGCACCGAGCGGGCGATCCTGCGGGCCGAGACCCGGGTGGAGGACCGTGCCCTCACCATCGAGGCGGAGGTATCGGTGGCCGGACGGTCACGCACGCAGGTCAACCGCCAGGCGGTCCATCGCCGGAGCGATCTACACGATGCGCTCCGCGTCACGGTGTTCTCGCCCGAGGATATCGGCGTCGTCCGTTCGGGACCGGCCGACCGGCGCCGCTTTCTCGACGAGACGCTCGCTGTGGTGGACCCGAAGGCCGCCCGCTCGGCCGAGGACGTCGACAAGGTCCTCAGACAGCGGGCGGCCCTGCTGCGCACGGCTGGGCGGACGCTGCGGCCCGATGCTGCGGTCACACTCGACGTCTGGGACGCCCGGCTCGCCGACGCCGGCACACGGCTCGTGGATGCCCGGGAGCAATTGGTCGAGCAACTGGCACCACTGGCGGCGCGGCACTACGCCCGGCTCGCCGGTGCGCCCACCGAGATCGGCTTGGTCTACCGGCGGTCCTGGACCGGCCCCCTGCTCGAGGCGCTGGAGGACGCCCGGTCGCGGGACGTGCAACGAGGTGTGTCGACCGTCGGGCCACACCGGGACGAGCTCGAACTGACCCTCGACGGGCTGCCGTCACGGACCCATGCGTCACAGGGAGAGCAACGCTCGCTGGCGCTGGCGCTGCAGTTGGCCGCACACGAGCTGGCGACGCTGCGACTCGGAACGGCGCCGGTGTTACTGCTCGACGACGTCTTCAGTGAACTCGACCCCCAGCGGTCCCGCGCCCTGCTCGACGGCCTGCCCTCCGGGCAGACCCTCCTCACCACGGCGCAGCCCGCCCCACCGGAGGTCGTGGCGGCCAAGGTCTACGAGATGGCCCACGGGGGTCACGTCGTCCCGGCTGGCGACGACGGATGAGCCCCGAGCCGTTCCATCGGCGGAACTCCGAGCCCCGCCCGCTCGAAGGGTCTCTCGAAGCCCTGTCGCGGCGTCTGGGCCTGGAGGGTGCCGTGGGGGTGGGCAGATTGTTCGCCGGGTGGTCCGACATCGTCGGCCCGGCCATGGCGGAGCACGTCCGGCCGCTCAGGATGGACGCGACGGCCCTGGTGGTGAGTGTGGACCACCCCGCCTGGGCGACACAGGTGCGGCGCCTGGGGGACACCCTGCTCGACCGGGCGTCGGAGTACGCCGGCGTCGAGCGCCCCGCACGCCTGGAGGTCCGGGTGCAGCGCTGAGGGGAGCCGCTCGAGCCCTGGAGCATCGGTCCGGTCGGACACACCGGGCGGCTACACTGGGTCATTGGAATCGGGGGAGGATCCGAGGGTCCGGAGGTGCAAACCGCACGACCGGAAACCCGTCGGGACACTGGTTCCCACCTGCTAGGACACTGCGAAAGGGCGCGCCTGTGGCGCTGAAGACGGACAAGGCACCGACCGTGGGGGAACCCACGTACGACGCGGGCGACATCACCGTTCTCGAAGGCCTCGACCCGGTCCGTAAGCGACCCGGGATGTACATCGGCTCGACCGGCCCGACGGGCCTCCACCACCTCGTCTGGGAGGTCGTGGACAACGCGGTCGACGAGGCCATGGCGGGGCACTGCGACCGGATCGAGGTCACGCTCCTGGCCGATGGCGGCGTCAAGGTGGTGGACAACGGCCGGGGCATCCCGACCGGAATCCACCCGAAGTACAAGGACAAGACGGCTGCCGAGGTCGTACTCACCGTCCTGCACGCAGGCGGCAAGTTCGGCGAGGGTGGCGGCTACAAGGTCTCCGGCGGCCTGCACGGCGTCGGCGTGTCGGTGGTGAACGCGCTCTCCACCCGGCTCCTGCTGGAGATCGACCGCGATGGCGACCACCACGTGATGGAGTTCGCCGACGGCGGCACGCCCCAAGGCAAGCTCACGGTGACGGGGAAGGCTCCCCGGGGACGGACCGGCACCACCGTGTCGTTCTGGCCCGACGCCAGCATCTTCGAGGAGATCGACTTCCGGGCTCAGACCGTCGTCGAGCGCCTCCAGGTGATGGCCTTCCTCAACAAGGGACTCGAGATCCATTTCGAGGATCTCCGTCCCGATGCCAAGCCACCCCAGTCCTTCCGCTACAAGGACGGCATCGTCGACTATGTGAAGCACCTCAACGCCTCGAAGGAGGCGCTCTTCCGCAAAGTCTGCTCGTTCGAGCAGAAGGAGGAGGCGATGGAGGTGGAGATCGCCCTCCAGTGGAACGCGGGCTTCTATGAGAGCATCCACTCGTTCGCCAACGGCATCTCCACCATCGACGGCGGCATGCACGAGGAGGGATTCAAGAAGTCCCTCACCAATGTGGCCAACAAGTACGCCCGGGCCAAGGGGACGCTCAAGGAGAAGGATGACAACCTCCAGGGTGAGGACATCCGCGAGGGCATCACCGCCATCATCTCGGTGCGGCTGCAGGACCCGCAGTTCGAAGGGCAGACCAAGGGCAAGCTGGGCAACGTCCCGGTGCGCTCAATGGTGGAGCGGGCCACGAACGAGAAGTTGGCCGAGTGGTTCGAGGAGAACCCGCGCGAGGCCAACCAGATCATCCAGAAGGGCCTGCTGGCCGCCCGCGCCCGGGTGGCCGCCCGGTCGGCCCGCGACCTGACCCGACGGAAGTCGGCCCTCGACGGCGCCGGCCTTCCCGGAAAGCTCGTCGACTGCTCGTCGAAGGAGCCCCGGGAGAGCGAACTCTTCATTGTCGAGGGCAACTCGGCCGGAGGCTCGGCCAAGGACGCCAGGAACCCGAAGACCCAGGCGATCCTGCCCATCCGCGGCAAGATCCTCAACGTCGAGCGGGCCCGCATCGACAAGATGCTGAAGAACACTGAGATCCAGGCCCTGATCTCGGCCATCGGCGCCGGCCTCGCCGAAGACTTCGACATCACGAAGATCCGGTACCACAAGGTGATCATCCTGGCCGACGCCGACGTGGACGGGTCCCACATCCGGACGCTTCTGCTGACATTCTTCTTCCGTCAGATGAAGCCGCTGGTCGAAGGAGGCTTCGTCTACGTGGCCCAGCCGCCGCTCTTCTCGACACTGGTCGGCAAGGAGAAGATCTACCTGAAGGACGAGAACGCCAGGGCTACCTTCCTGGCCGAGCACCCGAACCACAAGGCGGACTTCCAGCGCCTGAAGGGCCTCGGCGAGATGGACTTCGGCGAACTCAAGGACACCACCATGGACCCGGGCCAGCGCTCCTTGCTCCAGGTGGCCGTCGAGCAGGCCACCATCGCCGACGAGGTGACGTCGGTGCTGATGGGCGAGGACGTCGAGCTCCGGCGCAACTTCATCCAGACGAACGCCAAGGACGTCCGCTTCCTCGACATCTGAGGAGGGTAGGCGTGGAGCAGGTGACCGAGACGGTGCAGACGACAGCGACGCAGACAGGGACAGTGGATGCCAGGACGTGACAACGAGGGCCGAGGGGGCTCCGACACCACCGACGACGTAGTGACCGGGTTCATCGAGCCCATCGAGATCCAGGAGGAGATGGAGCGCTCCTTCCTCGAGTACTCGATGTCGGTCATCGTGTCCCGCGCCCTGCCCGACGTGCGGGACGGCCTGAAGCCGGTCCACCGGCGGATCCTGTACTCCATGTACGACCAGCGGCTGCTGCCCGACCGACCGCACACCAAGTGCGCGAAGGTCGTCGGCGACGTCATGGGCTCGTACCACCCCCACGGCGACTCGGCCATCTACGAGGCCCTGGCCCGCATGGTCCAGGACTTCTCGATGCGGCACCCGCTCATCGACGGCCACGGGAATTTCGGCGGCACCGGCCCGGACGAGGGTCCGGCAGCCATGCGCTACACGGAGTGCCGTCTCGGCGCCCTCGCGCTCGAGCTCATGAACGGCATCGACCAGGAGACGGTGGACTTCACCGCCAACTACGACGCCACCTCCGAGGAGCCGACCGTCCTCCCGGCCCGGTTCCCGAACATGCTGGTCAACGGTTCGCAGGGCATCGCGGTGGGCATGGCGACCAACATCCCGCCCCACAACCTGGGCGAGGTCATCGACGCCACGACCCACCTGCTCGAACACCCCGACGCCACGCCGGACGATCTCATGGAGTTCATCAAGGGCCCGGACTTCCCGACCGGCGCCCTCATCCTCGGCCGTCAGGGCATCCTGGACGCGCTCCGCACCGGTCGCGGCTCCATCAAACTCCGCGCCGTCGCCGAGATCGAGGAGGGACGGGACGGGGCCACCCGCATCGTCATCACCGAGATGCCGTACCAGACGTCGATCGCCTCGGTCTCCAAGAAGATCGAGGACCTCGTGCGTGCCGGCGACCTCGACGGTATCGCCGAGGCCCAGGACGACTCGTCAGGTGGCAAGACCCGCCTCGTCATCCGCCTGAAGCGCGACGCCAACGCCAACGTCGTCCTGAACAACCTGTTCAAGCAGACACCGATGCAGACCACCTTCAGCGTCAACGCCGTGGCACTGGTCGACGGTGTGCCGCGCACGCTGAACGTGGCGCAGATGCTGACCCACTACGTGGCCCACCAGGTGGAAGTCGTCACCCGTCGGTCCGAGTTCCTGCTGGCCAAGGCCCGCGCCCGCGCCCACGTGGTCGAAGGCCTCCTCAAGGCCATCGACATGCTGGACCAGGTCATCGCCACCATCCGTGGCTCCGATGATCGGCCCGCGGCGCTCGAAGCACTGCGCGCCGCCCCATTCGACTTCTCCGAGGAGCAGGCCAACCACATCCTGGACATGACCCTGGCCCGCCTGACCCGGCTGGGCCGGACCAATCTCGAGGAGGAGCTGGCCAAGCTGCTCGAGGAGATCGCGGAGCTCGAGTCCATCCTGAACGACGACGCCAAGCTGCGCGGGGTCATCGCGGGGGAGTTGGGGGAGATCCGCCAGAAGTTCGCCAACGAGCGTCGGACGATCATCACCCACGACCCGGGCGACATGAATGTCGAGGACCTGGTGGAGGACGAGGAGATCGTCGTCACCATGAGCCGGGCCGGCTACATCAAGGCCGTGTCCGCCGACGCCTTCAGGACCCAAGCCCGTGGCGGTCGCGGGGTGCAGGGGGCCAAGCTCAAGGAGGAGGACCTGATCGACGATGTGGTGCACACGTCGTCCCACGCCCACCTGCTGCTGTTCTCCAACCGCGGCCGGGTGTTCCGGCTCCGCGCCCTCGAGATCCCGGTCAAGGAGCGGGCGGCCCGCGGGACGGCGATCGTCAACCTCCTGCCGCTGGCGCCGAGCGAGAGCATTCAGGCGATCATCGGCACCCGCGACTTCCCGGCCGACAACTTCCTGGTGTTCGCCACCAAGCACGGGCAGATCAAGAAGACGGCGTTCAGTGAGTACGACAAGTCGCGGCGCGAGGGCTTCATCGCCATCAACCTCCGCGACGGCGACGAGCTGGTCCGGGTGGTCGAGACGCACGGCGACGACGACGTGTTCATCGTGACGTCGTCGGGCATGACGATCCGGTTTTCCGAGCAGGACGTGCGGGCCATGGGCCGCGATGCCGCCGGAGTGCGGGGTGTGCGCCTCAAGCCGGAGGACGAGGTGGTGTCGTGCGACATCGCCCGCGACGAGGCCGACATCCTGATCGTCACGGACGCGGGCTACGGCAAGCGGACCAAGGTCGACAAGTTCAACAGTCAGGCACGCGGTGGCCAGGGAGTCCGGGGCATCAAGCTGACGGCCAAGCGCGGCCGCGTCGTGGCCGCCTTCATGGCCGGCCTCGATGACGAGCTGCTCCTGATCTCGACATCCGGCGTGGTCATCCGGACGGCGGTACGGGAGATCGCCAGCCAGGGCCGCGACGCCACGGGCGTTCGGGTCATGAACCTGGGGGAGGGCGATGCGGTCGCCGCGGTGGCCCCGGTGGCCGGCGAATCGGGCGACGACGCCTGATCCTGGAGCGGAGGTCCGATCGGCCGGGCCGGGCGGTCGTCGGCGCCGAGGACCCCCGGACAGTGGTGTAGCGTCAGAGTCCGGTTTGCGGGGCTATAGCTCAGTTGGTTAGAGCGCAGCACTGATAATGCTGAGGTCACAAGTTCGATTCTTGTTAGCCCCAC